>NZ_CP049256.1:2406203-2706978 GCF_011046485.1 Microbacterium sp. 4R-513
ATGTGACGCCGTCGAAGCGCGGCGTCGTGCTCCTCGGCCAGGACCCGCGCGTGTTCCCGCACCTCACGGCGCACCAGAACGTCGCCTTCGGGCCGCTCGCGCGCGGCGTCGACAAGCCGACCGCCCATCGCGAAGCCGACGAATGGCTGTCGCGCGTCGGACTGGACGGGATGGGCGCCCGGCGCCCGGCGCAGCTCTCGGGCGGGCAGCAGCAGCGTGTCGCGATCGCCCGCGCCCTCGCCACGGCGCCGTCCCTTCTGCTGCTGGACGAGCCGCTGACGTCGCTCGACACCGAGACCGCCGCCGACATCCGGGCCATGGTGCGGGAGCAGCTCACCGCGACGCGGACGACGGCCGTCGTCGCGACGCACAACGCCGTGGACTCGGTGTCTCTCGCGGACCGGCTCGTCGTCGTCGAAGACGGCCGGGTGACACAGGCCGGACCCGTGCGCGACGTCCTCGCCGCCCCCGCGACGCGCTTCGTCGCCGCAGTCTCGGGACTCAACCGCGTCGTGGGCACACTCGCCTCGGACCGGTGGGCCAGCGGAGGGCTCGTCCTCGACGCCGGGCGTGGCGACGCGGGGGAGGAGGGACGTCTGGCCGCGGTGTTCTCGCCGGCTGCGGTGCGCCTGGAGCGGATCGACGGGGCGTCCGAGTCGGGGGCCGTGCCGCCCGAGGCATCCGACGGCTCCCCGCGCGATGCGGGGAAGTGGCTCGCGCGCGTCGTGCGCCTCGAGCAGACGCCCGCCGGCGTCCGCGTGCGGACGGCCGAGCCGGAGGTGGCCGTCGACCTCCCGGCCGACCGGGCTGCCGAGGCGGCTCTCGTGCCCGGCGCTCCGGTGCGTCTTCGCGTGGACGCCGGAGACGTGCGCTTCATCCCGGCGTGAGACGCCGGCCATCGCGGAGTGAGACGGCCCGGCATCGCTACCCGAGACGACGCACCCCCCCCGCGGCTCCGTCGGACGGGACCGCGTCGGCGCCCGCATCTAGACTCGGCGCGTGCCCCGCATCCGTCCGTTCCGTCCCGGCGACGAGCCCGCGCTCGCCGACATCTGCCTTCGGACCGCCGACGAGGGGGTCGATGCGACCGGTCTCTTCGAGGACGACGAGATCTGGGCGCAGATCTTCGTTCTGCCGTATGCGGCGAGGCATCCCGACCTCGCGTTCGTCGTCGAGACCGATGACGGCCGCGTCGCGGGATACGTCGTGTGCGCTCCTGACACGCGCGAGTTCGAGGTGTGGTTCGCGACCGAGTGGTGGCCGCGGTTCGCCGAGCGGTGGCCGCGGCCGGACGAGGAGCGCAGCCGGCAGGACGGCACCCTTCGCTATGCCTACGGCCGGCACGCCGGCGCCGAGCCCTACGGTGACGCATACCCCGCGCACCTCCACATCGACCTGCTTCCGGAGCTGCAGGGGCAGGGCTGGGGCCGGCGCCTCATCGACACGCTCGTCGCCGCCCTGCGCGAGCGCGGCGTGACGGGCCTGCACCTCGTCGCCTCGAGCGGCAACACCGGGGCGCTCGCGTTCTATACGCGTCTGGGCTTCACGGCCCTGCCGTCGCACGAAGGCGTGCAGGCCTTCGGAATGGCGCTCTAGCTCTCGACGAGGTCGCGGACGCGCCGGCGCTCGAGCAGCGGAGCCACCTGCTCGTCGCCGAGAAGCCGGTCATCGAGCTTGGTGCGCCCGTCCTCGATCCAGCCGTGGCGCTCGTAGAAGGATGCCGCGCGCTCGTTGCCGTCGAGATACCAGAGGTGCGCTCGGCGGAAGCCGGCAGCCCTGAGCGCCCGCTCCGCCTCGACCAGGAGCGCATGCCCGACGCCGGTGGACCAGTGCTCCGGCAGAGCGTAGATCGCATAGACCTCGCCCGAGCCGTCATCGTCGCGCGACGGGCCGGCCGTCGCCCACCCGACGGGCTCCGCGTCGACTTCGGCGATCAGCTCGACGCTCTGCGGGTCGGCGTGACGATCGTCCCAGTGCACGGTGCGCCGCTCCGTCTCGCGATCGATGTCGAACCGATCCATGACCTCCTCGGGGATGAGGCCGCGGTAGGCCTCGCGCCACGTCCTGATGCGGATCGTGGCGATCGCCCGGGCATCGTCGACGGTCGCTCTGCGCACCCTCACGTCGGCCATGCGTCGACGCTACCTGGGTCAGGCGGCTACCCGGCCGCCCTCGAGACGCACGACCCGGTCGACGAGACCCGCGGGCACAGTCACGTGCGAGATGAGCACGACGGCCTGATCGTCTCCCACCGCGGAGAGCAGATCGCTGAGCAGGGCATCGGATGCCTCGGGGTCGACACCCGCGGTCGGCTCGTCGAGCACGAGCACGGGGAAGCCCCGCAGCAGCGCTCGGGCGAGGGCGAGGCGCTGTGCCTGTCCTCCCGAGACGAGCGCCCCGCGCTCTCCGACGCGCGCGCCGAGCCCGCCCCGTTCGCGCAGCCAACCGCCGAGGCCCACGCGGTCGAGGACGGCGTGGAGGTCGGCGTCGGTCGCGGTGTCACGAGCGAAGAGCAGGTTCTGGCGGATGTCCTCGTCGAACAGCATGGGGTGCTGCTCGCACAGCCCGACGGTGAGGCGGACGTCGTCGCCCGCGAGGTCGTGCACCTCCGTCCCGCCGATCGCGTACTCGCCCGAGGTGTCGAGGAAGCGCACGAGGGCGTGGGCGAGAGTCGTCTTCCCGGCGCCGCTCGCGCCCACCACGAGAACGCGTTCGCCCGGCCGCACGTCGAGGTCGATGCCGGCGAGGGACGCACGGTGTGCCCCAGGCCAGCGCGCCGACACGTCGCGCAGGCGGAGCCCGTCGCCGAGCGGGGGTGCTTCGCCGGTCGCCGGGATCGCCTCGATGACGAGTCCCTCGGGCGGGTCGGCCGGGAGGGATGCCGCGATCCGCGCGGCGGCCGCCCGAACCTGCCGCCAGGAAGACGCCGCGAGGGGGACGGTGGAGAAGACCTCGAACACCGCCATCGGCACGAGGACGACGACCGCGAGAGCCGGTGCGGACAGTCCACCGTCGAAGACCCCGGGCGCCGCGACGGCGATGGCGGCGATCGATGCCGCGCCGGCGAGGAGTGAGACGAGGGCGGAGGTGCCGGCCTGCGCACCGCTCCGACGGACGACGGCGCGGCGGAGAGCGGCATCGGCTTCCCGGATGCGTCGGCGGCTCTCGTCCTCGGCGCCGTACGCCATCAGGACGTCGAGGCTGCCGAGGTGGTCGACGATGGCGTCGGACAGGCGTGAGCGCAGCGGAGCGACCGCGCGCTCCGCCCTCGCCCCGGCCACCCAGCCCCAGAGGATCGCCGCGGCCCCCGCGATCGCGAGGCACGCAGCGAGCGTCACGGCGGCCGGCCACCAGGCGAACGCCACGAGCACGACGGCGCCCACCGCGACGGCCGCCGACGCGACGAGCGGCTGCACGACGCGAAGGGGCAGGTTCTGCAGGTCGTCGACGTCGTCGACGAGCGCCGCCAGCACCGAGCCGCGCCGCGTGCGGGTGAGACCGTCGGGGGCCAGCGGGATGAGTCGGCGCACGAGGTCGGCCCGGCTGGTCGCCAGCTGGCGCAGGGCCGCGTCGTGACTCGCGAGCCGGTCGAGGTAGCGGAAGGCCGCGCGGCTGATCGCGAAGAGACGCACGCCGACGACCGCCGCCGTGATGTACATCACGAGGGGCTGCTCGCTCGCCCGCACGATGAGCCAGGCGCTGACGGCGAGGAGCGCGACAGCGGATGCCTCGGACAGGAAGGCCGATGCGGCACCCGGCCAGAACCGCCTGGCGGGCGGCATGGCGCCGCGGAGGACGGCGGCGGGAGTCGACGGGGCGAGCGCCGGCGAGGCGCCCGCCATCGTGCGCCGGTCGAGGGACGTCATGCCGGCACCTCACTGGGCTCGAGGTGCACGACGGCGTCAGCGATCGTCCGCGCCGACACGCGGTGCGAGACGAGCACGACGGCAGCGCCCGCATCGGCGAGGAGCCGCACCGACGCCCAGAGCCGCGCCTCCGTGCGGGTGTCGAGAGCCGAGCTCGGCTCGTCGAGCGCGACAACCGGCGCAAAGCCGCGCAGGTGCCGGTAGAAGGCCCGCGCGACGGCGACGCGCTGGGCCTGGCCGCCGGAGAGTCCGGCGCCCTGCACGCCGAGCTCGGCCTCGGGGTCGAGGTCGCCCGCGCCGGCGAGTTCGAGCGCCCGGCGGATGACCGCGGCGTCGGGCACGGGGTCGCCCAGAGCGACATTGGCGCCGATGGGTCCCGCCACGAGGCCGGGTCGCTGACCCGCCCACGCGAGCCACCCGGAGGGCACCAGGTCGCGCACGTCGCGGCCGCCGTACGCGGCGGTGCCCTCGAACCCCGCGGCGCCGCGGAGCGCCGCCAGGACGCTCGACTTGCCCGAGCCGCTCGGTCCCTCCAGCAGAGCGACCTCGCCGGGCCGCACGACGAGGTCGATGGGCGGAAGGAGCCGCTCGCCGCGCCGGACGCGCACCCCCTCGAGCGTGAGGATGCCGGGGGCCGCAGTGGCGTGCATCCCGGTGCGCGGCCCTTTCGCGGGATCCGCCGACGGAGGCGTGGATGGACGGCGTGGGGCCGCGGCATCCAGCACCGCGAACACGTCGTCGGTCGCGGCGATGCCCTCGGCCGCCGCGTGGAACTGCACTCCGACCTGCCGCAGCGGCAGATACGCCTCGGGCGCGAGCAGGAGGACGAAGAGCCCCACCATGAGCGCGAGCGAGCCGTCGAGCAGGCGGAAGCCGATCGAGACGGCGACGATCGCGACCGAGATCGAAGCGAGGAACTCGAGCGCGAAGCCGGACAGGAACGAGACGCGCAGCACCTTCATGGTCTCGGTCCGGTACCGCTCGGTGACCGAGGCGATGGATGCCGCGGCGCGGTGCTGCCGGCCGAACACCTTGAGTGTCGAGAGGCCCTGCACCGTGTCGGAGAACCGCGCGGCCAGTTGATGCAGCGTCTTCCACTGGCGCTGCTGCACCGTGCGCGTCGCGAGGCCGATGAGCACCATGAAGACCGGGATGAGGGGGAGGGTCAGCAGAACGGTGAGGCCCGAGATCCAGTCCTGCCACCACATGACCGCGACGAGGATCGGCGTCGCGATGACGGTCTGCACGAGCTGGGGGAGGTAGCGCCCGAAGTAGGCCTCGAGAGCGGCGAGTCCGCGCCCGGCGGTGACGGCGAGCTGCGCCGAGTTGTGCCGCTCGGTCCACTCCGGACCCAGCACGCCGACCGCGCCGACGAGCGTGTCGCGCAGCTGCAGCTCGACCTGAGCGGCCGCCCGCGCTGCGACGCTGTCGCGCGCCCACAGCAGCACGGCTCGGACCGCGACGACGGCCGCGAGGAGGCCGAGCGTCGGCGCGAGGGCGGACAGCGGCATCCCCTCGACGGCGCCGACGATCGCGGAGGTCATGAGCCAGGCGAACGCGATGATCACGAGCGTCTGGCACACCGCGATCACCGCGACCGCCAGGAAGAAGCCGCGGGAGGCGCCGGCGTACTTCAGCAGCCGAGGGTCGACCGGCGGCGTGCGCCGCGCCCCGGCATCCGTCCCACTCATCCCTGTTCGACCCTCCTCACCCGCGAACCCATCCGTCCGTGCGCCAGACTCCCCGCTCGTGCCGCTCCGATGCGGCGGCTCGAGCGCGGATGTGTGGTCCCGGCGCACCGCGCGTAAGCCCGCCGGATCAGTGCACCACCGCGGCGGCGCGCTCGATGCGGCTGCGCGAGACGCGCTTGCGGAAGATCCAGTACGTCCAGCCCTGATACAGCAGCACGAGGGGCAGGAAGATCAGCGCCGCCCAGCTCATGATCGTGAGCGTGTAGTCGGTGCTCGACGCGTTCTCGATCGTCAGGCTGTTCGCGGCATCCGTCGTCGAGGGCATGACGTTGGGGAAGAGCGCGAACCACAGGGCCAGCACCGCCGCGACGATGGTCGCCGCGCCGAGCGCGAACGCCCAGCCTTCGCTGTCGCGCGCGTTCGCCACGAGGGACGCGATGAGGCTGAGCGCTGCGACGGCCGACAGGAGCACGACGAGCCAGAGGGCCGGGGCACCCGCCGTCGAGGCGTTGAGGATCGTCCAGACGAGGAAGACGGCCGCGACGACGACGGTGAGGATGCCGCTGCGCCGCGCGAGCCGGCGGGCGTCGAGGTGGACCTGCCCGTCGGTCTTCAGTGCGACGAAGTACACGCCGTGCGTGAAGAAGAGGAGGAGCGTCGTGAGCCCGCCGACGAGCGCGTACGGGTTCAGCAGCGTCACGAGCGATCCTGTGAACTCGTGGTTCGCGTCGAGCGGCACGCCGTGGACGATGTTCGCGACGGCGACGCCCCACAGGAAGGCGGGCACGGCCGAGCCGATGACGATCATCCGGTCGAAGCCCTTCTTCCACTTCAGGCTGTCCCGCTGGTGACGGTACTCGAATGAGACGCCCCGCAGGATGAGCGTCAGCAGGATGAGCAGCAGCGCGAGGTAGAACCCGCTGAAGAGGGTCGCGTACCACTCCGGGAAGGCGGCGAACAGGCACGCGCCGGCGACGATGATCCACGTCTCGTTGAGGTCCCACACGGGGCCGATCGTGTTGATGATCTGCCGGCGTGAGACGTCGTCCCTGCCCAGGAAGGGGAGCGACATGCCGACGCCGAAGTCGAACCCGTCCAGGACGAAGTAGCCGACGAAGAGGAAGCCGACGATGAAGAACCAGAGGTATGCGAGATCCATGGCGAGCTCCTCCTAGTACACCGTCGTGGGCGTGTCTTCGAGCGCCAGTTCGGACGGGTGGGGGTCATCGGGGCCGGGCAATGGGTCGGGGCCCTTCTTGGCGGTCCTCATGATGAGGCCGATCTCGACGACGGCGAGGGCGGCGTAGATCGCGGTGAACGACAGCAGCGAGATGAGCACCGTCCATCCGGGGACGCTCGGCGAGACGCCGTCCTGCGTGAGCATGAGCCCGAAGACGATCCAGGGCTGCCTGCCCATCTCGGTGAAGATCCAGCCGACGAGGATCGCGAAGAGCGATGCGGGCCAGGCCCAGATGGCGAGCTTCCACGCCCACGCCGGCACCTCACGCTTGGCGTTCTTGCGCGTGAGCCAGAGGCCGACGACGGCGGTGAGCGCGGCGACGCCCCCGAGGCCGATCATCCACCGGAACGACCAGTACGTCACCCAGAGAACAGGTGCGAAGCTGCCGTCGACCTGGTCGGCGAACTGCGGGAAGAGCTGGGTCGTGTACTCGGCGTTGAGGTCGTTGATGCCCTCGACGCAGCCGTTCAGCGAGTGCGTCGAGAGGAACGCCAGCAGGTAGGGCACGCGGATCGAGAAGAGCTCGCTGGAGCCGTCCGGGGTGCCCAGCGTGAAGATCGAGAACGAGGCATCCGCCCCGCATGCGCTGTTGAACATCGCCTCGGCGGCCGCCATCTTCATCGGCTGCGTCGAGACCATGACGAGCCCGAGCTGATCGCCCGACAGCGCGACACCCGCGAACGCGACGATCATGCCCCACAGTCCGTACTTGAGGGACGACCGCATCATCTCGACGTTCCGACCGCGGGCGAGCTGCCAGGCCGAGATCGAGATGATGACGCCCGCCGTCATCATGAAGGCGGCGAACAGCGTGTGGGGCAGCGCCGCGAGGGCGACGGGGTTCGTCAGCACGGCGAAGAAGTCGGTCATCTCGGCGCGGCTGCCGTCCTGCGCCATCTGGTATCCGACCGGGTTCTGCATGAAGGCGTTCGCGGCGAGGATGAAGTACGCCGAGAACCAGGCGCCGATCGTCGCGATCCAGATGCTCGCGAGATGCAGGCCCTTCGGGAGCTTGTCCCACCCGAAGATCCACAGGCCGATGAAGGTCGCCTCGAAGAAGAAGGCCATGAGCCCCTCGAAGGCGAGCGGAGCGCCGAAGACGTCGCCGACGAAGCGGGAGTACGACGACCAGTTCATGCCGAACTGGAACTCCTGCACGATGCCCGTCACGACGCCCATCGCGAAGTTGATGAGGAAGATCCTGCCGAAGAAGCGGGTCAAGTGGAGCCACTTCACGTTCGCCGTCCGGAACCAGGCCGTCTGGAAGATCGAGACGGTCAGCGCCATGCCCAGCGTGAGCGGCACGAACAGGAAGTGGTACAGCGTCGTGAGGCCGAACTGCCAGCGGGCGAGCAGCAGCGGATCGAGCCAGTCCATGCGATTTCCTCCAGGTCACGGGGGACTTGCGGCCCACGGTACACAGGAAGAGGGGGCCTCGTGGGGCAGAACGTCGCGTTTAGTTCGACGGCGAGACATGTGGTCTGACCATACGGCCCCGAGCCGCGCGACTAACCTGGAGCAAGGGACGGGAGGTGCGCCCGATGACGACGATTCCGGTGACTATCGGGATGCCGCGAGCCCGCGGCGTCGCGGATGCCGATGCCGTCGCCCTCCGCGAGCCCGGCGATCCGCTCGTCGACCGCTACGGGCGCGTGCATCGCGACCTGCGGATCTCCCTCACCGACCGCTGCTCGCTGCGCTGCACGTACTGCATGCCCGAGCAGGGGAACGAGTGGCTCGCCAAGTCGAGCATCCTCACCCTGGACGAGATCGTGCGGGTCGCCACGGTCGCGGCGGCCGACGGCGTCACGACCTTCCGGCTCACGGGCGGCGAGCCGCTCCTGCGCCCCGACATCGTGGAGGTCGTGGCGCGGCTCGGCGAGATCCGGGGTCCCGACGGCCGGCCTGTCGAGCTCGCAATGACCACGAACGGCATCCGCCTGCCCGAATTCCTCCCCGGTCTCACAGCGGCTGGGCTTCGGCGACTCAACATCTCATTGGACACGCTGCGGCGCGACCGGTTCCGCGATCTGACGCGCCGTGACCGCCTCGACGATGTGCTCGCCGGGATCGCGGCGGCCGCGGCATCCGGTCTTCGCCCCCTGAAGCTGAATGCGGTCGCGATGCGGGACGTCAACGACGACGAGCTCGTCGACCTCGTGGAATTCGCCGTCGCGCACGACGCCGAGCTCCGGTTCATCGAGCAGATGCCTCTCGATGCCGGGCACACGTGGGAGCGGTCGCGCATGGTGACGCGGGACGAGATCCTCGCGAAGCTCTCGGAGCGGTGGCACCTCACGCCGGTGCCGGGGCGCGGGGGAGCACCCGCCGAGCGGTGGATGCTCGACGGCGGTCCCCGGACGGTGGGGGTCATCGCGTCTGTCACCGCGCCGTTCTGCGGCGACTGCGACCGCCTGCGCCTCACCGCCGACGGGCAGCTGCGCAACTGCCTCTTCTCGACGACCGAGTACGACCTGCTGCCCATCCTGCGCGCCGGCGGCGAGGCGGTCGACGGCGGGATCGATCGGATGCTGCGCTCCTGCGTCCACGGGAAGCTCCCCGGTCACGCCATCAACGACCCCGGGTTCCTCCAGCCGGCCCGTGGGATGAACGCCATCGGCGGCTGACACCGGCGTTCCTCGCCGGGTCCCGCGCGTTTCGTCTCGCTTCGCTCGCTCAACGACCGGGGAGAGCCGGCGATCGGCCGGAGGGGTGGATCGCCGCAGACGAAACGGTCCCGGCAGGCGAGAGCGACCGGTCCGCGCCCGACGGGCCGGGCATACCCTGAAGTCATGGGACGGATCACGGCACGGCGCCCGGTCGTCAAGATCACGCTCGGCGTGGGCGAGACGCGCCGCCCCGACACGCTCGCCGTCGAGGAGCCGCTCGAGATCCGCATCGCGGGGACGCCTCTCGTCGTCACGATGCGGACGCCGGGGCATGACGTCGAGCTCGCGGCGGGCTTCCTCGTCTCGGAGGGCGTCATCTCGGCCGGTGAGCACTTCCGCTCGGCGATCCACTGCGGGGGCCCCGGCACCGGCGGCCCGCTCGCCGGCACGACCGAGAACACCTACAACGTGCTCGACGTCTCCCTCGCACCCGGGGTCGCGCTGCCCTCAGCCGATCTCGCCCGCAACTTCTACACGACGAGCTCATGCGGCCTGTGCGGCAAAGCCTCGATCGAGGCGGTCGAGACCGTGTCCGCCTACGATGTCGCGGCGGATGGGACGGTGGTGGATGCCGAGGCCCTCGTCGGCTTCCCCGACCTGCTGCGGGCCCAGCAGGCCGTTTTCGACAAGACCGGCGGACTTCACGCCGCCGCACTGTTCGACGCCGAGACCGGCGAGCTCCTCGTGCTGCGGGAAGACGTGGGGCGTCACAACGCCGTCGACAAGGTCGTGGGCTGGGCGGTCCTCAACGATCGACTTCCGCTGCGCAGCACGGTGCTGCAGGTATCGGGGCGAGCGAGCTTCGAGCTGGTGCAGAAGGCCGTGATGGCGGGCATCCCCATGCTCGCCGCGGTGTCGGCGCCGTCCTCGCTGGCGGTGGAGCTGGCCGAGGCATCCGGTCTCACGCTCGTCGGATTCCTGCGGGGCAGGTCGATGAACGTCTACTCGCGGGCCGACCGCATCCGCGTGCCGGCGCACGTGACGGTCTGAGCGGGATCCCGAGCCGCGACGGCGGCCCAGGGTGCCGGCGCGTCAGGGAAATGGGCGTCCGAGAACGCGCGTCAGAGAACGCGCGTCAGAGAGCGGATGCGTCGAAGAGCCCGCGTCAGAAGACGAAGGTCTGGCCGACGATGAGGATCGCGACGACGAAGACGCCGATGATCCCGCCGACGATGGCCAGCGTGCGCCCGGAGAGCTTCGCGACCGAGAACCCGACCAGGAAGGGCAGCGCGACGAGCAGAAGGGTCGCGAGCCACCAGAAGGCGATGTAGCCCCCGCGCGTCGCGTCCGAGAGGCGACCCGAAAACAGCTGCTGCGTGTTCGGGTGCGTTGCGAAGGCGAACGCCGCCGAGAGCGGGATCGCGATGAACGCGGCGACGATGATGCCGGACAGGTAGCCCCAGAGGACCGACTTGCTCCCGAGGTCGTCGTCCTGCGCCATCGTCGTGGGTCGGCGGTTGCTCGTCGTGGCGGGTCGGCGGTTGCTCTTGGTGGCCATGCGGACGACTCTAGCGATCCCGAGCACCGGAGATGGGCACCGTTTCGCCCGGCACGGGTGAGCGTGCGAAGCTCCTCGGGGTCCGTGCGGTTGTGGACCCTCTCGCGGCAACGCGGGTGGATGTTGTGCCCGGCGCGCAATCGTCGCCCGCGGCGACGTCGCTACCGTCGAAGGCAGGATCGCGTGATGTGGGGAAGCGGCCTCGCGGTGCGTGAAGGGGGACGGCATGTTCGAGTGCACGACGTGCGGGCGGGATTACCCGTCCCGGCTGGAGGCGGCGCTGTGCGGCGACGCCGATTCGTGGGAGTCCGAGGACCGTCGCGTCGGCGTGATCTTCCGATCGGCCGACTGAACGGCGGCAGACGCACAGGAGCCGACGACACCCCGTGCGGTGTCATCGGCTCCGGTACGGCGACCCGTCCGCCGAACGCCTCTGAAGGTGCGTGTGCGTCGTCCCGCGCGTTTCCGATGAGGTCGCCGCGGCGGCGGACAGGTCGAGGTCTCCTAGGGGCTGCTCGTCATAGATCCTCCGGGGCGAGATCGCCCTGGCCCTCGTCGCCGAGCTCGGCGTAGATGGGGTCTTCGCCCTGGGTGTCGGGCATGTACTCGTCCTCGCCGAGGACGCGGGGAACGCTGCCCATGTGGGGCTCGTCGGAGTACTCGTCGGTGTCGACGGCGAGGATGTCCGGATCCTCCGCGTCGGCGCCGTCCGTGTCGGCGGTGCCGTCGTCATAGTCTGCGATCGAGCTGTCCGAGACGGCGGAGCTGTTGGTCCCCTCGGCGCCGTCGGCGAGCGTGCCGGCGTCCTCGGTCTGGTTGGCGAGTGGATCCTGCTCGTCGATACCCAGCGAGTCGTCGCGGGTCGTGGCCTCGAAGTCCGGTGTGGACATGTCACTGCCTCCTGTCGTCGGTCGGGCGGTCGTGGGGCGGGCGGTCACCCGGACGGGTTCTCGACGGGCACACCGTCGTCATCCGTCGTGTCGGGCAGCTCGCGTTCGCCGCCTCGCGAGGCGCGCGGGGCCGCGGCATCCGTCGTCTCCTGGTCGGTGATCGTGCCCTCGGGCTCGCTCTCGACAACTCGATGCGTCGTGCCGAGGCGCGCGGCGAGTCGTTCGCCCGCTTCGACCGCCTCGTCGCGGCTCGAGAAGCTCTGCGACATCTCGGGCTCGTCGGCGACCCGCGTCACCCACTGCCCGCGGTTCGAGAACGTCTCGACGGCGCGACCGCTCGTATCGGCGTCGGTCATCGGCTGAAGACCGCCTCGGACACCTCGGCCGGCGTCTCGAAGTCGTCCTTGCCGGAGTTCTCGAGCGCCGACACGATGTCGTCGGGCGCGCCGTTCCGACGGGCCGCCTCGACGAGAGTCGCGCGGCTCGCGGGGTAGTCGACGCCCGCGAGGTGCTTCTGAAGCTCGATGGGGTTCGGCTGGTCTGCCATTTCTGCCCTTCCGATCGTGGTCAGCTCAGCTGCTCGGTCATGACGACGAACAGCATCAGCAGGGTGGTCGAGATCGACATGGCTCCCATGAGCCAGGCGAAGGCGAGGTTGCGGGTCTTCACGCTGTCCACCGTCATCGCGCACACGAGCATCGCCCCGTAGAACGCGCACACCAGGATGATGCCGGTGAGCCCGATGGGCGGGTTGAGGCTCGCGGTGAGCGCGAAGACGAGGATGGCGACGGCGGCGAGGATGCCGGCGGGCACGAGCCATTGCCGGCGCTTCTCGGTGTCGAGGGCGGGCTGCTCGCGCACGCGGGTGGGACCGGCGTGAAGGGGAGTGACGGGGGTCATTCGGAGATCTGCTCCACGGTGCGGCCCGTCTGCTTGGCGGGGGCGGTCAGGGCGATGTCGGCCTGGCTGATGATGCCGACGAGCCGGTGGTCCTCGATGACGGGGATGCGGCGCACCTGGTGCTCCTTCATGAGATCCATCGCCTGCTGCACGTCGTCGGCGGCCTGCACGTAGACGGGCTTGCCGGCGGCGAGCGACCCGGCCGTGGTCGTCGTGGGGTCCAGACCCTCGGCGAGCGCCTTCACCACGATGTCGCGATCGGTCAGCATGCCGATGAGCTTCTGGTCGTCGCCGCAGATCGGCAGCACGCCGATGTCGAGGCTCGCGAGCAGTCGCGCCGCCTCCGAGAGCGTCTGATCCTCGCCCACGCATTGGGGGCTGGGAGTCATGATGTCGCGCGCCAGAGCCATGTGCGTCCCTTCCGCTCGTCTGCTTCGAAGGTAGGGACGTATGCCTCGCCGCGGAGGACCCTTGACACAGCCCTGCTCCCGGGCGTAGCGGTCGACGGGTCGACCTCCGTATCGAAGCCTGGAGCCCGATGCAACCCCCCGTCGGGTCCGGGCGGCGGCCTCCTAGCGTGGGGGCATGGACGCCGAACCCACCGTGTTCCGCAGTGGAGAAGGGGCGCTCCTGTCAGAGGGCATCTGGTGGGACGCGCGCACCGACGAGCTCGTGTGGGTCGACATCCGGCGTGGCACGCTCCACCGAGCGCGACTGGACGGATCCCCCGACGGCACGGACGACCGCGTCGTCGAACTCCCCGCTCCGCTGAGCGTCGTCCAGCCCGCCGCGGGCGGCGGATACGTCGCGGCGCTTCGCGACTCGGTCGTGCTCCTCGACGCCGACGGCGCGATCGTGCGCACGCTCGCCACCATCCGGCACGCGCACGAGGGCATCCGCTTCAACGACGGCAAGGTCGATCCGTTCGGCCGCTTCGTGGTCGGGTCGATCGATGAGACGACGGATGCCTCGGATGCTCGCGTCTACGGCTTCGAGGCCGACGGACGCGTGCGCGTGCTCGCCGGCGGGTTCAACTGCGCGAACGGCATGGACTGGTCGCCGGGCGGCGAATCGTGGTTCATCGCCGACACCTCCGACGAGACGGTCTACCTCGCGCCCTATGGGCGCTTCGGGGCGAGCGGACCGCTCGAGCCGTTCTTCGGCGGCCATCTCGTCGACGGACTGACGCTCGACGCCGACGGGTCGTTCTGGGGCGCGATCTACGGCGCCGGCATCGTGCAGCGGTGGAGTCTCGACGGCGAGGCGCTCGACACCGTTCCGCTTCCGGCACCCGCCGTGACCTCGGTCGGCTTCGGCGGTCCCGACCTCGACATCCTCTTCGTGGCGTCCGCGCGTGACGGGGTCGACGAGGAGAAGCTCGCCGAGAGCCCTCGCAGCGGCTCGATCTTCCGCGTCGACGGGATGGGCCGAGGACGGCCCGTCCGCACGTTCGGCGGCGGCTGACAGCATCCATGAGTCCCACGACAGAACAGGAGAGTCCTATGTCCCGCGACCAGTACACCTTCACCAATCCCGCAGAGCTCTACGCGGATTTCGACCCCGAGAAGCAGAAGCAGCCCGAGCCGGGTCTCGAGGCGAAGCTCCACCCCAAGCCGGACCTCGGCGAGGACACCTACCGCGGAAGCGGCCGGCTGCAGGGGCGGAAGGCGCTCATCACGGGTGCCGACTCGGGCATCGGCGCCGCCACGGCGATCGCCTTCGCGCGGGAGGGGGCCGATGTCGCGATGTCGTACCTGCCCGAGGAGGAGGAGGACGCCCAGCACGTCGCGGGCATCGTGAAGGAGGCGGGTGTGACGGTGCTCACCGTTCCGGGTGACCTCCGGGATGCCGCGTACTGCCGCGACCTCGTGCAGCAGGCGGTCGACGGGCTCGGGGGCCTCGACATCGTGGTCAACAACGGCGGCAAGCAGGTCTTCCAGGAGAGCCTCACCGACATCACGGACGAGCAGTTCGACGACACCTTCAAGACCAACGTCTACGGCATGTTCTGGGTGACGAAGGCGGCGCTGCCGCACCTGCAGCCGGGCTCGACGATCATCAACACGACCTCGATCCAGGCCTACCAGCCGTCCGAGATCCTGGTCGACTACGCCTCGACGAAGGCCACGATCAACGCCTTCACGAAAGCCCTCGCGCAGCAGCTCGCACCGAAGGGCATTCGCGTGAACGCCGTGGCGCCCGGACCGATCTGGACCGTGCTGCAGGTCACCGAGGGTCAGCCGCAGGAGAAGATCGAGTCCTTCGGCCAGCAGACGCCGATCGGCCGCGCAGGACAGCCGGCCGAGCTGGCGCCCGCCTACGTGTTCCTCGCTTCGGCGGAGTCGAGCTACGTCGCCGGCGAGACGCTCGCCGTCACCGGAGGCTCGCCCACACCCTGAGCCCGCAGCGTCCGCACGACCTCGACCTGCCGCAGCAGGAAACGCGGCTCGTCGAGGCGGCGGCGCCGCATCCACGAGGTGACCTCGTCGTTGCACTTGCTGGCGTTGCACGAGCGGCACGCCGGCACGACGTTCTCGAGGGTGTACCGGCCCCCGCGCGAGATCGGCAGCACGCAGTCGCGCTGCAGCGGTACCGCCGCGACGCCGCAATAGGCGCAACCGGCCCACGCGTCGCGAATGGCCGTCCACTCCGCGGTCGTGAGATCGTTGTCCGCCGCGGCGACGCGCTTCGCGCGGCGGCGTTGCGCGCGGGCGCGGCGGGTGCGAGGGGCGGCCATGCCGTCACGCTAGCCGCGCACGGTGCTCCCGGGGCGACGACACCACGGCGATCGTCGAGGCGCCCGGCCGATTAGCATCCGCGTGCGCCGAGGGGCAACCCCCAGTCGCGGCATCCGTCCCCCGGGACAGAGTGGGGGCATGGCACGGGAGCGGGACGGCGTCACGGGGGTCGCGGAGGGCGTCTACCGCCTGCACAAGGCCGGGGTGAACTGCTATCTGGTGGTGGCCGGAGACGGCATGACCCTCATCGACGCCGGCGTGCCGGGCACATGGCCGCTGCTGGAGAGGGCGCTGGGCGAGGTGCGGGCGCGGGCGTCCGACATCGACGCCGTGATCCTCACCCACGGTCATTTCGACCACGTCGGCCTGAGCCGCCGGCTGGCCGACGAGCACGGCGTCGAGTCGCACATCCATCCCGCCGATGCGCTGCTCGCCCAGCATCCGTACCGCTACGCCCACGAGTCACCGCGCTGGCTCTACCCCTTCCGCCACCCGGGAGGCATCCCGATCCTCGCGGCGATGGCGGCTGCGGGAGCGTTCGGCGTCAAGGGGATCACCCCCGTCGTCGACGTCGTCCCGACGCAGCCTCTCGAGGTGCCCGGCGGTCTCGTGCCGGTGTGGTCTCCCGGCCACACCAACGGCCACTGCGGATTCCATCTCGTCGACCGCGGCATCCTGTTCTCGGGAGATGCGCTCGTGACGCTCGATCCCTACACCGGACGCACGGGCCCGCGGGTGGTCGCGCGGGCCGCCACGGCGGATGCCTCGACCGCCCTCGTGAGCCTCCAGAACCTCGGCGCCACCGAGGCCACGCTCGTGCTTCCCGGCCACGGCCGGCCGTACGAGGGCGACGTCCGCCGAGCCGTGAAGGACGCTCTGCGGCAGAAGGTGGCCTGACGTCCGTAGATTCGCGCCGACGTCCGTAGGTTCGCCCGGACGTCAGTAAGTCTGCGCCGACGTCCGACGGTTCGGGCCGACGTCCGGAGGCTCGCCACGACGTCCGTAGGCTGGTGCCGTGACGTTCGAGCCGACCAGACCTGCGCCGCCGCGACCCGCCGCCGGATGGGTGGCCGGCGCGTTGGCCATCGACGTCGCGCTCGTCATCGTCTTCGCGGCCATCGGGCGCGCGAGCCACGGCGAGGACGCCCTCGCCGGCCTCTTCGAGACCGCCTGGCCGTTCCTGGTCGGCGTGGTGGTCGGGTGGCTCGTTCAGGGCGCGTGGCGAGCCCCGCTGCCGCCCATCCGCACGGGACTCGGCGTATGGGGCGCGACGCTCGTCGTCGGGATGCTCCTGCGCACCCTCGCCGGTCAGGGCATCGCGATCCCGTTCGTCATCGTGGCGGCGATCGTGCTGTTCGCGTTCCTCGTCGGCTGGCGCGCGCTCGTGCTCGTGGTCACGAGGCGCCGGGAGCGCGCCGCGCAGAAGTAGCGGGCGACGGATGCCGAGGCATCCGTCGTCAGTCCCTCGTGCTCTCCCAGCCCAGCGCCGGGGCGACGTGCTTCGCGAACGACTCGACGATGCGCAGGTTGAACTCCACGCCGAGCTGGCTCGGGATCGTGAGCATCAGCGTGTCGGCGCTCGCGATCGCCGCGTCCTGCTTGAGCTGCTCGATCAGCACGTCGGGAGCGGCGGCGTAGGTCTTGCCGAAGGTCGACCGCATGCCGTCGATGTAGCCCACGCCCTCGCCGTCCTGGCGGCCGCCGAAGTACAGCTCGTCCTCGGCGGTGGTGAGGGGGAAGATGGAGCGGCTTACCGACACGCGCGGCTCGCCGGCGTGCCCGGCGTCCCGCCAGGCCGCGCGGAACGCGTCGATCTGCTCGGCCTGCAGGAGGTCGAAGGGCAGCCCCCGGTCCTCCGTGAGGAGGGTGGACGACATGAGGTTGACGCCGGTGCGCCCCGCCCACTCGGCGGAGTCGCGGTTGCCGGCGCCCCACCACACGCGTGAGCGCAGGCCAGGTGAGTGCGGCTCGATGCGCTGCAGGCCGGTCCCTCCGCCGAAGGGACTCCGCGCGTCGCGCTCGGCGAGTCCCTCGCCCTCGATCGCGCGGAGGAAGCGGGCGAAGTGGTCGCGGGCGATGTCGGCTCCGCGCGGGTCCTCCGATCCCGTGTAGCCGAACGCCTCGTACCCGCGGACGACGGTCTCGGGTGACCCGCGGCTCACGCCGAGCGCGAGGCGTCCGCCGCTGATGAGGTCGACGGATGCCGCCTCCTCAGCGAGGTAGAGCGGGTTCTCGTAGCGCATGTCGATGACGCCGGTCCCGACCTCGATGTGCTCGGTCCGCGCCGCGATCGCCGCGAGGAGCGGCATGGGCGAGGACTGCTGCCGTGCGAAATGGTGGACGCGGAAGTAGGCGCCGTTGACGCCCAGCTCGTCCATGCCCTGCGCGAGGTCGATCGCCTGCAGCATCGAGTCGCCGGCGGAGAGCTGATGACCTCCGCCGAGCGGTCCGTAGTGTCCGAACGAGAGTGTTCCGAAGCGCTTCACGATGTCTGCAACCGTACGCCCGCGGCATCCATTCCGGTGAATAGGACTAGGCGCATCCGTGAGCCGTCGGCGTGCCCCGCTCGCGCGCGGCCGTGCCTACGATGGCATGAGGCTTCCGCCACGGAGGGAGAGCGACATGGTCCAGGTGCGGGTCGCCGGCGTCGCTCTCGATGCGACGCAGCAGCATGTCATCCTGCTGAAGCCCATCGACGAGCTGCCGGGCGAGGGGCAGATCCTGCCCATCTGGATCGGGCAGCAGGAGGCGACGTCGATCCTCATCGCGATCGAGGGCGCGGAGGTGCCCCGCCCGCTGGCGCACGATCTCATGCGGGGCCTTCTCGACGCGGTCGGCGCCGAGGTCACCCGGGTGGAGGTCTCGCGCATCGACGACGGCACGTTCTACGCCGAGATCACCCTCGCGACGGCGGCCGGAGAGCGCATCGTCGACTCGCGGCCGTCGGATGCCGTGGCCCTCGCCTCCCGTGTGGGCGCCCCCATCTGGGTCGCCGATGCGGTGATGGAGGAGGCCGGGATGGCCGACACCGTCACCGAGGCGGGGGAGGGGTTCGAAGCCGATGCCGACCTGAGCGAGCGCCTCGACGAGTTCAAGAAGTTCATCGACGACGTCGACCCCGAGGACTTCCGCTAGCCCTCAGGAGAGCTTCTGAGTCACGAGAGCTTGCGCAGTGCCGAACCTTTGTGCGCGGCGCGCTCGCCGCTCTTCTCGGACTCGACGATGTAGGACGGTTCGTCCGACGACGCCGTGAACTTCTGGCCGTCGAACTGGAAGTCGCTCGTCCGCTTCTCGACGACCTTGCCCTGGGTGCGTCCCTGCGAGGTGTTCCAGCTGACCCGGTCGCCTTTCGAGAGGTCGTTCGCCACGGCGGTCCCTTCGTTCGTTGTGCGGGCCGCCGGGATGCGGCATCCGTCCTCGGATCCTCGCCGCGTGCGACGCCAGGCGGAACGGGGTTGACGGCCCGGCCCGCGGGCTCTTCCGTGATTCCACGGTGCGTCGTAAGTTCGGGACGTGGTGGATCGTGCGGTGCCCAACCTTCCTTCGCGGTCGTTCGAAGCGACGAAGGAGTTCTACGGCGGCTTCGGATTCGAGGTCGTCTACGACGACGGCGGCTGGCTGATCCTGGGCCGGGGAACGGTCGTGCTCGAGTTCTTCCTCGCGCCGGAGCACGACCCGTATGCGAGCTGGTTCATGGCGAGCATCCGTGTCGCCGACCTCGACGAGCTCTTCGCCGCCGTCCGGGCCAGCGGAGTGCCCGAGGTCGTGACCGGCATCCCGCGGCTCATCCCGATCGCCCTGCAGGAGTGGGGTCAGCGCGCCGGCTACCTCATCGACCTCGACGGCACGCAGCTGCACCTCATCGAGGACGCCGGCTGAGGTGACGTACCCGATCGGATCGACCGGCGAGGTCGGTGGACCCGACGGCTACTCCTACGGGGCCGTGCTGGTCCGGCCAGGAGCCGCCGAGCGCACTCGCGTCGAAGAGGTGCTGCGCCGCGTGCGCTTCTCGGGATGGATCGGGCCGAGCCAGGGGGAGTGGCTGGTCGTCCTCGGCGATCCGGGCGCGGGGGTGGTCGCGGCGGAGCGTCGCGGCATCATCGAAGTCGGCGGCGCGATCGCCCAGGCGACGGAGGCGGCGGTCTTCGCGGTGCGCGTGCGACGCGATCGGCAGCTCGCGATCGTCGCGTGGCGCGACGGCGCCGAGATCGGCCGGTACGCGAGCGACCCGTCTCAGGAGCCCGGCGCCGACGACGACGTCATCGCGGAGCCCGTCGGGGTCGCGTCGGCCTTCGCGTTCGCCGGGCTCGCGGGACGGGAGGATGCCGCGGACGACCTTGCGGAGCTGCTCGGCGAGGAGCTCGATCCCGACAGCGTGTACGAATCCGAGCGCCTGCGGCACGTGCTGCGCCTGCTCGGGATGCCGGACTGGATCGTCGCGGCGAACGCGCTGCCCCGCGACATCCCGACGGGTCCCCGCGCCGCAGAGCTGGTTCGCCTGCGCGGCGGACGGACGGGATTCGAGGGGTGGGCCCGGCACGCCTTCATCCGTCGGCTGCGCCGGGGCCGTGTGGCACCGCCGGCCATTCCGGATCCGCCGCGGCAGAGCGAGGGGATGGGCGGCATCGAGCCCTGGATGTTCTGAGCCGGTATGGTTGTCCGCCGGTCCGTCCGGGCAGGCCGCCCCACCCCGCAGTCGGATCCCGCGGAGTGAAGGGGATGCCGACGCAGAAATCAACCGTCCTCCGCACGGGAAGGGCGGGTGCCTAGACTGCGACGGTGGGCGATGCCCGCGGTCCGACGAGGAGGAGCAGGGATGCAACTGGGAATGGTCGGCCTCGGCCGGATGGGGGCGAACATCGTGCGCCGCCTCATGCGCGACGGACACGAATGCGTCGTCTTCGACGTCAACACCGACGCCGTCACGGGGCTCGCGAGCGAGGGTGCGATCGGCGCGGACAGCCTCGCCGACTTCGCGGCCAAGCTCGAGGCGCCTCGGGCGGTCTGGCTCATGATCCCCGCGGGGCTCACCGGTCAGGTCGTCGACCAGGTCGCCGAAGTGCTCGAAGCCGGCGACATCATCATCGACGGCGGCAACTCAAACTACCGGGACGACGTCCGCCGGGCCGCCAAGCTCAAGGACTCCGGCATCCACTACGTCGACGTCGGGACGAGCGGCGGTGTCTTCGGCCTCGACCGCGGCTACTGCCTCATGGTGGGCGGCCCCGATGAGGCGTTCCGTCAGATCGAGCCGGTGCTCAAGACCATCGCCCCGGGAAGCGGAACCGTCGGACGGACCCCGGGGCGTGAGGGCGACTACTCTCCCGAAGAGCTCGGCTACCTGCACTGCGGCCCCTCGGGATCGGGTCACTTCGTCAAGATGGTGCACAACGGCATCGAGTACGGAGTCATGGCGGCGCTCGCCGAGGGGCTCAACATCCTCGAGCACGCCGACGCGGGGGTGCGCGAGGCCGAGCACTCGGCCGAGATCGCGCCGCTCGAGGAGCCGGAGTTCTACCAGTTCACGATCGATACGGCCAAGGTCGCGGAGCTCTGGCGACGGGGCTCGGTGATCTCGTCGTGGCTGCTCGACCTCACGGCGGCGGCGCTCGCGGACAACCCGACGCTCGACGGACTCGCCGGACGCGTCTCGGACTCCGGCGAGGGTCGGTGGACCGTGAAGGCCGCCGTCGACACCGGTGTCCCGGCGCCGGTGCTCGCGGCATCCCTCTTCGAGCGCTTCGCGTCCCGCGGCGAGGACCACTTCGCCAACCAGGTGCTCTCGGCGATGCGCCTGCAGTTCGGCGGCCACCAGGAGCTCCCGGCCGGCGACGTTCTCGAAGCAGGCGGGCGCAAGTCCGAGTCGTCTTCGGGCGGACAGTCGCAAGAGAACCCTTCGCACGAGGCATGACCGCGGCATCCGTCGCCCACACCCTGACGCGCGATCAGGCGCGACGGATCATCGTGCGAGCCCAGCTGCTCGACGCGAACCGGCCGGGCGACGTCGCCGAGGTCGCCGAGCAGCTCGGCTACGTCAAGATCGACCCGACCGCGACGATCGCGCCCTGCGAGCACACCATGCTGTGGTCGCGGATCGGCTGGTCGTACGAGCCCGGCCAGCTGCGGAAGGCCGTCGAGATCGACCGGCTGCTCTTCGAGTTCGACGGGACCTTCCGCCCGACGAGCCTTCTGCCGCTGCTGCTGCCGGTCATGCGCCAGCATCCGCGTCGCGAGAGCGGCAGGCAGTGGCTCGAGGCCAACGCGAGGTTCCGCAAGGACGTGCTCGCCAGGCTGCGCGCCGAGGGGCCGATGCTCGCGAGCGAGATCCCTGATACGGCGGCCGTCGCGCGCAAGGACGAAGGCGGCTGGTACGGCGCCAATCAGGTGCCCCAGATGCTCGAGATGCTCGCCCGCCGCGGCGAGGTCGCCGTCGTGCGACGGGAGGGTCGGCATCGCGTGTGGGATGTCGCGGAGCGGGTGTTCCCGCAGGACCTGCCCGAGTACGAGCCCGACGAAGCCGCGCGACTGCTCGCCGAGCGGCGACTCCAGGCCGGCGGGATCGCCAAGCAGAAGAGTCCGTGGACCCCGGTCGGCATGGCGGGCGAGCCCGCGACCGTCGAGGGGAGCAAGTGGCGGTTCCGCGTCGATCCGGAGGCCGTGGCGGCGCTCGACGATGAGGACGACGGGGGAAGGGTCGCGTTGCTCAACCCGTACGACTCCCTGCTGTTCGATCGGCCGCGCCTCGAGGAGGTCTTCGAGTTCAAGTACGTGCTCGAGCAGTTCAAGCCCAAGAGCGAGCGTGTGTACGGCTACTTCGCGCACCCGATCCTCATGGGCGACCGCTTCGTCGGGATGCTGGATGCCGAGGTCGACCGCGAGCAGGAGGTGCTGAAGGTCCATGCGATCCACGAGTTCCTGCCGTTCGAACCCGAGGAGATGGAGATGGTGCGCGCCGAGATCGGCGACCTCGCCGAGTGGCTGGGAGTGACGGTCGCCGAGCCCCGCTGAACGGGTGCGGCGCCCGTTCCCAGAAGGTGGCACCCGGATATCCGGCGACTTCGTGGAATAGGTCGTCCGCGGGTCGCTTTATGCCCTTTATGACGCGCATCGGAACAAGCGACCTCGACATCTTCCCCCTGTCACTCGGCGGCAACGTCTTCGGCTGGACCGCCGACCGCGATACCTCTTTCGCGATCCTCGACGAGTTCGTGGCCGGCGGCGGCGACTTCATCGACACCGCCGACTCTTACAGCTCGTGGGTGCCGGGCAACACCGGTGGCGACAGCGAGAGGATCATCGGCGAGTGGCTCGCCTCCAGGCGGCCCGAGGGCGTCGTCGTCGCGACGAAGGTCAGTCAGCACCCCGAGTTCAAGGGCCTCTCCGCGGCGAACGTGCGCGCGGCGGCCGAGGCATCCCTCCAGCGCCTCGGCGTCGACGCGATCGACCTGTACTACGCGCACTTCGACGACGAGTCGGTGCCGCTCGCCGAGACCGTCGGCGCGTTCGGCGCCCTCGTCGAGGACAGCCTCGTGCGCAACGTCGCCGTCTCGAACTACAGCGCCGACCGCATCCGCGAGTGGATCGGCCTCGCGAAGGATCAGGGCGTCGCTCTCCCCGTCGCGATTCAGCCGCACTACAACCTCGTGCACCGGAACGACGTCGAAGAGAGCATCGTGCCGGTCGCCGAGGAGTTCGATTTGAGCCTCGTGCCCTACTTCGCACTCGCGAAGGGCTTCCTGACCGGCAAGTACCGGTCGACGGATGCCTCGTCCCACGCCTCGCCGCGTGCCGCCGCCGCGTCGCAGTACGCGACAGACCAGGGACTCGAGATCATCGAGACCCTCGAGGGGATCGGGCGCGCGCATGACGTGTCGATCGCCGCGACCGCGCTCGCGTGGCTCCGCGCGCAGCCCACGGTCGCAGCGCCGATCGCGAGCGCGTCGCGTGTCGAGCAGGTCAAGGACCTCCTGGACGGCGGCCGCGTGGAACTCACGGCGGATGAGATCTCGCAGCTCACGCGGGTCTCGGAGTGGACCCCGGCCAAGGTCTGAACCGTATGCGCATCGACCTCGCCGCGCACCTCGCGTAGGCGGGCCGCAAGGAAAGAGAGCGGATGCCTCGTCTCGAGGCATCCGCTCCCCTGTTCGTGGATGCGCGCTGCAACCAGGCGTCAGAGCGAGGCGTAGGCCTCGAACGTCGCGTCGGCCGGAAGCGGGTCGAAGAACGTCGCCTCGAACTGAACCTTCGTGCCGTCGGCGGGCAGGCGCTCGACGTAGGTCTGCTGGCCGCCGATGATGCTGCCGTCCGCCGCGCGAGCCACGACGATGACCTGGACGAGCTCCTGCTCGTCCTGGAACGTCCCCGCGATGGTTCCCGAGACGCTGGTGCTGTACTCGTCGGACGTCGCGGCGACGCCCTCGATCGCGAAGGTCCCGGTCTCGTCGGCGGGTGACGAGACGGCGTCGCCGGCGTCGGGCACGCGCACGTCGAGCTTCGCGACCTCACCCTGACCCACGTCGAAGAACGTGCCGGTGATCGCGGACTGTCCCGACAGCAGCGTCACGTAGTTGTTCGAGGTGTCGAGGATCGTTCCCGAGGCGTCGACCGCCTCGACGTCGATGGCAGCGAAGTCGTACACGTAGTCGGCGTTGGGGTTGTCGAGGATGACGACGTACCACCACGATCCGGTCACCTCGTCGCGGCCGAACGCGGTCTCAGTGGCGACGAGTTCCTCGGCGTCACCGGCAGCCCCTTCGGCCGCCGGCTCGTCCGCCTCCTCCTCGACCGCCTGTCCACCCGAGACCTGCGATGCGCGGCCCTCGTCGATCGCAGCCTGCGCGATGATGCCGAACGATGCGATCGAGACGACGATCGACACGATCCAGCCGACGACGGCCACCGCGAGCGCGCCGATCGCGAAGCCCTTGCCGCCCTGCTTCTTGCTGATGAGCGCGATGAGGCCGAGGACGAAGCCCGCAAGAAGGAAGATCCCCGAGAACCACGTCACGAACGGGATGAAGGCGAGGATCAGGCCGAGGCCCGCGGCCGCAAGGCCGATGATGGCGAGAACCTTGGGTCGCGTATCCGGCGTCTTCACGGCCGTCGCAGCGGGAGCGCCATAGGGCTGCCCGGGGGCGGGGTAGGCCTGACCGGCCGCGTCGTACGGTTGACCCGCTGTACCGTACGGCTGACCGGCTGCGCCGTACGGCTGACCGGCAGGGAACGGCGGCTGAGGCGCTCCGGGGTAGCCGGGCGCCGCGTACGCGTCGTGCTGAGGACCGCCGGGCGCGACCGGAGCGGAGTATGCGGGGGCGGCGGACCCGGCCGAAGCGGCGGGCTCGGAGGGAGCGGCCGGGTCGGCGGGGCCGGCGGGGGAGCCGGCGGGGGTCGCCGGAGCCGCGGGCGCCGTCGGGTCGGACAGGGGAGCGTCGGCGAAGGCGTCGCGGTTCTCGGGGACTGTGGGGTCTGAGAGGGGAGCGTCGCCGGCTGCGTCGCGGTTCTCGGGCGCTGTGGGGTCGGACATGTGATTCCTTGTCTCACGGGGATGAAACACGCGCGAGCGAGCGCGCGCAACGGCAGGGCGCGACGAATCGGCGCGACGTCGCCCTCGCGCTGAGAAGGGCCTGTAGCGCGAAGCGTCTGCGCTGCCGATCCACCGGCACCCCACCGGTCGCCTCCACGCTAGCGGACGAGTGCGACATCCTGTGAAATCCCTGTACGCCGTCGTCACACATGTGGCACGATCGCGGCCCTCCGTCCGCGCCCACTTTCCGGCTTCCTGCGCGTCGGGAATGCTGGGTGGGTGACGACGCGGCTCCTCCTCATCTCCGACACCCACATCCCCGGACGAGCTCGGCGCCTCCCGGACGCCGTCCTCCGCGAGGCCGATGCGTCGGACCTCATCGTCCACGCGGGCGATTGGGTCGCGGCATCCGTCCTCGAAGAGCTGGAGACCCACGGCGACGTGCTCGGCGTCTACGGCAACAACGACGGACCCGACCTGCGGGAGAGGCTGCCCGAGGTCGCCCACCGGACGATCGAGGGAATCCGCTTCGCCGTCGTCCATGAGACCGGCGACGCCAAGGCACGCGAGCGTCGAATGGACCAGGCGTTCGCGGACGCCGAGGTGCTCGTCTTCGGGCACAGCCACATCCCGTGGGACACCGTGACCCCCGGCGGCCTGCGGTTGCTCAATCCGGGGTCGCCGACCGATCGCAGGCGCCAGCCGCGGCACACCATGATGACGGCGATCGTCGAGGAGGGCGGGCGGGTCGAGGTGGACCTCCTGGCGCTCACGTGAGTCGTACGCCTGCGAGAGTGGGGGAGTGGACGACGTGATCGGGATGCCGGTGCGCGCCCTTGCCGCGAAGGTCCGGGGCGGTGAGATCTCGGCGCGGCAGGTCGTCGATGCGCACCTCGCCGCGGTCGAGGCCGAGAATCCGCGGCTCAACGCCCTCACCGTCGTCTTCGCGGAGCGGGCCCGCGCGGCCGCGGGCGAGACGGATCGCCTTCTTGCGGCGGGCGGTGATCCCGGCCCCCTCGCCGGTGTGCCGTTCTCGGTGAAGGAGAGCATCGACCTGACGTGGTCGGCGACGACGCAGGGCTGGCGGGGGCTTGCCGATGCGGTGCCGGCGGCGGATGCCACGGTCGTCCGGCGCATGCGCGAGGCGGGCGCGATCCCGATCGGGCGCGGGAACATGTCCGATTTCGGCATGCGGTGGGACACCGACAACGACCTCTTCGGCCGGACGCTCCACCCGATCGACGAGACGCGCTCGGTCTTCGGATCGAGCGGCGGAGACGCCGTCGCGGTCGCGACCGGGATGTCGGCGATCGGGCTGGGCAACGACTTCGGCGGATCCATCCGCCTGCCGGCCTCGGCGGTCGGCATCGCCGGCCTGCGGCCCTCGTTCGGCCGCGTGCCGCGTGCCGCCGTGCGGGACGTCCCGGTGGCGCTGACGCTGCAGCAGTTCTCGGTGAACGGGCCCCTCGCGCGCTCGGTCGACGACCTCGCCGTCGCCCTGGACGTGCTGACGGGGATCGACCCCGCCGATCCCGTCTCGCTCGGGATCGCGGCCCCGGACACGGACGCCGCACCCCGCCGGGTGGCAGTGGTCCGCGATCCGCTCGGCTGGGGCGTCGACGACGACATCCGCGCCGCCGTCGACCGCGCCGCCGTCGCCCTGTCGAGGGCAGGGTGGGAGGTCCTCGATCTCGAGCCGCCCATGGTCGAGGAGGCCGCGGTTCTCTGGCGGCGTCTGGCATGCACCGACATGCTCCTCACCCTCGACCCGGCGACGCTGCCCGAGCCGCTCGGTCGGTCCGCGACATCCTTCCTGCGCGACAGCACAGCGGCGGCCCGCCCGTTCGAGACCGCCTCCGACTACGCCGCGGCGTGGGCGCGTCGCGCCGTGATCGCGGCGGCATGGCGACGGCTGCAGGCCGAGGTGCCGCTGATTCTCGGGCCCGTTGCGACGCGCCGCACCCCCGAGCCCGACTTCGACCTCGGCGGTCAGGATGCCGCGGACGCGGCGTGGCGCGACCTCCGGCTCGTCGTCGCCGTCAACTTCCTCGGTCTGCCTGCCGTGACCGTTCCCGCCGGTGTCGATCGCGACGCACTGCCGGTGGGCGTGCAGGTCATCGGCCCGCTCCACGCCGACGAGCTCGCACTCGCGGCGGCCGCGGCGATCGAGTCAGGCCTCTGAGGGACTGCCGCTCCGAGCGTCGTCGCGGAGAAGCGGCACCCAGGCGAGCAGGACTCCCGCGGCGATCCCGCCGACACCGCCCGCGGCCATGTCGCCGATGGTGTCCTGATAGCCGACGTAGATGTCGGAGCTGACGAAGGCCCAGCCGATCCACTCGATCATCTCCCATACCGCGCTGACGGCGAGGGCGATCATGGGTCCGAGCATGAGCGGCGCTCTGCGCAGCCGGCCAAGGGGTTCCAGCACGATCCGGAGTCTCGCGAACGCGAGGTAGGTCATGACGGCGATGACCCCCGTGCACACGCAGTGCATGACGAGGTCCCAGGTCGCGATCCTCGAGTAGAGGTCGAGCACGTTGCTCCAGGCGGCGAGCAGCACGATCGCGCAGAAGACGATGTCGAACCACGCGCGCACCCCGACGAACCGCGGCACGAGCAGCACCGGCAGAGCGAGAGCGAGGATGCCGGCATCCATCGGCGTCAGCCAGATCGCCGCGATCAGCACGCCGGCGATCCCGAACGCGCGAACCGCATCGGCACCCCACTGGGCGGCGCTCTGCGGCCGGCGCAGGAACCGCTCGACGGCGACGGGTCGGTCGCTCACGCCCCGGCCGCCCTCTCGCCGAGTCGCACGAGCGCCTGGACCGGCAGGTGGTCGGACGGCCACGCCCCGTCGACGCGCGCCGTGTTGATGCCGGCGCGCAGGACCTCGACGCCCGTCGAGACGAGGATCCAGTCGATTCGAGGCCGTCCCACGCGAGGCGGGCGATAGTTCGAGAAGGTGCCCCATTCCGCGGTGAGGCGGACGGATGCCTCGGCCCAGGCATCCGTCAGCGTTCCGTCGCGGAGCAGCTCGGCAACCGCGGGCGACCGCTCGCCGGCGTTGAGGTCGCCCATGACGATCGCGGGATGGGGCTGTGCGGCGACGCGGTGCACCACGGCCCGCGCGCTCTGCCGGCGCGCGCGCCCGGAGAGATGGTCGAAGTGCGTGTTGATGACGAAGAGCCTCCGACCCGTCGCGCGGTCGCGGAAGGTCGCGGTCACCAGCGCCCGGGGGACGAGGTTGCCCCACGAGCGCGAGCCCGTCTCGTCGGCGCGGTCGGAAAGCGCCTCCTGCGCCCACTCCTCCAGTTCGAGCCGCTCGTCGTCGTAGAAGAGGGGGTTGCCCTCGCCGCGTCCGCCGATGCTCCGGCCGTGACCGAGGAAGCGATATCGCGGTGCGAGGGCCGCCCGCAGGGCGAGGGCCTGGTCGGGACGCGCCTCCTGCACGCCGAGGAGCGTCGGCCGCTCGGTGCGCACGAGCGACTGCACGAGCGGGCGCCGCCGCGTCCACCGGTCGGAGGCCCGCAGGCCCGGCCGATTGTGGCGTCGACGGATGTTGTAGGTCATGACGTGCAGATCCGGCGGCTCGACGTGGCCTATGAGCGCATCGCTCATCGGGCCGCTCCGACCCGCGACGCGGCAGGGACGTGGAGGCCGACGCCGGCGCGACGCAAGACGACGCGCAGCCACCGAACGGGTGGGAAGTCGTGCGGCCAGTGGATCGTCACGGTGCGGAACCCCGCGGCGACCCGGTGCGCGAAGGCGCGGGGGTCGCCGAAGGGCCGCATCGAGACGCCCATCAGCGCGCCCGGCACGCGAGCGATGCGCCAGCGCTCCCCGACGTGGAAGGACAGGTCGAAGTCGTCGTGCACGCTCGCGTCAGCGCGATGGACGCGATGACGGATTCCGCGCCACACCTCCCGCCGCATCGCGAGGTTCGACCCGAAGAGCGCCCGGTGGCCGAGCGCGAGGCCCGCGACGGCGCCGTACGAGCCGAGGTAGACGACGGCGAGGGGTCCGCGGAGGGCGCGCGGGCCGTCGATGAACCGGGCGCCGCCCGTCGCCGCGCCCGCCTCGGGCCGGCGATCGAAGGTGCGCACGACCGCCTCGATCCATCGCTCGTCGGGCACGCAGTCCGCGTCGAGCCGAAGGATGAGGTCGCCCTCGGCGGCGTCGTAGCCGCGCGCGCTCGCCGCCGGGATGCCGGGGCGGTCGCACCGTTCCAAGCGGACGCCGGCTGCGCGGGCGACGGATGCCGAGGCATCCGTCGATCCGTTGTCGACGACGACGATCTCGTCGGCGCGACGCGTCTGGGCGGCGAGCGCCGCAAGGCAGCGCGCGAGTTCGGTGTCGTCGTCCTTGACCGGGATCACGACCGAGACGGTCGGGCGGTCGTCGACGGATGGCGCGGCCACGGCGTCTCCTCATCGCTCTGAGAGGCCACGCTAACCGGGGGCGTGTGCCCCCGGCGCGTGGTTGACACCGTCCTGGCAGGCGGGTATTCCGGCCTGTTTTCGTCAGCGCTCCGCGCCTTCCAGCGGGTACCGGCGGCGCAGGATGAGCCGCTGGACCAGCGTCCAGGTGACCGTCACCGCGAGATACAGACCCGCGGCGAGCGGGACGAAGACCGCGACGACGGCGGTGGCGAACTGCAGGATGCCGAGGAGGCCGGCCGGGATCGGTGGCACGGGGGAATCGACCTCACGCGCGGGCTGCGGCATCCGGAGCAGCCTTCTCGTGAGCTCGCCCACGCACGCGATCGCGAGGACGACCGCGCCGCACACGAGCGCCGTCGGCAGATCGAGCGTCCCCTCGCCGATGACGCCGGCCAGGCTCGTGCCGAGCGGCACGCCCAAGAGCGTCTCGTCGAGGAGCGCGTTGGGATGCCCCGCGATGACCGTGTGGAGGAACAGCGCATACAGCACGCCGACGACGGGGGCCTGTGCGAGCACGGGAAGGAGGCCCGCGAAGGGGGACGTCTGCTCGTCGCGGTACAGCTGCATCGTCTCGCGCTGGAGACGCTCGGGGTTCTTGCCCCAGCGCTTCTGCAGGTCGCGCAGCTTCGGTGCGAGGCGCCAGCGGATCTGCTCGGCTTTCGCCTGCGAGATGCCGGCGGGGATGAGGAGGGCGCGTACGAGAAGCGTCACGAGCACGACCGCCGCCGAGGCGGCGGACGCTCCGGCGAGCGGGGTCAGAGAGGCCGCGAGTCCCATGAGGCCCGCGTACGCGAGGTCGAGGAGGGCGGCGATGGGTGGGAAGGCGAAGAGGTCCACGGTGATGTCCGTTCTGGTGGCTGAGAAGAGGAGGCTTCTGGCCACGAACGGATGCCGCGGCACACCGCCCGCGAGGCGGGTGGTGATTGCGGCGACGACGGTTACGCGGCCGAGGCCGCGGACTGCGGGGCCCTCGGGCGCGGGTGGCCCGGGGCGTCGGGATCGCTCTGCGCGAGCAGGACGGACGCGTCGATCGCGCGTCGCGGGTGCGGAGGCGAGGCGCCGCCTGGCGCCGCGTGGGCGACGGCGACGACCGAGAGGAGGACGAGGGTCGCGGACATGAGCGCGACGGCGAGCGCGAGAGCGCCGGTCACGCTGTCGACGGCGGAAAGGTCGACCCCGCCCGCCACGCCGAAGAACGACAGCAGGAGGTGCAGCGCGGAGAGGTGAGGCATCCGTCGTCTCCCTTCGCTGCAACCCGGTCCTTGAGCCATCACGGTAACACCGCGTTGGCGAGGAAGGCTGCCGCGCGGCTCAGCCCGCGGATGCGTGCCGGCGCATGACGATACCGGCGCCGATCGTCGCGACGAGGACGAGCGCCGTGAACACGAGGAGGACGGTCGTCTCGTCGACGAAGGCGAGGGCGCCGCCGACGAGGAGGACCGGAACGACGAGCCCCGTGTACGCGATGAGGAAGACGAGCGCGAGGGTCTCGCCGCGGCTCTCGGGGTGCGCGAGCGATGCTGCGGTCGCGATGGCCGAGCGGAACATGATGCCCGCAGCGGCGCCGCCCACGATCCCCCGACGATGAACAGGGCGAGGAGGGGCACCACCGCGCCGGCCGCGATCGCGATGAGCCCGATCGCGAAGCACGCGATCGCGATCCCGAGCTGGACGCGCTGAGCGACGCGCACCAGCGCGATCTGGGCGACAGCCGCCGCGCCGAAGACGGCGAAGACGGCGGCTCCGTCGGCGAGGTGGTCGGTGACGTGGAACGTCTCGTGGAGGTACGTCGGCGCGAGCGAGGTGAACAGCGCGAACAGAGCGAAGGATGCCGCGGCCCCGACCCCCGCGGCGGCGAAGGCGGCGCGGCCGGCCGGCGGGAAGGAGAGTCGCTGAGGTCGGTAGACGGGCCGCCCTCCGGTGGCGTCGATCGTCTCGGGCACCGCCACGAGCACGAACAGCCACGCGATGAAGAGTGCGAGGAAGAGCGCATGCGGAAGCTCGAGCGGGTCGGGGAGGAACTCCGCGAACAGCCCGCCGATGAGCGGTCCGAGCGCGAGCCCGCCGAGGTTGGCGGCTCCCGCGACGGATGCCGCGATCACCGCCGTCTCGTTCGGTCGCGCCCTCGCGCGCAGCTCTGCGAGATGGGCTGTCGCGGCAGCCGTCACTGTGCCGACGCTCACCCCGTCGACGAAGCGGGCCACGATGAGCCCGGGGACGTCGTTCCACACGAGGAAGATCACGGCCGCGACGGCCGAGATCGCGATCGCGATGATCGTCATCCGCCGACGCCCCGCCCAGTCGCTGACGTGGCCGATGAAGAACAGGCTGAAGACGACGCCGACGGCGAACGCGGCGAAGATGAGCGTGATGACGGGAACCGGGAAGTCGTCCTGCTGCTGGTAGAGCGGGTAGAGCGGCGTGGGGACCGTCGCATAGGCCGTCACCGTGGTGAACGCTGCGGCGACGACCCAGAAGCCCGAGCTCGGTGACATCGTGCGTCGAGGACGAGTCATCGCAGGGTCCGTTCGGTGGGCGGGGCCGGTCGCGGCCGCCGTGTTCGACCCTAGGCCTTCGGTCGGGTGGCTCGTCAAGACTTCGCCGGGGGAATGCGCCGTCGACTGTCAAGTCCCCCGTGGGGTTCATCCGGCCGCTCTACACTGCCGGAATCGTGGCAGAGCGCACCCCCACGGGCGCGGATTCCTCCGGTTTCCGCCCTGACATCCAAGGCCTGCGAGCGATCGCCGTAGGCGCGGTCGTGCTGTACCACGCCGGGCTGCCCTTCCTTCCCGGCGGGTATGTCGGGGTCGACATCTTCTTCGTGATCTCGGGCTTCCTCATCACGACCCACCTTCTCGGAAGCCTCACCCGCGAGGGCCGCATCCGGTTCGGCTCGTTCTACGCACGCAGGGCTCGCCGCATCCTTCCCGCGTCCTTCCTCGTCCTGCTGCTGTCGGTCGTCGCGGCGCTCATCTGGTACCCGCCCTTGCTCATCGAGAAGGTGTGGCGCGGCGCCGTGGCGACGGCGCTGTACGTGCCGAACTACCTCTTCGCGATGGATCAGACCGACTACCTCGCGCAGTCGACGAACCCGTCGCTCTTCCAGCACTACTGGTCGCTCGGGGTCGAGGAGCAGTTCTATCTCGTGTGGCCCGCGCTGCTGGGGCTCGCCTGGGCCGTCGTGCGATCGAAGCGCGCCCTGTTCTGGGTGCTGGTCGCCGTGGTGGCGGCATCCTTCGTCTCGTGCGTGTGGTTCACGTTCCAATCGCAGCCGATCGCGTTCTTCTGGCTGCCGACGCGCGCGTGGGAGCTCGGAGTCGGCGGGCTCGTCGCATTCCTGCTGCTGCGGCGTGAGCGGGTCGCTTCGCCGGCGGTCGCGCCGGTGCTCGGCTGGCTCGGCATCGCGGCCATCGGGGCATCGGTGGCGCTGTTCTCGTCGAAGACGCTCTTTCCCGGTGCGTGGGCAGCGCTCCCCGTGCTGGGGACGGCGCTCGTGATCGCGGCGGGTGCCACTCCGCATCGCCTCGGGCCGGGACGGATGCTGTCGGTCCGGGGCATGGTGCTCGTCGGGACGATCTCGTACTCGCTGTATCTCGTGCACTGGCCGGCCCTCGTCATCCCGGAGTCCGTCGTCCGCGGTGGACTGCCGCTGTGGGCGACGCTCCTCATCGCTCTCGCGTGCGTCCCCGTCGCGTGGGCGATGTTCCGGTTCGTCGAGGATCCGATGCGGCGTGCCCCATGGCTGACTCGGGCGCGCACGCGCCGCACCCTCATCGGCGCGGCGATCGGCTCCGTCGCGTGCCTTCTCGTCGCGACCGGCGCGTACGCCGTGGCGGACACCCGCTCGCTCAACGTCGCCGAGGAGGCGTCGGCTCCCGCCATCCAGGACCCTCCCCAGGGCACCGACTTCGTGCCCGAGAACCTGCGTCCGTCGCTTCGCGAAGCCGATGAGAGTCTTCCGCAGGTCTATGCCGACGACTGCGTGCGCGGCATCGCTGCGACGGATGCCGGGGACTGCCTGTACGGCGACCCCGCAGCGCCGCGGATCGTCCTCTTCGGCGACTCGCACGCGGCGCATTGGTTCCCGGCGCTCGACGCGTTCGCGCTCTCGGCCGGCTATGCCGTCGAGGTGCATACGAAGAGCTCGTGCCCGTACGCGACGATCGAATCGACACGGCGGGGCACTCCATATCCCCAGTGCGCCGAGTGGCGTAAGGCGGTGATCGAGGCCGTGAACGCGTCGGATCCGGTGATCGTGCTGCTCGCCGGCTACAGCGACCCGGATCTGGCACCCGGGGTGAAAGACGATGTCGCCACGTGGGAGGCGGCCTACGGGGCGACTCTCGATGCGATCACGGTGCCGAAGGCGGTGATCGCAGACACTCCCGACATCCGCGAGGATCCGGCGCCGTGCCTGTCGGCTCACCTGTCCGACGCCGAGGTGTGCGGTCAGCCGCGGTCGGTCGCCCTTCAGGACGCGTCTCGCGAGGCTGCCGCGAAGGCCGCTGCAGCGCGTGGGGTGCCGCTGCTCGACTTCAACGACTACCTGTGCACCGCCGACTGGTGTCCGCCGATCATCGGCGACGCTCTGGTCTATCGCGACTCGCACCACATGACGGCGGCCTTCAGCGCGCTGCTGGGCGGTGTGATGGGGGAGAAGCTCCGTCCGCTCCTGAACGCCGCGCCGCCGCCCGAGTGATCCATTCCGCCGCACGAGCTCGCTCCCGACGGTTCGCGAGGGAGGATCACCGCCCGGCGCCGGCGCGCCGCATTTCAGGCCCCACGACCGCACGCCGAGGCGCAGCCATCGGCGAGCAGTTCGAGACGCGGGACAAGCGCATCGGGCTCAGTGCCGAAGAGCGGCAATGCGCCGGTGCGCGGAGCCGGTCTCCGTCACCCCGGTTTCGGGTGAGTCTGACGTCCCAGGGCCGACTCGACCGGAATCGCTCGGATGCACTGCCTCGGGCGGGGTGCGCCAGGAGGGCCGGTCCGGCGGAGGCGGCGGATCCCACGCCCACTTCAGTGGAGACTTCGACCTCAACTCGACTGGAGATCCCTCGCCGGGGGGTGGGTGCAGCACGAAGGGCCTGAGGCCGTCGCGGGCGATCCGCCATCCCCGGTTGTGCAGGAGCATGTGGTGGAAGCGGCAGAGCAGGATGCCCCGGTCGATGTCAGTCCGCCCCAGGTGTTCCCACCAGTGATCGCAGTGGTGGGCCTCGCAGTAGGAGGCCGGCACGGTGCATCCGGGAAACATGCAACCCCCGTCACGCACCGCGAGCGCAGTGCGCTGCCGCGGGGTGTACAGCCGCTGCTCGCGCCCGACGTCGAGAGGATTGCCGAAGGAGTCGACCGTGACGCGGACCGAACCGATGGAGCACAGCGAGCGGTCGATCACCGGCCCGGGAAGCGCATCGCCGCGATCCTCGGCGTGACCGGTCGCCAGGAGTCGTCCGAGCGGGTCGCGCGCACCGAGGAGGTCCTCCACGACGAGGATCCGCACCCCGGGTTGCCGGGCCCCGAACACCTGCGACGCCTCGGCAAGGGCTCCCGCGCGCCAGACATCCATCATCAGGTCGTACGTCAGTTGATCGTTGGTCCGGAGGTCTCGAACGAGTTCGTCAGCATCGGCCACGGCATCCGGATCAACGAAGCGCGGCCCGCCCCGCCGCGGGCGAAGCGCCGCATCTATCGCGCCCTGCACCCACGCCGCCATCTCGTCGTCGAAGGCGATGCTCGCGTGCCGCGCCCCATCGGCGTCCGTCCACATTCGGAACGCGCGACGTTCATACCGCCGCGCGAAGCGCTCCACCGCACCGGCCGGATCCAGGGCATCCCGTACCTGCCGCGCGCGTCGCTGAAGCTCCTCGGCGGGCATTGCGTCGGCCTCGCGCATCAGCTGCTCCGCTGCCAGACTCCACGCCTCGGCCATCGCGCCGGGACCATCGCACGGGTCAGGGGGAGGCTCGCCCAGACCGCGGTAGATCGCGTCGTACTGGCTCGCGGTCAGACCGCCGGCGAGGTGTGCGCTTCGAAGAGCCTCGTGCCAAACCCTCCGCACACCCATGGGGCTCGCCTCATCCGGTCGGAGCGGATCGGCGGACCCTTCGAGCAGCGCCGTGCCCAGCCGCACGTGTCGGTCTGCTTCGGCCTTCGTTCCTCCCGCGATCGCCTGCACGAGCGCGGCCGGCGTCCGATGGCCCCTCGTGGCAGCGAGCCCCGCATGACCGAGTTCCCGCTCCGATCTCTGCGCCGCAACTCCCGCCGCCACGACCCGCAGCTTCTCGATCTCGTTGGCGAGGGACGAGGCATCCGTCATCACTCGCAGGAGGCACTCATCGTCGAGCCGCCGCATCGCGTCGGCCAGGGAAGACGGCTCCACGTCGAGGGCCGCGTGCGAGTCGAGTGACTCGATGAGCCGCTTCATCTCGCTGATGATCGCCATGCCCGATTCTCTCGCGAACGACGGACATTCGAACAGAAGTTCGACGAGGTTGTGGAGAATGCGGAGGTGCACCGTGTGGGGAGGAACGGGGCACAAGATGGTGCCGTGGCATCCCGTACCTTCCGCCTGGAGACGGCCGTCTCGGCGCCGCCGGAGCAGGCGATCGACTATCTCGCGCGGCTCGACGCGCACCGCGGCATCCACCCCTATCTCGAGAGCGCCGTGCCGGTCGCCCGCGGATCCGATGGTGAAGGGGACTGGATCGACTGGCGGATCGTGGAGCGCCCGACGATCGGGCCCTTCCATTACCGGATCCGGTTCGGTGCGCGCATGATCCGCATCTCTGCGACGACGATGATCGGTCATGTCCAGGCAGCGCCTGGATGCACGCTCGAAACGCGCACGACTGCGACATCGTCGGGCGGCGGAAGCCTCGTCACTGAGACGACTCTCGTGACCGCGCCCGCACCGCTCGTCCGCTACATGACCCGCCACGCCGAGATCGCCCACGCAAGGACCTTCGCAGCACTGCCGCACCTGCTCGCGGATGCCCCGCCCGGGAATACGCTGACCCCATGACAACCCTCGTGCTCACCGTCGTCGGAGATGACCGCGCCGGACTCGTCGCGGCCGTCGCGGAGGTCATCGACTCCCACGGCGGCAACTGGGAGAACAGCCAGCTCGCCGAACTCGCGGGAGCCTTCGCGGGCATCATCGAGGTCTCGGTCGCCGCTCATCGCGCCGACGCGCTGCGTGACGCGCTCTCGCAGCTCGAAGGCCTGGTGACGGTCGCCGTGCCCGGTCACGAAGAGGCGACGGATGCCTCGCCCGACCGCCTGTTCACCTTCGGGGTGCTCGGAAACGACCGCCCGGGCATCGTCCGCGAGCTCTCGTCCACGCTCAGCGACCGCGGGGTGAGCATCGAGCGGATGACGAGCGAGACCCGCGACGCCGCCATGGCCGGCGGCCGCCTCTTCGAAGCGACGATCTCGGCCGTGGTTCCGGCATCCGTCGACGTCGACGCCCTGGTCGAAGAACTCGAGAGGCTGGCCCACGAGCTGCAGGTCGACGTCACGCGTCGCGACTGACGGCCCGCATACGCCGACCCGGCCGCGTCAGCGCCGAGCCGCCCGCTCAGACGCCGGCTCAACCGCCGCCGACTCCGCCGCAACAGCCGCCGCCGCGGCGACCTCGGCCAGATACGCCTCCCGCAGCTCCGCGAGGACCGACCGCGCACCGTCACGGCGCCGGATGCCCAGGTGCTGCTCCCGCAGCTCGTCCATGAAGGCGTCCCACATCTCCGGGCCGCCGCGCTCCAGCAGCTCCGCGCGGATCGCGAGCTCCCGCGAGACGGGCAGGTGCCGCCGGCCCCACGAGCCGAGCGCGACGAGCACGGGCACGAGCTGGATCGCCGGCTCGGTCAGGCTGTAGACCACCTTCTGCTTGTGCGTCGGGTGGGGCGCCCGCGAGATGAGGCCCTGGTCGACGAGCCGCTGCAGGCGGTCGGCGAGGATGTTCGACGCGATCCCCTCTTCGGATCCGAGCAGCAGCTCGCGGAAGTGGCGGCGGTTGCCGAACATCATGTCGCGGATGACGAGCAGCGACCACTTGTCGCCGATCACCTCGAGGGAGAGGTTGATCGGGCATCCGGACCGCTGCGATTCCATCATTCTGGTTGCATTCTACAACCGGTTCGGCGTAGCGTGGGAAAAAACCAGTTGCAGATCGCAATCAGTGTGGAGGACGGAACATGCAACGAGTCATCGCGACGATGTCGATCTCGCTCGACGGCATCGGCTCGGGTCACAACCAGACCGAGGAGCGCCCCTTCGGCGACGCGCCCAGTGAGCTGCTGCACCGATGGATGTTCGAGACGCCCGACGAGAACCGAGCCGAGATCGACGACATCGTCTCGGCGGGTGCCTACGTCATGGGGCGGAACATGTACGGCCCGGTCCGCGGGGAGTGGGACCGCGACTGGCGCGGCTGGTGGGGCGACGACCCGCCGTACCACGCCCCGGTCTACGTGCTCACGCACTACCCGCACGAACCCATCGAGATGGAGGGCGGCACGACCTTCCACTTCGTCACCGACGGCATCGAATCGGCGCTGGCGAAGGCTCGGGATGCCGCGGGCGACCGCACGATCCACATCGCAGGCGGCGTCAGCACGATCAACCAGTACCTCGCAGCCGGCCTCATCGACGAGCTCATGCTGCAGATCTCGCCGACGATCGTCGGAGAGGGACTGCGCCTCTTCGAGGGCGTCGGCCCGGTCGATCTGGAGCTGATCAGCAGCCGCGGCGCCTCGCTCGTGACACATGTCCGCTACCGCGTGCGGCATCCCGAGGGGGAGCGGGCATGATCGCCGAGCCGACCGCGCAGGCAGCGGAGGGCAAGGTGCTGTGGCACTTCACGATGTCGCTCGACGGCTTCGTCGCCGGCCCCGGTCACTCCATGGACTGGATGGCCGGGCTCACGACCGGAAGGCCTCACATCATCGACGAGTACGTCGCGACGACCGGTGCGGTGCTCGGCGGCCGCGACGGGTTCGATGCGTTCCCCGATGCGTCGACGATCTACGGCGGCGCGTGGAGCGGCCCGGTCTTCGTCCTCACCCACCACCCGGAGGACGCTCCCGCGAGCGAGGGCACGACGATCCTCAGCTGCGACGTCGAAGAGGCTCTGCGGATCGCGAAGGATGCCGCGGGCGGCAAGAACGTCGAGATCCTCTCCGCTTCGATCGGCCGGCAGCTGCTCGATCGCGGGCTCCTCGATGAGATCGACCTGCATATCGCGCCGGTGCTCCTCGGCGACGGCATCCGTCTCTACGACAACCCGGGCGCTCCGCCGATCGCGCTCGCCTTCACGATGACGGATGAGCCGCGGCACGAGGTCAACGTGCGCGCCCGGCCGATCCGCGCGTGAAGACACCGTCTCGCCTGTGTCGTTGACCGCATCGCCGATCCATCGTCGGCGATCGCGATCCGAACGGTCGATCCCCGCTATCCGTTGATTCTCAGCGTTCTCACCGCCACAAGATCCCGACGGCCGTGCATACTGACGATATATCGGTATGTGTCGTTGAGCGCACCGGCGCTCGCTATCCGAGGAGGGCGATCATGAGCGGTTCATGGACAGGAAGCGGCGGCTTCGGCGGGTTCGACCCCCGGAGCTCGGGAGGCAAGTCGGGCATGGGCATCTTCGACATGCTCGACCAGCTCAAGGAGGAGTTCGAGAAGAAGGTCGGCGCGGCGACGTCGGGCACGCGGATGAACAAGGGCGACGTGCGTGCTGCTGTGCTGGCGCTCCTCGCCGAGCAGCCGATGCACGGCTACCAGATCATCCAGCAGATCGAGGAGCGCAGCAACGGCGCGTGGAAGCCCAGCGCAGGATCGGTCTATCCGACCCTCCAGCTCCTCGCCGACGAGGGTCTCATCAAGGCCGAGGAGTCGGGCGGCCGCAAGACGTACTCGCTGACCGAGGCCGGTCGGGCCGAGGCCGAAGAGGCCGGCGGGCGCGCGCCGTGGGAGTCGCAGGGCATGAAGGGCGGCGGCGGCTCGAAGACGGCGCTCGGAAAGGCCGGGATGGAGCTCGCACAGGCGGCCGCCCAGGTCGGCCGGTCGGGCAGCGCGGAGCAGGTGAAGCAGGCGGTCGACGTGCTCGAAGACGCGCGCCGTAAGCTCTACTCCATCCTCGCTCAAGACTGACCCTCGCCGTCCGCACGTCGGCGTCAAGGAGATTCGATGGCCGACGTCGGTGAGTCGCGCGCCCGCTATCGCCGCATCCTGCGCTTCGCCGCCAGGTACATGGTGCAGGCCTGGTGGTACGAGCTCTTCCTGCCCCGGATCGGGTTCGCCCGATTCTCGGCGCGCGGGCGCGCGGCCCGGCTGACGAGGCTCGCCCGCAAGTTCCACGCTCTCGCGGTCTCGCTCGGCGGCCTCATGATCAAGGTTGGACAGTTCCTCTCGTCGCGCCTCGATGTGCTGCCGCCGGAGATCACCAAGGAGCTCGAGGGCCTTCAGGACGAAGTGCCGCCCGTCGAGTTCGCGGCGATCCGCCGACTCGCCGAGGCCGAGCTGGGGATGCCGCTCGAGCGTGCCTACGCGTGGGTCGACCCCGCGCCGGTGGCTGCGGCATCCCTCGGTCAGGCCCACCGGGCGCAGCTGCGGCCTGAGGACGCGGTCTACACCGGATTCGCCGACGTCGTCGTCAAGATCCAGCGTCCTGGCATCGACGAGATCGTAGACGTGGACCTGGCCGCGCTGCGGAAGGTCGCGGGGTGGCTCAGCCGTGTGCGGCTCGTGGCCGATCGGGTTGATCTGCCGGCGCTCATGGAGGAATTCGGCGCGACCAGCCTGGAAGAGATCGACTACCTGCACGAGGCCGAGAATGCGGAGCGCTTCGGGGCCAACTTCGTCGGCGATCCTCGCGTGGCCGTGCCCGAGGTCGCATGGGAGCGGACGACCCGCCGGGTCCTGACCCTCTCGGATGTCACGGCGATCAAGATCAACGACGTCGACGCCCTGCGAGCGGCCGGCATCGACCCGACGGCCGTCGCCCACGAGTTCGCGACGGTCATGTTCGACCAGCTCTTCCGCGACGGCTACTTCCACGCCGATCCCCACCCCGGGAACATCTTCGTGACCCCGATCGCCGCCCCGCCGGGCGAGCGGCAGTGGAAGCTCACCTTCATCGACTTCGGGATGATGGGCGACGTCCCCGATAGGCTGCGAAAAGGTCTGCAGCGACTCATCATCGCGGTCGCCGCGCGCAACGGGCGCCAGATGGTCGACAGCATCCGCGATGTCGGCGTGCTGCTGCCCTCGGCCGACACGAGCGAGCTCGAGCGGGCGATGACGGCGCTCTTCGCCCGCTTCGGCGGCATGGGATTCGCCGAGCTGCAGGACGTCGATCCCCGCGAGTTCCGCGATTTCGCCGTCGAGTTCGGCGATGTCGTGCGGTCGCTGCCGTTCCAGCTGCCGGAGAACTTCCTCCTCATCGTGCGGGCGATCTCCCTCACCTCGGGCATGTGCAGCTCGCTCGACCCCGCCTTCAACATCTGGGATGCCGTCGAGCCCTACGCCGCCCAGCTGCTGCGCGACGAACGCGGCAACTTCGCGCAGGCGATCGGCAAGGAGGTGGTCGACGTCGCGGGCATCGCGGCTCGGCTGCCGCGACGCCTCGACGACGCCGTGACGCGCATCGAGGAAGGGCGCGTTGTCGTCGAGACGCCGCGGGTCGAGCAGCGGATGAGGTCGCTGGAGCGGACGGGACGCCGGATCATCTCGGCCGTGATCTTCGCGGCGCTGTTCCTGGGCGGGCTCATCGTGCGGCCGGAAGACGCCGTCTGGTCGACGATCCTCCTCGTGGCGTCGTTGCCGGCGGCGCTGCATGCGGTGCTGGCCGGCTGGGCGAGCGGGCGGGGCCCGCGCTAGACCGTCGGAGCGGTCATCGCGCCGATCGCCAACGAATCATCCCGAACCGACCCACCCCTCTTCACAAGTCGCTAGTTTGGCTAGCAAGTCTTCGAGCCACGCGGAAGTGCAGAGGAGGACAGGATGACCGAGGCGTCCCCGAACTCGCGGTCGGCGATCGTGACCGGTGGTGGGAGAGGCGTCGGACTCGCGGCCGTCAAAGTGCTCAGCGAGCGTGGCTGGTCGGTGATCGCGCTCGCCCGGGACGTCCGCGCCGCCCGTGCGGCGCTCGCCGGACATCCCTCGGTCGACGTGCGGTACGCGGATCTCCGCGACCCCGCCTCGCTCGTCGCCGTCGCGGACACGCTGCCGGAGGACGGGATCGACCTGGTCGTCGCGAACGCCGCCCAATTCGCGCCGTGGGACGAGACCACCCTGACGGCGGATCTCGACGGGGTGCGCGACATCCTCGAGGTCAATGTGATCGGCACCTGGCGCACCGTCCAAGCGTTCTCGCACGCCCTCATCCGGTCCCAGGGCTCGCTCATCATCGTCGGCAGCGGAGGCGGCTCGCACGGCGACCCGGACTTCGGCATCGCGACGAACCCGGGCGCTGTGAGCTACGCCGCTTCCAAGGCCGCCGTCCACGCCCTCGGCCGCAAGGCGGCCCTGGAACTGGGGGAGAAGGATGTCGCGGTCTACGTCGTCGATCCCGGACTGACCGCGACGGCACCCGGCATGGCGGAGATGGGGGCGAGAGACCCGCGCTCCGGTGCTCTCAGCATCCTCCGCCCCGTCCTCGGCGAGGGGTTCGTCCCCGCCGGCTCGTTCTCGCGCGACGGCCGCCCCCTCGATTGGTGAGCGGAGCGTTCAGGCGCCTCGCCCGGCCAGCTGCCGCTCGCGCATCGCGAGGAACAGCGGGAACGTGAAGGCGAAGGCGGTGACGAGCGAGAGCACGATGTAAAGCCACGCTCGCTTCATCGCAAGCCGCCGAGCCTCCACGACGATGAAGACGACACCGGCGACCGCCACGACGAGCAGGTCGACGCCGATCGACGACACGGCGGGACCGCTGCCGAAGATGTCGCCGAAGTAGTCGCGTGCCTCGAGCACGGTCCACGCGTTGAGGACGAAGGTACCGACGAGCCCGACGAGTGCGAGCACGAGGTAGGCGATCGCGAGCGGGGTCCAGCGCGGCTTCATCTCTGCCTCCTCGTGGGTGCGCCTCCGAGGCGTCAGGACGTAGTGACGACGGATGCCTCGGCAAGCTCGGACTCCAGCATCCGTCCTTCTTCCTTCCCGCCGCCGTAGTGTGGCGGCATGTCGGGACTCGCCGTCGTCGCGGCGGCCGGTCTCGCGCAGCTGGGGCCGGGCGGTGTTCATCGCGGGGATGGGCAGAGCGGGTAGGAACGGGGGAGGGGGTCGTTCGTGGTCGTAGGCGTCATTGCGCGCAGCGTCGACCTGCTCGTACAGCTCGCGCTCATCGTGCTCGGTGCGACGCTCGTCTTCACCGAGGACGACGGCACGACGATCGAGGTGCTTGCGCTGTGGTGCCTCATCGGCACGCTGTACTGGATCGCCGCCGTCATCGCCGTGGGCGTCAGCGTGCGTCGCGGGCCGGAGCGCACCACGCCGTGGCTGCAGCAGGTCGACAGGCATCCCGTGGTCGGCCTCGTCTCGACCATCGCGACCTTCGCCGCGAGCCTCGTGGGGATCGTCGCGGCGACCGAGATCCTCCTCCTGCGCAATGACCCGGACTGGGCGGTCTGGGTGGAGCCGGTCGCGGTGTGGGCGATGCTGCTGTCGTGGGCACTGTTCCACTGGGGCTATGCGCGGATCTACGACCGCCGGTATCGTCGGGCGCCGTCGCCGCCTCCGCTCGTGTTCCCCGGCGCGGTCGCGCCGCGGCTGGTCGACTTCGTCTACTTCTCGTTCACGAATGCGACCACGTTCTCCGTCTCGGACGTGGTCGTCCAGACCAGTCGGATGCGCTGGACCGTCGTCTGGCACACGACCTTCAGCTTCTTCCTCAACGCGCTCATCATCGTCCTGGCATTCAGCACGATCCTCGACGCCTGACCCAGACGCCGTGCAGCGGGGAGTCGTGCCTGCGTGCCCTACCTGCCCGCCCGCGCGCCCGCAACCCCTCACGCCGACCGACGCCGGCGGCATAGCGTGAGCAGACCCAGTGGCTTAGGACGGTTCGCGATGCCCGAGAACAGCACACACCACGAGATCCTGGTGATCGGCGGAGGAAACGGCGGAATCTCCGTGGCCGCGCGACTGCAGCGGCTCGGCGTCGAAGACATCGCCCTCGTCGAACCGCGGGAGCATCACCTCTACCAGCCGCTCTTCTCGCACGTCGCGGGCGGCACGGCGCGCGCCAGCGTCACCGTGCGACCGCAGCGCGATGTGATGCCGAAGGGCGTCGAGTGGATCCAGGGCCGGGTGGACTCGATCGACCCCGCCGAGAACGCCGTCCTCCTCGACGACGGCCGCAGGCTCACCTACGACCACGTCATCCTCTGCCCCGGCATCCAGCACGACTGGAACAGGGTCCCGGGTCTCGAGCACGCCATCACCACCCCGAAGGTCGCTTCGCACTACGAGCACGACCTGGCGGCGAAGGCCTCGCTGCTCCTCCGCGACCTCAAGAGCGGCACCGTCGTGTTCACCGAGCCCCCCGGGCCGGCCTCCTGCGCGGGCGCGTCCCAGAAGCCGATGTATCAGGCCTGCGACTACTGGCAGGCGACGGGCGTGCTGAACGACATCCGCGTGATCATGGTCGTCCCGACGCACTCCGTCTTCGGCATCCCGGCCTTCGACCGGGAGCTCGAACGCAACATCGCGATCTACGGCATCGAGCTGCGCACCGACAGCGAACTGCTCGAGGTGGATGCCGAGGCCTCGGAGGTCGTGATCGGCGGCCCCGAGGGGGCTGAGCGCATCCGCTTCGACGTCCTGAACGCCGTGCCCCCGCAGTCGGCGCCGGACTGGCTCGCCGAGTCGCCGCTGGCCGCTCCGGGCGACGACGGCGGCTTCGTCGAGGTCGACACCCGCACCCTCCGACACCCCCGCTACGGCAACGTCTGGACGCTGGGGGATGCCGCGGCAACGACGAATTCGAAGTGCGGCGGCGCGCTGCGCAAGCAGACGTACGTGCTCGCGAAGAACCTCGCGGCGGTGCGCAAAGGGGAGGAGCCGCGGTGGGCGTACGACGGGTACGGCGTCTGTCCGTTCACCGTGTCGCGCTCGACCGTCGTGTGGGCGGAGTTCGGCCCCGAAGGACAGCTCATGCCCACCATCCCGTTCTGGAAGAGCATGTACCGCGAGAACCGGCTGGCCTGGATCGCCGACCGGCACGTCCTGCCGTGGGTCTACTGGAACCTGATCCTGAAGGGCCTCGTGTAACCGCTCGCGTCAAACGGCCGGTCGCTCAGCCGTACCGGTAGTGGTCCGACGACGTGTTGACCCACGCCGCGAACTGCCGCGCGCGTGACTCGTCCTGCGCGGTGACCGGCGTGAGCCACAGCTGACCGCCGCCCTCGATCGCGAGGAACACCGCCCGGCGGTCCAGCCTCGCGAAGTGGCGGGGCGTCATAGCCCCCTGCGGCGTGAAGAGGGCGCGGCGGCGGACGGCCTCCGAGACCGACGGTCGCTTGGCGAGGTCCGCGACCGTGAGGATGACGGCCGAGAGACCCCCGATCGGCTGGCTGAGATCGCCGAGGTGGATCCAGCGCCCGTCGACGACGACCCCGCCGAAGACGTCCTCATTGCCGCTGAATCGCGTCTGCGTCGTCCACCGGCGGCCGTCCCACCACCGCTGGCGGCCCCGGCCGTCGTCGTACCAGCCCGCTCCGACGGGTGTCGACGCGGGCGGGACGGCATCCTCCCGGATCTGGACGCCGAACGCGTCGAAGTCCGCGTAGTCCTGCGTCCAGCGCGCGCCGTCCCACCAGCGCAGCTTGCCGGTGCCGTCGTCGTACCAACCGGGTTCGGCCGCGGTGCCCATGGTCCCGAGGCTACCGGCGCGCGCCGCGGATCGGGCGAGCATACGTCCGCGCAACATCCCCGCGGCTGGAGTGGTGGTGACCCGAACGAGAGGCCCGCATGACCGCTTCCGCCACTTCCGCCCCGCTCACCCCGGCGTCCCGCCTGTGGACCGCCGTTGCCGCCCTCTCAGCGCTCGGCGTCGTCTCGGCCCTCACGCTTGCGCCGAGGAGCGTCGTCGCTCCCGCTCGCGCGCTCTTCGAGCGGGTGACGGATGCCGCGGCTGCGCCGCTCCTGGACGCACTGCCCTACGCCGACCCTGACCGGGTGCTGAACACCCTGCTCTTCATTCCCCTGGGGGCGACGCTCGCCCTGCTCCTCGGGCGGCGGTCATGGCCTCTGGCGATCGTGGCGGGCTTCGCTCTCTCCGCCGCGGTCGAGTATGCGCAGGCCACCATCCCCGGCCGGGTCCCCGACCCCGATGACGTCGTGTGGAACACCACAGGAGCCGCCGCGGGGGCGGTCGCGGTAGGGATCCTCCTTCTCGGCGCGGCGCTCGCGCGAGGGATCGCTCGGGCGGTCAGACGCTCGGGAGCGTGACGCGCGCGACGAGCCCGCCGCCCTCGCGCGCCGCGAGGTCGAGCGACCCTCCGTGGGCTTCGACGATCGCCGAGACGATGGCCAGGCCGAGGCCCGACCCGCTGATGCCCTCCGACCGGCGCACGCGGCCAGCGCCGCGCACGAACGGCTCCGTGAGCGTGGCCACGACACCGGCGTCCAACGGGATGCCGGTGTTCTCCACCCGGAGTTCCGCGCTGCCGGGGCGCGTCTCGGTCGTGACCCAGACGCTTCCCCCGGCGACGTTGTGCACCACGGCGTTGCGCACCAGGTTCGCCACCAGCCGTTCCAGCAGTGTGCGGTCCCCCGAGACGACGGCGGGAGCGGTGGAGACGTGCAGATGGATGCCGCGGGCAGACGCCGACCCCGCACCCGCGGCGAGCTCATCCGGCCCGGCCGGAGCGGGCGCAGCGACGGCCGACTCCTCGTCGACGACCTCGGTCACGAGCGCGGCGAGGTCGACCCGAGCCCGATCGATCGCGCCGCCGTGGCCCAGGCGGGCGAGCGCCAGAAGCGACTCGGTGATCGCGATCGCGCGGTCGTTCGTCTCGGCGATGCGCTCGAGCAGACCGTCGATGTCGCGTTCGGGGTCGCGCTGGGCGACCTCGACCATCGTGCGGATGATCGCGTGCGGTGTGCGCAGCTCGTGCGAGGCGTTGGCGGCGAAGCGACGCTCCTCATCGATCGTCTGCTGCACGCGGGCGAGCATGGCATCGAAGGTGTCGGCCAGCTCCGTCAGCTCGTCGCGGGGGCCGGGCAGGGCGATCCGCTGGTCGAGCGACCCGTCGCGCACCTGGCGCGCCACCTCGGTGATGCGGTCGAGCGGTCGCAGCACGATGCCGGCGAGCAGCCATCCGCCCACGAGGCCCAGGACGCCCAGGGCGGCGGTCGCCCACAGCGCGTACCGGACGAACACCTCGAGCAGATTCGAGCGGTTGGGCGCCCACCCGCCGCCGTCGACGACCAGGCTTCCGTTGGGCACGAAGCGGAGCAGCAGGAAGCCCACGGCGAACATCGCGATGCCGGCGACGAGCACGAGTCCGGCGTAGCTCAGGGTCAGCTTGATCCGGACCGACAGGCCCTCCGGCCGCACGGTGTCAGTCGTCGGCAGCGTGGGCCGCGGCATCCGTCGCCTCCGTCATGCGATAGCCGACGCCCGGAACCGTCTCGATCACCCAGGGCTCGCCGAGTCGCTTCCGCAGCGTCGAGATCGTGATCCGCACGGCGTTCGTGAACGGATCGGCGTTCTCGTCCCACGCCCTCTCGAGCAGCTCTTCCGCGCTGATGACGCCGCCCCGCGCCGAGAGCAGCACCTCGAGCACGGCGAACTGCTTGCGGGTGAGCGACACGTAGTGTCCGTCGCGGTACACCTCGCGACGGAACGGGTCGAGTCGGATGCCGGCGTACTCGACGACCGGGGGGATGCCGTCCGCCGGGCGGCGGCCGAGCGCTCGCAGCCGGAGCACGAGCTCGCGCAGTGCGAAGGGCTTGGTGAGGTAGTCGTCCGCGCCGCTCTCGAACCCGGTCGCCTTGTCGTCCAGGCGATCGGCGGCGGTCAGCATGAGGATGCGCGGACTCGCAGGAGCGGTGACGGTCTGTCGTGCGACCTCGTCGCCGTTCGGCCCGGGGATGTCGCGATCGAGGACGACGACGTCGTACTGATTGATCGACAGCAGCTCGAGGGCGGTGTCCCCGTCGCCGGCGATGTCGGCGGCGATGGCCTCGAGACGCAGACCGTCGCGGATGGCCTCGGCGAGGTAGAGCTCGTCCTCGACGATCAGCACGCGCATGGGGTCAGCCTAGGGCGCACGGCATATCGCAGACATATGCCCGCTCGCTTACGCTCCCGCAACGGGCGCGCGCGTGGGATGGATGGCATGACCGTTCTGCCCGCGCCCGCCGTTCCGCCGACTCCTCGCCCACGCGGGGGACTTTCGTCGCGATCGGGGCGCTCGCCGCAATAGCCATCGCGGTCGCCTTGTGGGGGATCGTGTTCCTCCAAGCGGGTGCGCTCGCCGCGCCGTACGCACCTCGCGCCGACGACGGCTACCTCGAGCAGCCTGTCTCGTTGGACTCCCCGGACGCGGCGATCGCGAACCTCGATCCCGCCCTCCTCTCCGCGATGAGGGAAGCCGCGGATGCCGCGGCCGCCGACGGCGTGTCTTTCGAGGTCACGAGCGGCTGGCGCACCAGGCAGTACCAGCAGTGGCTGCTCGAGGACGCCGTCGAGAAGTACGGCAGCGAAGAGGTCGCCCTGCAGTGGGTGGCGCCGCCGGACCGCTCGCACCACGTCACGGGAGATGCCGTGGACGTCGGGCCGCTCGACGCGCAGTCGTGGCTCATCGACCACGGCTCGGACTGGGGCCTCTGTCAGATCTACGCGAACGAGCGTTGGCACTTCGAACTCGCCACGGATCCGGGCGGGGTCTGCCCGGCGCTCGTCGAGAACGCGGCGGGCTGATGAGTCTCATCGCCGGGTCGAGCCGGCGGCCCGCCGCGCGGATGGCTCACATCGGGCGGGACTCCGACGGGCCGGATGACGTCGGCTCGTCCGGTGACGGGGCGGGAGTCTCGTCCGGGCTGGGTGCGAGCGGCTCGTCCGGCGACGGCACGGTCGGCTCCGCAGGGTTCGGCGCGAGCGGCTCCGCGGGGTTCGGCACATTCGGCTCGGACGGCGTCGGATCCGTCGGCGGTGACACCGGCTGGCCCGGAACCGCCGGCGTGTCCGGGCCGGACGGTGCGGTCGGCGCCCCGGGCACTTCTCCGGGCACGGGCCCGCCCGGCGTCTGACCGGGATCGCCGGGGAGGGGGACGCCGGGAAGTGTTTCGCTCATCGGATGCTCCAACTCGGTTCCGGCCGGCCATCTGCCGGCCAGCGCTCGTTGCCCCCAGCCTCCGTCGCACGCACCGGCCCGCCAAGGCCTTGACGTCTGCCGTGCCGACGAGTACCCGGCGAGGACTCCGGTGCCGCCGCCCGGATCACGGTGCGCACGACGTCCCGGCGGTATGCGCCGCATGAAGAGACGACGGATGCCGCGATTCCGCGGGCCCGCGGCATCCGTCGTCGTTCAGATCTGTCCGAGCACGTCCCGGACGAAGCCGGCGACGTTGTCGCGGAGCATCTCGATGCGCCGGTCGCGTGCGGCCTCACGGTCGAAACCGAGGTACGCCGACGGAGGCAGCTTGCGGACGTTCCGCGGGCACTCGAAGTCCTCGCAGATCAGGGTGCCGATCGTGTCGCCGCGGCGACCGGCTTCGCCGACCCGCTTCGCCGTGTAGAGGACGACCTCGTTGGGGAGGTGGATGTCGGAGCACCACGAGCACTGCGGCCGTGAGCGGGCGCGCGTCTCGGCCTGGCGAAGGTGCAGGCCGACGAGCTCGCCGTCGAGTTCGACGACGACATAGCCGACCTGCGGGAGCTTGGGGTCTCGCCAGCCCAGGAAGTCGAGACGATCCCAGTCGAGGGCGTCGAAGGCGGCGGGAAGGGTGAGGTTCTTGCGTTCGCTGCGCGAGGCGTTGACGAACGATGCCCGGATCTGGGCGTCGGTGAGGGGACGCATGAGCGTGCTTTCTGTGCGGTCGCCGGAACGGCGACGGATCGTGTGAGGGAACTCGGAGCGCGGGAGCGCTCGAACGAGGGATGCGGGGTCGAGCCTCAGGCTCTCCGCGCCGCCGACGCTGGGCGCGTCGACGACCTCCTCACGCCCGCGGGCCGTACACGATCAGACACGAGGTGCGAGTTTACCCGCCCGCGGCGGTCGGGGCGACCGATGCGACGCGACCTGCGTGACGAACGACAGAGGGATGCCGCGACCCGTGGGCCGCGGCATCCCTCCGTGCTCGGACGAGCGCTCAGCTGAGATCGTTCTGCGCGAGCCAGTCCTTCGCGATGTCGTCGGCCGACCGCTGGTCGCTGGTCGACTCCACGTTGAGGGCGACGAGCCCCTCGGGGGTGAGGGCCGCGCTCACGGCGTTGATGACGTCGGCGATCTGGTCGGCGACATCGGCATTGACGAGCGGCACGACGTGCGACGCCAGGAAGAGACCCTTCGGGTCGTCGAGGGTCACGAGGTCCTTCGTCTTGATGAGCGGGTCGGCGCTGTACACGTTGGCGACCTGGATGTTCCCGGCGACGAGCTCGTCGACCGTCGTGTCGGCCGTCGCCGAGAACTGCACGTCGACGCCGTAGATGTCCTTGAGACCCTTCGGGCCGTACGGGCGCTCCTCCAGCTCGGGCGCGCCGCCCAGCACGAGTCCGGAGATTCCGGCGAGGTCGCCGATCGACGAGACGTTGTTCGCCTTCGCGAACTCGGCCGTCACGTTGTACGAGTCCTGGTCGGTCGCGGGCGACTGGTCGAGGACCGTGAGCCCGTCCGGCAGGGCATCCTTGAGCGCCGCGTAGACGTCATCCGTCGTCGTCGCGGTCGTCTCGGGGTCGTAATACTGCAGGAGGTTGCCGGTGTACTCGGGGAACAGGTCGATCGAGCCGTCTTCGAGCGACGGCATGTAGGCGTCGCGCTGGCCGATGTTGAACTGGCGCTCGACCTCGAAGCCGGCGCCTTCCAGGGCCTGTGCGTAGATCTCGGCGATGATCTCGTTCGAGTAGTACGCCTGCGAGCCGATGACAATGGTGCTGTCGTCGGTCGCGGCGCCGGTGCTGTCGTCGCCGCTCGAGAGCGGGTCGCTCGAGGCGCATCCCGCGAGGGCCAGGGCTGCGATGGCCGTGGCGCCGATCGCGAGCGAGAGTCGTGTGCGTGCTGTGAGCATGTGTGTCTCCGTGTGGGGTGAGGGTCAGGTGGACGGGTCTGGGACGGCTGTCCGCAGCGGCGAGGGCGACGGCGAGGCGACGCGCCCGGGGACGGTGGAGGTGCGGGGCACCGCGACGCGGGCGAACACCGCGAGCAGGCCGTCGAGGACGAGGGCCAGCGCGACCACGAGGATCGACGCACCGAGGATCTGGTCGAAGCGCTTGAGCGGGATCCCCTGCAGGATGAAGAACCCCAGGCCGCCGAGCCCGACATAGGCGGCGATCGTCACCGTGGCCACCACCTGCAGGGTCGCGGAGCGGAGTCCGCCGATGAGGAGCGAGAGCCCGAGGGGCACCTCGATCTTCCAGAGGATCTGCCACTCCGTCATGCCCATTGCGCGGCCGGCGTCGATGACGGAGCGATCGATGGCCTCGAAGCCGCTGTAAGCCCCCGCCAGGATGGACGGGATCGCGAGGAGCACGAAGGCGACGACGGCCGCCTCGGTCTTGAGCGTGACGCCGAAGATCAGCACGAGCAGCACGACGAGCCCGAACGAGGGCAGGGCGCGGGCTGCGCCGGTGACGAAGACCGCCGCCCCGCGGCCGCGGCCCGTGTGTCCGATGAACCATCCGATCGGCACCGCGATGACGGCGGCGATGAGCACGGAGAAGAACGTGAAGGCGAGATGCTGGGCGATCGCCGTGGGCAGCGGAAGCGAGCCGGTCAGCCTCGCCGGCGAGAAGATCCAGGCGAAGGCCTGGGCGAAGAGATTCACACGGCCACCGCCCGTCGCCTCGAGGGCCGGGGGACGACGGTCCGCCGGGCCCAGGGGAGGAGCACGCGTCCGAGGAGCACGAGCAGCGCGTCGACCGCGAGTGCGATGAGAACGACCGCGATGACGCCCGCGAGCACCTCGGCGATGATCCGTCGCTGCGAGCCGTTGGTGAACAGGTATCCGAGGTTCTGGACGCCGATGAGGATGCCGACGGTCGCGAGCGAGATCGTCGAGACGGCTGTGACGCGCAGCCCCGCGAGGACGACCGGGCCCGACAGCGGGAGGTCGACCGTCCAGAAGCGCCGCCACGGGCCGAAGCCGACGGCGTCCGCAGCGCTGCGCGTGACGGGGTCGACGGACGCGAGACCGTCCGCGACGGAGCGTGTCATGAGAGCCACGGCATAGATCGTGAGGGCGATGATGAGGTTCGTCTCGGAGAGGAACGGGACGCCGAGCACGGCCGCGAGCACGGCGAAGAGGGCGAACGAGGGGATCGTGTACAGCAGCCCGACACCGGTGAGCACCGGTCCGCGCAGCTTCGTGAACCGGAACGCGAGCCAGCCGAGCGGCACCGCGAGCACGAACCCGACGACGATCGCGATGATGCTCTGACGCAGGTGATCCACGGTCAGCGCGGCGATGAGATCGAGGTTGTCGACGACCCAGTTCACCGCGGTTCCTCCACCAGCACCCCCTGGGTGCGACCGGATGCGTCCACGAGCACCGGTCCGCGCGCTGTCTCTTTCAGCCGCAGCTCGCGGGCGCCGCGGTCGGCCCCGACGAAGCTCGCGACGAACTCGCTCGCCGGGTTCTCGAGGATCTCGCTGGGAGTGCCCACCTGAGCGATGTGCGCGCCCTTCTCGAGGATCACGACCTGGTCGCCGAGGAGGAAGGCCTCGTCGATGTCGTGCGTCACGAAGACGATCGTCTTGCGCAGCTCGCTCTGCAGGCGACGGATCTCGGTCTGCAGCTCCTTGCGCACGATGGGGTCGACCGCGCCGAAGGGCTCGTCCATGAGCAGGATGTTGGGATCCATCGCGAGAGCGCGGGCGACGCCGACCCGCTGCTGCTGTCCTCCGGACAGCTGGCTCGGGTACCGATCGGCGAGCGAGCGGTCGAGGCCGACGACGTCGAGCAGCTCTGCGGCCCGTTCGCGCGCGGCCTTGCGAGGGACGCCGGTCAGCACGGGAACCGTGGCGACGTTGTCGATGACCGAGAAGTGCGGGAGCAGGCCCGCGTTCTGCAGGACGTAGCCGATCCCGCGCCGCAGAGCCACGGGGCTGCGGGTCATGATCGACTCGCCGTCGATCCTGATGTCGCCGCTCGTCGGTTCGACCAGCCGGTTGATCATGCGAAGGAGCGTCGTCTTCCCGCACCCCGAGGAGCCCACCAGGACTGTCGTCTTGTGGGCGGGGATCGTGAGCGTGAAATCGTCGACGGCCACGGTGCCTTCGTCGAACCGCTTCGTGACGGATCGGAACTCGATCGCCATACAGTCCTTTCGACGGGGTTCCAGCAAACCACGCCTGGGAGCGCGCGGGCCCTTATGAGACGAATCATTGACACGCGAGGTTCGGTGTGTACTTCGGGGCGGCGCCGGGACCGGATTGCCGAAATGGCCCTTGCGGCGTCGGTGTGTCGTTAGCGTGGCTTCGATGAGCGAACTGGAATACGACGTCGTCGTGATCGGTGCGGGTCCCGTGGGAGAGAACCTCGCCGACCGGGCCAGACAGGGTGGGCTCTCGGTCATCGCCGTGGAGAGCGAGCTGGTCGGCGGTGAGTGCTCGTACTGGGCCTGCATGCCGTCCAAGACGCTCCTCCGTGCCGGCTCGGCCCTGAGGGCAGCCCGCGATGTCGGAGGAGCGCGGGAGGCGATCACCGGCGGTGTCGACGTCGCCGCCGTGCTGGCCCGCCGTGATGCGATCGTGCACGAGTGGAACGACTCCTCGCAGGTGAAGTGGCTGCAGGGCGCGGAGATCGACCTGATCCGCGGCCACGGCCGCCTCAGCGGAGAGCGGCGCGTGGTCGTGACGGCCTGCGACGGAGCCGAGACGACGGTCGTCGCCCGGCACGCGGTCGCCGTGTGCACAGGATCGGCTGCGCTCCTCCCCGACATCCCCGGCCTCGCCGAGGCCTCGCCGTGGACGAGCCGCGATGCGACCGGTGTCCAGAACGTCCCCCCGTCGCTCGCCATCCTCGGCGGGGGAGTCGTGGGCAGCGAGATGGCGACACTCTTCACGTCTCTGGGGTCGGCCGTCACGCTGATCGCCCGTTCCGGCCTGCTCGGGTCTCTCGAGCCCTTCGCCGGCGAGGCGGTGACGACGGCCCTCCGCGAAGCCGGTGCCGACGTGCGCACCGGGGTCGAAGTCGTCTCCGTCCGGCGTGAGGATGAAGGCGACGGCGACGTCGTCCTCGAGCTCACCGACGGCTCGGAGGTGCGCGCATCGGAGGTCCTCGTCGCGACCGGCCGAACCCCTCGGACGGGCGAACTCGGTCTGGAGTCGGTGGGACTGGAAGCCGGCGCCTGGCTGGACGTCGACGACACCATGCGGGTGCGCGGACACGACTGGCTCTACGCGGTCGGCGACGTCAATCATCGGGCGCTGCTCACCCACCAGGGCAAGTACCAGGCCCGCGCCGCCGGTGACGTCATCGCCGCGCGGGCACTCGGGCGGGACGTCGACGACCGTCCGTGGGGAAAGCACGTCGCCACGGCGGATCACGCCACAATCCCGCAGGTCGTGTTCACCGACCCGGAGGTGGCGTCCGTCGGCCACACGGAGGCATCGGCGGGACGAGCGGGCATCGAAGTGCGGGTGCTCGACTACGACATGTCCTGGGTGTCGGGCGCGAGCACCTATGCCGACCACTACCGCGGCACCGCCCGCGCCGTCGTCGATGTCGAGCGGGGCGTCCTCGTCGGCGCGACCTTCGTGGGGGCGGACGTCGCCGAGCTGCTGCACTCGGCGACGATCGCGATCGTCGGAGAGGTCCCGATCGATCGGCTCTGGCACGCCGTGCCGTCCTACCCGACTCTCAGTGAGGTGTGGCTGCGCTGGCTCGAGGAATTCGGACGCTGAGAGCAGCGCCCGGGCGCTGAGCACAGCGCACCGGGTCTGAGGATCAGGACGCCGGGTACGCGCGCTCCGTGAGGAGCGTCGCGAGATGCGCCGCGTTCCGGGCGAGCGTCGCCGTCGTGGTGGCCACCTTCTCGGGCGTCGAGGGCAGATCCTTGTAGTCGGTCGTCTGCATCGCCTCGCCGTTCCAGTAGACGCCGCCCTGAGAGGGGATGCTGAACCCGACGTCGTTGAGTCCCTGGAAGAGGTCCGCGATGATCGCGTGAGCGCCGTCCTCGTTCCCGACGACGACGGTCACCGCGACTTTGGTCGCCAGGATCGGCCGGCCCTCATCATCCGTCTCGGACAGATCCGCGTCGAGTCGTTCCAGGACCCGCTGGGCGACGCTCGACATGTGGCCCATCCATGTCGGAGTGGCGAGGACGAGAATGTCGGCCGCCAGGATGCGCTCGCGGATGCGGGGCCACTCGTCGCCGTCGCCCATGTCGTGCTCGACGCCGGGCTTGACGTCGTAGTCCACGACGCGCAGCTGCTCGCCGGTCACGTCGTGCTCGGCCAGGGCGTCGAGGACCTGCTGCGCGAGAAGCTGCGAGCTGGACGCCGCGGGGGAGGGCTTGAGGGTGCAGTTGAGTGCGAGCGCCGTGACCATGGGATGCCTTTCGTCGGGGTGTGCTCGCAGAGTACGGCGGCCGTGCGTCGAGCCCCGGGGGTTGACAGACCGCTCCCGACCCTCGCCGCTCCGGGCGGATCTACGCTGGAGCCATGCGTCACCCGACTCCCGACCCCGTGGCCCCCGGACAGGAATCGGTCTGGGACTACCCGCGGCCTCCCCGTGTCGAACGCGTCGACCGACGCGTCGTCGTCCGGCTGGGCGGCGCCGACATCGTCGACACGACGGACGTCGTGCGCGTGCTCGAGACGAGTCATCCCCCGGTCTACTACCTGCCGCTCTCGGCGTTCGCGCCGGGATCGATCGTGCCCGCCGCGGGAGGGTCGTACTGCGAGTTCAAGGGCAGTGCGCGGTACTTCGACGTGATCGGCGGGGGTGGCGCGACGGCATCCCGGGCCGCGTGGAACTACCCGTCGCCTCAGCCGGGGTTCGAAGCGCTCGCCGACCGTGTCGCTCTGTACGCCGGTCCCATGGACGAGGTGACGGTGGACGGCGAGGTCGTCGTGCCGCAGCCCGGCGGCTTCTACGGCGGATGGATCACCTCGGCGATCGCGGGTCCCTTCAAGGGCGGGCCGGGCTCGTTCGGCTGGTGACCCTCGGAGCGACCGGTCCCAGGACGACGGATGCCGCGACCCGTCGGGGCCGCGGCATCCGTCGTCATGAGTCCGTTACGCCGTGGCGCCGGCCTCGCTCCGCTTGGGCAGCACCCATCCCGCGCGCGGGAAGTGGCAGGTGTAGCCGTTGGGGTACTTGATCAGGTAGTCCTGGTGCTCGGGCTCGGCCTCCCAGAACGGCCCGGCGGGCTCGATCGTGGTGACGGCCTTGCCCGGCCAGAGACCGGACGCGTCGACGTCGGCGATCGTGTCGCGGGCGACCCGCTCCTGCTCGGGCGAGAGCGGGAAGATCGCCGAGCGGTAGCTCGAGCCGATGTCGTTTCCCTGGCGGTTCAGGGTCGACGGGTCGTGGATCTGGAAGAAGAACGCCAGGATGTCGCGGTACGACGTCGCGCTCGGGTCGAACACGATCTCGACGGCCTCAGCGTGGCCGGGGTGGTTGCGGTACGTCGCGTGGTCGTTCCGGCCGCCGGTGTAGCCGACGCGGGTCGAGAGCACGCCGGGCTGGCGGCGGATGAGGTCCTCCATGCCCCAGAAGCAGCCGCCGGCGAGGACCGCCGTCTCGGTGCCGGGGTTCTGGGTGACGGTGCCGGGGTCGCTGGGTCCGCTGGTCATGATGCGTTCTCCGTTTCGGTTGCAGGGCCTGTCGAAGTGGGTGTGTCGAAGAGCGTGCGGTACTCGCCGTAGCCCTGCTCATCGAGCTCGGCGACGGGGATGAACCGCAGCGAGGCCGAGTTCATGCAGTATCTCAGGCCTCCGGCATCCCGTGGGCCGTCGTGGAAGACGTGGCCCAGGTGGCTGTCGGCGCCCGACGAGCGCACCTCGGTGCGCGGGACGATCATCTTCCAGTCCGTCTTCGTCGAGACGGCGTCCCTCTCGATCGGCCGCGTGAAGCTCGGCCATCCGGTGCCACTGTCGTACTTGTCGTTCGACGAGAACAGCGGCTGGCCGGACACGACATCCACGTAGATGCCGTCGTCATGGTTGTTCCAGTACTCGTTGCGGAACGGCGGCTCGGTGCCGTCCTCCTGCGTCACGCGGTACTGGGTGTCGGTGAGGCGACTCAGCGCCTCCGGGGTTCTGCGGTAGTCGTGGTTCCCCACGGTCTCCTCCTTCGTGCGACGTCGCTGGCTGCGGCGTCACTGAAGAGAACGGATGCCCCGGCGGTTTTGGTCCCGCGAAGCTGGGAGCGGGCCGTGAGTTCTCGGCTACTCGCTCCCGGGGTAGTCCCCGACGGGTCGCTTGACCACGGTCAGGAGCACGGCGGCGTCCTCGAGGGCGTCGAGCCGATGGCGCCGGGGCGGAATGGCGATGTGATCGCCGGATGCCCCGTCCCAGGCCTCGTCGTCGGCGACCAGGCGCACCCGGCCGCTGAGGACCTGGAGCGTCGCCTCGCCCGGGCTCTCGTGCTCGCCCAGCTGCTCCCCTCCTCGCAGCGCGATCACCGTCTGGCGCAGGGCATGCTCGTGGTCGCCCGCGATCGTCCGGGCCGCGCGCCCGCTCGTGGCCGAGCGTGCGACGTCGAGCAGCTCGGCGACCAGCGCGGCCAGATTGTCCTCGTCGTACATGGGTCTCCCGTCCCCGTCGGATGGGTGTGGGGTCAGGGTACGCCCGACCCGGTGCCGCCGCTGTCACAGCTCGACGCTGCTGAGCACATCCGTCTCGGCGATCTTCAGCACACCGCCCTCGTCGACGAGTGTGTAGGCCGTCACCTCCTGCACGACGCGCCCGTCGCTGAACGTATAGGTGACGGTCGCCTGCCCTTGCGCCGGTCCGGATGCGGTGACATCGGCGACGGACACGGCCGTCACACCGGACCAGAACGCCTCGTAGCCGCCCCGGCCGCCGGCGTGGTTCTCCTGGTAGTCGGCCGTCATGAGCGGCCAGGCCGTATCGCGCTGTGCCGGCATGAGCGCGTAGTACCCGGTGATCGAGTCGACCACGCGCTCCTCCGGCGTCTGCGGCGGGGGCGCGGCGGGCTGCGTGGGCGTGGCCTCGACGGTGGACGCGCTCGGTGCGGGCGCGGGCGACTCCGGCTCGGGCGTCTCGGTCGCCGACGTCGCCGAGGACGGCGTCGCGGCCGCGGACCGCGTCGGCTCGGCGTCGCCGACGCCGTTCTGACGCAGCGGATCCGTCAGGACCCATGCCCCGACGCCGAGGGCGATGAGAAGGATCAGGATGCCGAGCCCCACGCCGAGTCGCCGTCGGCGTCGACGGGTCGTCGGAGCCGGTTCGGGGGTCGCGGCAGCCGGCGGAAGGTCCGCTGCACGGACCTCGGGGGCGACCGCGGCGGCCCTCCCGAGCGGCTCCGTCGCGGCGGTGGGGGCCTCGTACCGCGTCGGCTGATCGACGCGCAGCGTCTCGGCGGTCGGCTCCGGCGCCACCGCGGTGGGGGCGGTGCGCGGCGTGAAGACGATCGTGGCGGGCGTGGCCGGGCCGCCGACTCGGGGATCGGCCGGCGTCTGCTCCTCGGCGGCGGGCGAGGTCGCATCCTCCGGTGGGACGTCCGTCGAGGCATCCTCGATGGGCTGCGCCGAGGCATCCTCGAGGGGCTCCGGCGCGGAATCCTCGATCCGCTCCAGCGAGGCATCCTCGATGCGCTCCGTCGTCCAGTCCTCGGGAAGCGGGGCGGTCGACGCAAGGACGACGGCGGGGATCTCGACCGCACCCTGCTGCATGCCGTTCAGCGACTCGACGACGGCGGTCATGCTGGGCCGTCGCTTCGGCTGGGTCGCGAGCATCTGCCGCAGGAGCGGGGTCAGCGGGCCGGCATGCTTCGGCGCCGGGTAGCCGCCACGAGCGACCTTGTGCAGGAGGGCGATCGCGTTGTTCTCCGAGCCGAACGGCGGTTCTCCCTCGGTCATCGCGTACAGGGTGGATCCGAGCGAGAAGACATCGGAGGCGAAGCTCATCGGCAGCCCTCGCGCGGCTTCGGGGGCGAGGTACGCGGGCGTGCCGTGGATCAGGCCGGTCGCCGTGATCGTGGTGTCGCCGAGAGCATGCGATATGCCGAAGTCGCTGATCATCGCCGAGCCGTCGGCGCCGATGAGGATGTTGCCGGGCTTGACGTCGCGATGCACGATCCTCAGCTTGTGCGCCGCGGCGAGGGCGGAGGCCACCTGCGCGCCGATCCGCGCCGTCTCGGCGGGGGTGAAGGTGCCGTGCTCGCGCAGCAGGACCGACAGCGGGGTCGATTCGATGAGCTGCATCACGATGCAGGGCTGGCCCTCATGCTCCACGACGTCGAAGACCGTGACGGCATGCGGATGGTGGAGACCCGCCGTGATCCGCGCCTCCCGCAGCGCGCGGTCCGTCGCCGTCTGACGCTCCTGGTCGGTCAGCTCCGGCTGGGTGCGCAGCATCTTCAGCGCCACGGTGCGGTGGAGTCGCTCGTCCCACGCCTCCCAGACGACTCCCATTCCGCCCGCGCCTAGGAGCCTGACCAGCCGGTAGCGGTCAGCGACGAGGGCGGGTGGAGTGCTCATTCGGGGGGTACCGCTCCTTCACGTTCTCACGATGCTCCCGTGCCCCGCGGACCGGCATGAGGGGGTTGCAACGCGTGCGCGCGTGTGGAAGGGAGCCGTTCGAGCGCCCTCCGGCGCCCGCGCCGGGCGAGAATCGGGGGATGGCTGCAGCATCCGCTCCCCCCCGGACCCGGCGAGGGGCTCATCTTGGGCTGGAATCCCGGGCTGTGGGACGAGTGGCCCGGCGGATACGCGGCCGTCGTGCGCAGCGTCGCGGGCGGGACTCCCTTCGTTATGCAATGGTCGGTCGGCGCTCGCCGCGAGGCGGAGCCGGGGACGGATGCCTGGCTGCTGAGGCAGGGCGGTTCCCACGGCATCATCGGCCACGGCGTCGTGCTGACACGGCCGTACGAAGACGTCCATTTCACGGATCCGCGGCGCACGGCGATGTTCGTGGAGGTCTCCTTCGACTCGATGGTCGTGGAGGACGACCGGCTTCCGCGCGACGTGCTGGAGGTCGTCGTGCCGGAAGTGGCGTGGCGCTTCCAGTTCCGCTCGGGCAATCGCGTCGGGCGGGAGCCGAACGAACGTCTCCACGACCTGTGGCGTCAGGTCACGAGCGGCGACTGATCACCGCAGATCCGCTGCGACCTCGAGGATGTGAGGGAGAGCCCGCTCGATCATGTCCATCGTCGCCGTGAGCGAGATGCGGAAGTGGTGCGGCTGGTCGAAGAGCTTTCCCGGCATGAGGTGCACCCCTCGCTGGGCGAGCGCGTCGCAGAAGGCGTGTCCGTCGCCTCCGGGTGCGCGCCCCCAGAGATAGAAGGTCCCCTCCGGGCGGGTGACCTCGAAGCCCGCGCCGCTGAGGGCGCCGTAGAGCCGATCGCGCTTGCGTGTCAGCTCGGCCAGGTCGAGCGAGACCGTCTCGAGGGCGGGTACGGCGTACTGCATGATCGCGTCCGGGAAGCCCCAGCCGATCGCGAGCCCGATCGGCATGAGGGCCGCCTGCAGCTCGGCGCGCTCGGCTGCCGGCAGCATCGGCGAGAGCGCGAGGTATCCGAGGCGCTGTCCCGGCGCGAGCATGACCTTCGCATAGCTGTAGTCGATCACCGTGGACGCGTAAGAGCCCGCCGGACTCGCGAACTCGATCCCGTCGAAGCGGATCCGTCGATACGGTTCGTCCGACAGCAGCCAGATCCGGCGGCCGTTCGCCTGCGATGCCCCTTCGAGCACGTCGGCCAGAGCATCCCACGCGGCCTTCGGGTACACCCGGCCCGTCGGATTGGCGGGCGAGTTGACCACGACCATGCGCGTTCGCGGCGTGAGAACCCGGGCGATGGCCTCGACATCCAGTTCGAAGCTCCCGTCGGCGAGCGGTGCACGGACCGGGACGAGATTCGCGGCGTGAAGCATCGGCTCGTAGCAGAACCACCCCGGGACGGGGATGACGACCTCGTCGCCTGCGTCCGCGAGAAGCGCGAAAGCGAGCGAGATCGCGCCGAACGCGCCCTGCGTCATCGCGATGTCCTCCGGCTCGAAGGCGAGGCCCAGCTCCGCGCGCAGCCCCGCCGCGACCGCCTCCTGGGCCTCCCGCTCGCTCGTCTTGTACGCGAACCAGTCCACCGACCGGGGCTCGATCTGCGTGCGGATCGCCGCCGAGAGCCCCGGCAGCGGGAACTCGTGCGGATTCCCGAAAGTGAAGTCCAAGGCATCCGGATCGTCCGTCAGCGCCTGCACGCGCGCGAGGAAGTTCGTCACGATGTCGACCGACGCTTTGGCCTCGGTCGCGCGCGTGGACATCACCATGGCAATCACCCTCGTCCCCAAACACGATGGCAAGCGATGCGGTCAGGATCCCAGCGGCGAGGGCGGCCGTCAATGGCATCGGTGGTGGCGTCCGCGAACCGGGGGTGGTCCGCCGGCCCGGCGATCGCACGGCGCGAGCGGAAGGGGGACGGATGCCGAAGCATCCGTCCCCCTTCGAGGTCTGGCGAGAAGACGAGATCTCGCGAGAAGGCTCAGTACCAGCCGGTCGACTGGGAGTGGCTCCACGCGCCGCACGGAGTGCCGTAGCGGCCCTGGACGTACCCGAGACCCCACAGCACCTGAGTCGCGGCGTTGGTCTGCCAGTCGGCCCCGGCCGAGCCCATCTTGCTGCCCGGGAGCGCCTGCGGGATGCCGTAGGCGCCGCTGCCGCGGTTGTAGGCCTGGTAGTTCCAGCCCGACTCCTTGTTCCAGAGCGCCACGAGGCAGCCGAACTGGTCGTCGCCCCAGCCGCGGCTCGCGAACTGCGAGTGCGCGAAGGCCTGCGCGCCGGCCGGGCTGTTGTCGCCGTTGCCGTTGCCAGAGGGGATCGGGGCGGTGGGGTACGACCCGGAGCGCGACGACGAGCCCGACGAGGTGCTCTTCGGTGCCGCGGCGGCCGCCGCGGCCTTCGCCTCGGCTTCGGCCTTGGCCTTGGCCTCCGCCTCCTGGCGCGCCTTCTCCTCGGCCTGGCGCTGGGCCTCGGCCGCGATAGCGGCGTCGAGGCTGCCGCGAAGGCTCGCGACCTCGTTGTTCGTCGCCGTGACCAGATCGGTCACGTTGTCGGTGACGTCGGGGAGCAGCGCATCGGGGAGGTGGTCGATCCCCGTCTCGAGCCGGTCGGCCGCCTGCTCCAGATCGGCGGTCTCGACCGTGGTGTCTGCGACGCCGACGTTGAGACCCGACGCCGCGATGTCGGAGGTGATCGCCTGCGCTGCGGTGACGGCAGCAGCGGCGGCGGTCACGGCCTCCTGCGCGGTGCTTGTCGCCTCATCGGCGCCCGAGACGGTCGTCTTCGCGGCGGTCGGCGCCTGCTCCGTGTAAGAAGCGGGCACGAAGGCGACCGCGGATCCGGATGCCTCGGCATAGGACACGGGAACGGCGCCCGCGAATCCGACCATCGTGATCACGCCGGCCGCGATCCCGGTTGCGACGATCGCGGGGCGCCGGCGAGCCCGGCGTTCGGTCAGTCGGCGAGTACGGCGGGCAGGGGCAGAGGACGTCTTCGAGCGCATGAATTCGGGTTTCGTGTCGGGAGTCCGCGCCGGCGTTTCGACGCATCGCGGCCGCTCTTGCGGACACAAAACCCTGATCCTGCACGCGTTTTCTGAGCGTTATCTGAGCGTTACCTGCACAGACCGTCCTCGGACCCTGTTTCGAGGGCGCCTCCGGGCGGCGGATGCACCCGTCTCCGGCGCCCGCGAAAGCACGGATGCCCCGGCCCCCGCGAGCTGCATCTGCACGCTGCGCGGGGCCGAGGCATCCGTCGTCTGAGGGCGCTCCGTCAGCGCGCGGGCGTGCGGTTCTCGGCGCTCACCATCCAGGCGAACTGCTCCAGCGCCTCGAGGATCGCGTGCAGGATGTCGGCCGACGTGGGGTCTTCCTCGTCGACGTCGTCGTGCACCTCGCGGCACGTGCCGATGGCTGCTTCGAGACGCTCGGTGACGAGGTCGATCACCTCGGCCGTGTCGATCTCGCCCTGAGGGAACTCGGGGAGCGTCGTGGTCTCGGCGACCGTGTCGCTGCGGCCGTCGGGAAGGGCGTGCAGGGCTCGCATGCGCTCGGCGACGGTGTCGCTGAACGTGCGGGCGGCCTCGATGATCTCGTCCAGCTGGCGATGCGTGTCGCGGAAGTTCTTGCCGACGACGTTCCAGTGCGCCTGCTTGCCCTGGCTCGCGAGCTCGATGAGATCGACGAGCACACGCTGGAGGTTGTCGCTCAGGGCTTCCGAGGCCCGGAAGCCGCTCTCGGCGTTCTGCTCGTTCGTCAGCATCGCTCCGCTCTTCGCGGGGCGGCGGCGGTTCTTCGCCGCGGCGCCGCCGGACGACGAGGTCGAGCTCTTCTTTGTCGCGGTCTCACCCATCTGTTCGCCTTTCTGCCTGATGTCCGTGGGGTTCCTTCGACGCTAGGACGAGTCGCCGTCCCGTGCCCCGGGATTGTGGCCCGACGGTGAGCGTGGTACGCGAGACGGGGGAGCGGATGCCGAGCCCGCCGTCGTGTCCCACATCCGGCGTAGCCTGAGCGGGTGCGTCCCGAACCCTCCTCGCCGAGCGCCCGGGCCGAGCTCAGCGCCCTCGCCGACGCTGCCGCAGCCGGAGACGAGCGCGGCTCGCGCTGGGTCGCGAGCCTGCCGCAGACGGCCGATGCCCGCCCCGCCGCCGTGCTGATCCTCTTCGGCGTGCTCGACGGACTGCCGAGCGATCACGATGCGCAGGCTCGCGCCGTGTCGCGCGATCTCGACCTGCTGCTCCTCGCCCGCGCGACCACGCTGCGGTCGCATCCCGGTCAGGTGGCCTTCCCGGGCGGCCGGATCGACCCGGGGGACGACGGTCCGGTGGGGGCGGCACTCCGCGAGGCGCAGGAGGAGACGGGGCTCGACCCGGCCGGCGTCGACGTGCTCGGCACACTCGAGGACGTGCCGCTCGTCTATTCGCAGCACCTCGTGACGCCCGTGCTCGGGTGGTGGAGGCATCCGTCGCCCGTCCGCGTCGTCGACGAGGCCGAGTCGGCCTCGGTCTTCCGTGCGCCCGTCGCCGATCTGCTCTCGCCGGCCAACCGCGGGGTGACCGTGATCCGGCGCGACGGGCAGGAGTGGCGCGGTCCGGGCTTCCTGGTCGAGCAGGAGGGCCGCGAGCATCTCGTCTGGGGATTCACGGGGATGCTGCTCGACGGCCTGTTCGACCGGCTGGGGTGGACCGAGCCCTGGGACGAACGGCACGAGCTGCCGCTCGTCCTGCCGGACTGAGCCGGGCGCCCGTCAGCCGAGCGCCCGGATGCGCTCGAGGAGCGGCTCGGCCGCTTCGGCGAGGAAGCGGTCCTGCTGCTCGTCGCCGATCTGCACGAGCGCGATATCGGTGAAGCCCGCGTCGACGAAGGGGCGCACGCTCTCGGCGAGCTCGTCGAGATCCGGCCCGCACGCGATCTGATCGGCGACGTCCTCGGGCCGGACGAACTGACTGGCCGCAGCGAACCCTGCCGGCGTCGGAAGCTCGCTGTTGACCGCCCACCCGCCGGCGAACCACCGGAACTGGTCGTGCGCGCGCTTCACCGCGGCATCCCGATCCGGATCCCAGCAGATCGGGATCTGCCCGATCTTGCGCGACTCGCCTTCATGCTCTGCCGACCACTTCTCAACGAGCTCGGCATCGGGCTCGACGGCGATCATGTGATCGGCGAGCGGGGCGAACGCGGCGATCGACTCGTCGCCCGAGACGGCGACCCCGATCTCGACGGGCGAGTCGGGCGCATCCCAGATGCGCGCGGAGTCCACGCGGAAGTATTCGCCGTCGTAGGTCACGAGGTCGCCGCTGTGCAGCTCGCGGATGATCTCGATCGCCTCGACGAGCTTGGACTGTCGGGTGTCGACGCTCGGCCAGCCCTCGCCCACGACGTGCTCGTTGAGGCTCTCGCCCGACCCGACGCCGAGCACGAACCGGCCCTCGCTGAGGATCTGGAGGGTCGCGGCCTTCTGGGCGACGACCGCCGGGTGGTACCGCGTGGTCGGGCACGTGACGTAGGTCATGAGCTCGACGCGCGAGGTCGCGTGGGCCACGGCGCCGAGCACCGTCCACGCGTAGGGCGAATGGCCCTGGCTCATGAGCCAGGGCGAGTAGTGGTCGCTCGACACCTCGAAGTCGAAGCCCGCGTCCTCCGCCGCCTGTGCGTAGCGGATGAGTTCGCGGGGTCCGCTCTGCTCTCCCATGAGGGTGTATCCGAATCGCGGCATCGTTCCTCCTTCGAGGCGCCAGCCGTCCGTGGCGGGCGCGGTCAGGGGCACGATACGGCGACCACCCCGGTCGTCTGCAGGGTGTGTTCGAGACCGCCCGGCGCGTGTAGGCTCTCACCCCCGGAGTCCGCACGGCCGGGGGGTTCGTGCGGACTCCGGCTTCGCCTGCCGGTCGCTCACTACCCTCCGGTGCGTCCGCGGGTCGCGTGCACCGTGAGGCTGGCCGGCCCCACCTGCTCCGACGAGACCAGCTCGAGCTCGGTGGGCACGGAGAACAGGCGACGTCCATCGCCCGTCGCCGTGGGGAACGTCAGCAGACGATATTCGTCGATCAGGTCGTCGTGACGGAGCGCCTCGATGACGGAGCCGCTGCCGATCGCGACGACGTCCCGCCTCTGGACGGCCGCTCGCACCCAGTCGCTCAACGGTCCCGTCACGGCTCTCGAGTGCGACCACAGGGCGGGGTCGATGTCGCGCGAGGTGACGACCGCCTTGTCGGCGTCGTTCATCGCTCGCGAGAAGTCGTCGGTCCGAGTGGGCCACAGCGTGCGGAAGTGGTCCCACGTGCGCCGACCGAAGAGCAGCACTCCGGTCTGGAGCATGTCGCCCAATCGGAACTTGTCTCCCGCGACGCCCTGCGGCCCGAACCTCATGGCCCAGCCGCCGAACGTCGTGCCATCGCTGCCGTCCGGGTCTTCGACCACACCGTCCAGTGTGATGAACTGCACGACGACGAGTCGTCCCATCCTGTCCTCCTTCTGAAGCGAGGCCGGGAGCGGCCTCACCAGGACATACGAACGGGATGCCGCGAACTCATCGCTCCGGCACGAACTCCGTCTCGAACAGGGCGAAGAGCCTCGGGTCCTGATAGACGAGGACGTGTGCGATGGCCCCCGATCCGTCCGCCTCGAACAGCTGCACCGTGTGCGGTTCCCGGCCGCCGGGCTTCACGCGATAGAGGAGGAAACCCGGCTGCCCGTTGGCCGAGATCGGGGCCGTCCACCATTCGGTCCCGCGCCACTCGAAGAGGTGCGCCATGAACGCGGCATACGGCTCCCGGCCACGTGACCAGTCGGGCACGGGCGGCATCTCGAAGATCACGTCGTCGGCCACCAGCGCGGCGAGGGCGTCGACGTCCGCGCGTTCGATCGCCCGGGCGTAGCCCTCCACCGCCGCGGGCGCGAGTGCCTGAGGTCGCTGCGCCTTCGCGGCGACCGCGGCTCGCGCTCGCTGCAGCGCGGAGTTCGCCGATGCCACCGAGGTGTCCAGCGCCTCCGCCGTCTCCACCGCGGACAGGCCGATGACATCGCGCAGGACGAATGCGCCGCGCTGCAGCGGCGAGAGCGACTGGAGCATCGCCGTCACCGCGAGTCGCACGTCGTCACGGCGCTCGGCGTCCTGCCCGGGGTCGGAGCCGAGCGCCCACCCCGACGGGGCCGGCATGAGCCACGGGACGTCCAGCGACGGCACGAGCGGGGCGCCCGCCTCGAGCCCCGGCGCCCTCAGGTCTCTCGGAAGCGGCCGGCGGGGGCGTTCGCGGAGGCGGTCGAAGCAGATGTTCCGGGCGACGCGGAACGCCCACGTCGCGAGAGAGGCGAGTGCGGGATCGAACGAGTCGCGGGACCGCCAGATCCGCTCCATCGTGTCCTGCACGGCATCCTCCGCCTCGAACGGCGACCCGAGCATCTGGTAGCAGAAGGCCAGAAGCCGACGACGAAGATCGACGAGTTCCGCCTCACCGGTCTCGTCGATCCCCGTCACGCCGCTGATCCTATGCGCGAGCGGTCACCGCAGCTCCGCGAAGAACGCGCGGATCTCGTCGGCCAGCACGTCGGGCACCTCCAGCGCGGCGAAGTGGCCGCCCTGCGGGAAGCGGCTCCAGTGCACGATGTTGTCGTTGTCCCGCTCGGCGAAGACGCGGATGGTCTGGAAGTCGTCGGCGAAGACGGCGACGCCTGTCGGTGCGTGGTTCACGGTCGGCTCGCTCCCGAACTGCGCGTTCTCCCAGTAGGCGCGGCTCATCCCGGCAGCGGAGTTGGTGAACCAGGCGACGCTCACCGCGGTCAGGACGGCGTCGAGCGGCACGAGCGACGTCCCGTTGCCGAACGATTCGAACAGCTCGCTGTAGGCGAGGAGGCCGACGGGGGAGTCGCTCAGCCCGGCGGCGACGGTCTGCGGGCGTGACGCGTTCATCGTGTTGTACCCGCCCACCTTCTGGAACCACCGCATGTGCTCGAGTCCGGCGTAGTCGGCCGGCTCGAGGCGCTCGAACTCGGCGGGGTCACCCGACGGGAAAGAGAAGAGCTGCAGGACGTGCAGGCCGAGGAACCCCTCCGGGTCCAGGATGCCGAGCTCTCGCGCGACCATCGCCCCGTTGTCCGAGCCGTGCACGCCGTAGCGCTCGTACCCGAGCCGGCGCATGAGCGCGTCGTACGCGCGGGCGACGCGCGCGGTCGTCCACCCCGTCTCGCGCACGGGGTTCGAGAACCCGAAGCCCGGGGCATCCGGGATCACGAGGTCGAAGGCGTCCTCGGCCCGCCCGCCGTAAGCGACCGGGTCGATGAGACGGTCGATGACGTCGAGGTAGTCGACGGACGAACCCGGATAGGTGTGCGCGAGGAGGAGAGGCGTGGCGCCCCCGTGCGGCGAGACGACGTGGATGAAGTGGATCGGCTGTCCGTCGACCTCGGTCATGAAGTGGGGCACCGCGTTGATCCGCGCCTCGATGGCGCGCCAGTCGAGCTGCTTCCAGCGCTCGACGGCGTTCCGCAGGTAGTGGTTGGGCGTCCCGGTGGCCCAGTCGTCCGCCGGTGCCGGCTGGGGGAGCCGTGTGCGCCCGAGGCGCGCGGAGAGGTCGTCGATATCGGTCTGTGCGACCTCGACGCGGAAGGGACGGATCTCGGACTGTGCGGTGGTGGTGTTCATGTCGTCGACGGTACGGTCGATACAGGAAGGATTCGTTCCTGATGCGAGACATTCGATGACGGATGCCGCGGCCAGCGCCGCTCGCCTCCTCGCCCTGCTCGGGCTGCTCCAGACCCGCCCCGCATGGTCGGGCCCCGAGCTCGCCCAGCGCCTCGGGGTCAGCACGCGAACGATCCGCAACGACGTCGAACGTCTTCGCGAGCTGGACTACCCCGTCGAGGGCGTCCGCGGCTCGATCGGCGGCTACCGGCTCGGTGCGGGAGGACGCCTGCCGCCGCTGCTGCTCGACGATGAAGAGGCGGTGGCTGTCGCCATCGGGCTGCGGGCCGCGGCATCCGTTCCCGGAATCGAAGAAGCAGGTCGTCGCGCACTCTCCAAGCTCGAGCAGGTGCTGCCCGCCCGGCTCCGGCCGACGGTCGAGGCGATCGCGACCGTGGTCGACCACGGACCCGAGAACACCGGGACGGATGCGCCGGACCCCGAGATCGATCCCGAGGTGCTCCGCGCCCTGGCCACCGCGATCCGGGCCGCCGAGTGGCTGCGCTTCGACTACGACGGCGAGCCCCGGCTCGTCGAGCCCTACCGGCTCCTCGCCTGGCATCGGCGCTGGTACCTCGTGGCGCGCGACCCGGAGGCGGGCGAGTGGGACGTCTTCCGCGCCGATCGGGTGCGGCCCCGGCTGCCGACCCGTCGGCCCTTCGCTCCCCGCCTCGTACCGGGTGGCGACTACACGGCATTCGCGATGCGCCGGATCGCCGCGAGCGGCTGGAACGTGCACGCCCGGCTGCGTGTGGATGCCCCGGCCGCGGCGGTCGTCGAGCGGATCAATCCTGCGGTCGGCGCGGTGGAATCGGTCTCGGACACCGAGTCCGTGCTCGTCACCGGCGCCGACAGCCTCGAGACGATCGCGGCGTACATCGGCATGCTCGGCATGGATTTCACCGTCGAGTCGCCGCCCGAGCTCCGCGAGCATCTGAAGGTGCTGGCGGGTCGGTACACGCGTGCGAGCGGGGCCTGGCCGAATGTGAATTCGCGGTAACAACGCTGGACGCCGCTGTGGGAGCGCTCCTACTCTGACGAATGCGTCTGGCACAGCACTCGGGGCGCGATCCACTATCAGCAGCCGCCTCGCCGCGGCTTGAGCGATCGGAAGTCAGAATGCCGGACAGCAAGCCCACCATCGTCCTCGTCCATGGAGCCTGGGCCGACGCCTCCAGCTGGAACGCGGTCATCACGCCGCTCCAGGCCGAGGGATACACGGTCCTCGCCCCGCCGAACGAACTGCGCAGTCTCGACGGGGATGCCGCGTACATCGCGTCCTTCCTCGCGCAGCGCACGTCCGGACCCGTCGTCCTCGTCGGGCATTCGTACGGGGGAGCCGTCATCACGAACGCCGGCCTCGGCGGAGGCGACGTCCGCGCTCTCGTGTACATCGACGCGTTCATCCCGGACGAGGGAGAGACGGTCGTGGGCCTGCTCGCCGGGACGGGGGCGACGCTCGATGTCCCCGACCCCACGACGGTGCTGGATGTCGCGGGCTACCCCGGTGCGCCCGAAGGTGCAGCCGAGGCCTTCCTCAAGCCCGACACGGTCCACAACGCCTTCGCGCAGGACCTTCCGGAGGCGGACCGATGGCTCATCGTCGCGACGCAGCGGCCGGCGTCCTTCGTGGCGAACGTCACGCCGTCGGGCACGCCCGCCTGGAAGACGATTCCGAGCTGGGCCGTGCTGGGGACGGAGGACCGCGTCATCCCGATCGCTCTCCAGCGCCGGATGGCCGAGCGCGCGGGCGCCACGGTGACCGAGGTGGATGCCTCGCACGTGTCGATGGTCTCGCACCCCGACGTCACCATCGACGCGATCCGGGCAGCGGCCGCCTCGGTCGGCTAGACCGCGGGTCGAGTGGGGCCCGCCCGCCACGAGCGGGCCCCACCGCGGAAGCGGATGCTCGCAGACCGGTCGTCCCATCGGAAGCCCGACCTAGGGTGGAGGGATGACTGATTTCCTGGCGATCACCGGTGGCTACGTCGTTCCCGTCAGCGGGGAGCCGATCGAGAACGGGACGGTCGTCGTCGCCGATGGCGTGATCTCGGCCGTCGGCGGGCCCGACACCTCCGTCCCCCAGGATGCGCGAGTCATCGACGCGTCGGGCAGCTGGGTGCTGCCCGGATTCGTCGAGGCCCACGGGCACCTGGGCGTCCACGAGGACGGCGAAGGCTGGTCGGGAAACGACACGAATGAGATGACCGATCCGAACGGCGCTCGCTTCCGTGCCCTCGACGGCATCGACATCGAGGAGGTCGGGTTCCGCGACGCGCTGCGCGGCGGCGTCACGACGGCGGTCATCAAGCCCGGCTCGGGCAACCCCATCGGCGGCCGGACGGTCGCGATCAAGACATGGGGCGGGCGCACCGTCGACGAGCAGGTCCTGGCCCTCGATGTCTCGGTCAAGTCGGCGCTGGGGGAGAACCCCAAGCGCGTGTACGGAGACAAGAAGCAGACGCCCTCGACGCGACTCGGCGTCGCCTCGGTCCTGCGAGAGGCGTTCGTGAGCGCCCGCAACTACGCGGAGAAGCGGGCGGCGGCGATCACGAAGAGCGAGCCGTTCGACCGCAACCTCACGGATGAGACGCTCGCGGCCGTGCTCGACGGCGACCTGGTCTGGGACCAGCACTGCCATCGTCACGACGACATCGCGACCGCGATTCGCATCGCGGAGGAGTTCGGGTACACGCTCGTGGTCAACCACGGCACCGAGGGCCACAAGATCGCCGATGTGCTCGCCGAGAAGGGCATCCCGGTGATCTTCGGCCCGCTTCTCACCTCTCGCTCGAAGGTCGAGCTGCGCGACCGTGCCATCGGCAACCTGGCTCTGATCGCCGCGGCGGGGGTCACGGTCGCCATCACGACCGACCATCCCGTCGTTCCGATCGACCAGCTGCGCCTCCAGGCGATCCTCGCCGTGCGCGAGGGGCTGCCCCCGCAGACGGCGCTCGAGGCGCTGACGGTGAACCCGGCATCCATCCTCCGACTCGACGCTCGAGTGGGTGCCCTGGAAGAGGGCCGGGATGCCGACATCGTCGTCTGGTCGGGCGATCCGCTCGTGATCGAGTCCGAGGTCGAGCAGGTCTTCATCAACGGCCGCCCGGTGGTCGAGCCTGCCGCCGACGGCTCTGCACGGGTCGTCGAGCGCTGGGAGCGGTTCGGACGCACGTCCTGGAAGGGCTGAGCGAGGCGCACGTCCGCAATGGTGTGGTGGGGTTTCCCCGAGATCTTCTCGGGCTGTCCGGCGCGCGGCACGAGCCGTGGGCGCTCAGACTCGGGAACACGCCAGCGGTGCGCTGCGACGAGGACGCGCTCCACTGAAGCCGAGGGAGACGAGACATGAGCATCGACGACTCTGACGCATCGGATGCCGATGAACTTCGCGGACGGCTCAAGCGCACGGAGATCCAGCACGCGGCCTCATCGATCCCCGGCCGGGACATCGTCCAGGTCCTCACCGAGATCCCCGAGGGCGTGTCGTCCGGATGGCACCACCATCCCGGTGAGGAGGTGGGCTACATCGTCGCCGGCACCGTGCGGATGGAGCGTGAGGACGGTCCGACGCAGACCCTGAACGCGGGCGACGGGTTCCTCATCCCACCCGGGGTGCCGCACAACGCGACGGACCTGGGACCCGGAACCGGGCACATGCTCTCGACCTACATCGTCGAGTCAGGTCAGCCGATCGCGACGCTCGGGCGCTGAGGCCCACACCCCGCGCCGGCTCCCCGCCGGGTTGCCGCAGAGCCCTCAGCCCCGCGGCTCCGAGGTCAGCGGGGCAACGGCTCGCGAGCACCGGGCGGCCCGGACGCACGGCGAAGGAGTCCGAGCAGCTCGTCGGCGACCTGTTCCGGCTGATCCTCGACCAGGAAGTGGCCGGCGTCGAGTGCGCGGCCTCGCAGATCGACCGCCCACGGCTCCCAGACGGCCGCCACATCCCCATAGAACCGAGGCAGAGCGCCCGACGCACTCCAGAGCACGAGGAGCGGGCAGCCGATGCGACGGCCCGCGCTGCGGTCGTGGTCGTCGTGCTCGCGGTCGATCCCGGCGCCTGCCCGGTAGTCCTCGCAGATCGCGTGCACCACGGTGGGATCATCCAGGATGCCTCGGTACAGCGTCATCAGCTCTTCGGGGTAGCGATCGGGTGCGCGTCCAAGCCCGAGCGCGCGGACATGGCTCTCGAAGAAGGCGGACGGGTTGGCGTCGATCAGATCCTCGGGGAGCGGAGCCGGCTGTGCCAGGAACGCCCAATGCCAGTAGGTGAGGGCCATCTGCGCGTCGGCACGGGACCACACCTCGCCGGTGGGCACCACGTCGAAGGCCCCGGCCGCAGACACGACCCCGGGGTGGTCGAGAGCCATCCGGTAGGCGACTCGACCGCCGCGGTCGTGGCCGGCGACGGCGAAGGTCTCGAAGCCGAGAGCCGCCATGAGTTCGACGAGATCGTCTCCGAGGGCCCGCTTCGCGTGTTCGCTGTGGTCCGGGACCGTCCGTGGCCGGAACGACAGCCCGTAGCCCGGCAGATCCACGACCACCACGGTGTGATCCCCGGTGAGCCTGTCGACCACCCCGTGCCACATGACGTGGGTCTGCGGATACCCGTGGAGCAGCAGGATGGGCCTGCCGCTGCCGCCGATCCGGGCGAAGATCGCTCCCCGAGCGACGTCGACCAGACGGGACGCGAAGTTCTCGAACATGATCGCGCGCGCTGCCGGCGCGGTCAGGACTGCTCGGCGAGGAACTGCAGCAGCTCGCGGTTCACTTCCGCCGTGTGCGTGACGGGGTTGATGTGCGGCCCGCCCTCGATCTCCACGTAGCGCGCCTTCGGCAGCGCTTCGTGCGCCCTGCGGCCCTGGCCGTCGATCGACAGGATGCGGTCCGCGGTCCCGTGGATGATCAGTCCCGGAACGTCGAAGCGCTCGAGATCTGCGGTGAAGTCCTCGAGCCAGGTCCGCGGACATGCCCAGGTGGCATAGGGGGAGGCATCGGCGCCCGTCGACCACATCGCGCGGACGGTGTCCTCGCTGACGAGCGTGCCCTGGTAGTCGTCGAGATTGAGGAAGTTGCCCATCATGGCGGTCAGCCAGGCGAACCGGTCGTCGAGGATCGCCTTCTGGACGCCCTCCACTCCCGCCTCGTCGACGCCGTTCGGGTTGTCGGCGTTGCGCGCGAAGGTCGGAGTCAGGCTCTCGATGAGGACGGCGCTGCGCAGCCGGCCGGTGCCGAAGCGGCCGATGTACCGGGCCACTTCGCCGGTTCCCAGGGAAAAGCCGACCAGCGTGGCGTCCTGCAGGTCGAGAGTCCGCATGAGCACGTCCACATCGGCACTCAGCGTGTCGAAGTCGTATCCGCCGATCGGGGCGCTCGATCTGCCGAAACCGCGGCGATCGACGGTGACGACGCGGTAGCCGGCGTCGAGGAGCGGGTGCAGCTGCGGCTCCCACGAGCGAGCGTCGAAGGGCCAGCCGGCCAGGAGCACGACGGGTCTGCCGGTGCCCTGATCCTCGTAGTACAGCTCGATGGACGAGGAGTTCTCCTCCCCGACGGTGATGGTGCTCATCGTGTCTCCCTGGGACTTCGGACGGTTGCTTTGCCAGCGTGCGCTCGCCCGAGCCCTCCGCGCAGGATGGCGATCCCGAGAAGATCTCCGGAGAACCCCACGGTCCGAGCGCTGATCGCGGAGCACGATGTGCCCATGACCGTGACTGTCCTGATCGTCGACGATGATGCGCGGTTTCGCGACTTAGCGAGGAGAATGCTCACCACCTGGGGATCCCGACCTGAGAGTGAGGCGGCCGGCGTGGTGGAAGCGTTGCGCGTTTCGGTGGGAGAGGACGATTTCCTCTTCCGTCAGGGAGTCGTCCGGGTCCTGTCGGAGGGCGGTCTCACGGTCGTCTCCCAGACCGCCAATGCCGTGGAGCTGCTGGCCGAGACTCTGGTCTACCGCCCGGATGTCGCGGTGATCGACGTCCGGATGCCGCCGCATCGCGACGACGACGGATTCCGTGTGGCGGTGGAGCTCCGTCGACGCTTGCCCGAGATGGGCGTCGTCCTCCTCACGCAGTTCTGCGAGCCGCACTTCGCCTTGGAGCTGATCGGCGATCGCCCGGGCGGGGTCGGCTACCTGCTGAAGGAGCGTGTCGGCGACGTCCACGACTTCGTGTCGGCCGTCGTCCGTGTCGCGCGCGGGGGCAGCGCGCTGGATCCGGACGTGGTCGCGCGCATGCTCCGGCCTCATCCGATCCCGGATGCCCTCGGCCCGCTCACTCCTCGCGAGCGCGCCGTGCTCGCGGCGATGGCAGAGGGACTCTCGAACAAGGGCATCGCGGACAGGCTGCACATCAGCTCCGCGGCGGTGGAGAAGCATGTCACCGCGGTGTTCCGCAAGCTGTCGATCACGACCGAGGGCACCGAGCATCGGCGTGTCCAGGCCGTGCTGCGCTACCTCACCGCGCAACGGGCATGAGTACGGAATCGACGGCCCACCAGGGCGCCCCGGCGCGGGCATCCTCACCCGGCCCCGTCGCTGCGATCACCGATCGACAGCGCCTGGACGACGTCGTCCATGAACATGCGTCTCTGCGGGACATCGCCGAATTGGCCGCGCGTGGTGTGCCGCTTCCCCATCTCTTCCAGTCCGTGGTGGACAGCGCTCTCCGGGTCTTCGACGCGTCTCGCGCCACGTTGGTCGGCTATGAGGTGGGCGCCGGGACCGGTGTCATCGCCGTCGCCGTCGCCCCCCCGAGTGCCCGCGGCTGATGCCGGCCGCTCCCCTGGAGCGATCGCACGAATACGTTCGGCCGCCCGGTACCGCGAGGAGGCGTCGATCACGGTGGAAGATCGGCCGTGGGGCGTGCTCGCCGTGGACCGGATCTCAGCGCCGGGCGACGACCTGTCGAGCAGGCTCAAGCCCTTCGCCGATCTGACCGCGATCGCGATCGCCAACGCGAGGAACCGCGAGAGCCTCACCCGGTCGAGAGCGCGCATCGTCGCCGCCGGCGACGACGCGCGCCGGCGCCTTCAACGCGACCTCCACGACGGGGCGCAGCAGCGGCTCGTGCACGCCATCCTGAGCCTGAAGCTCGCGAGGGAGACCGCACGCGCGGGCGAGCCGGTGCTGGATCTGCTGGACGAGGCGATCGAGAGTGCCGTGGACGCCAACCGCGAACTGCGTGATCTCGTTCGAGGCATCCTCCCCGCCGCACTGAGCCGAGCGGGACTCGTCGGAGGCATCGAATCCTTCGTGTCGGATGTCCCGCTCCCCGTCGAGCTGCGGCTGTCGATACCCCGCTTGCCCCCGACGCTCGAGACGACCGGCTACTTCCTCGTCGCCGAGGCCCTGACCAACACCGTCAAGCACGCGAACGCGACCATGGCGCGAGTGGAGGCGAGCATCGCCGACGAGGGAGAGGAACTCGTCATCGTCATAACGGACGACGGCATCGGGGGTGCGGATCCGGGGCGTGGGACGGGGCTCACCGGCCTTCTCGATCGCGTCGACGCCGGCGGTGGGGCGCTGTCGATCATCAGTCCCGTAGGCATGGGCACGACACTGACCGCCCGGCTTCCTCTCCCGTCGCCCGGGTTCACCGGGGCCTCCGCACCGCATCCCGCCGACTGAGGCACCATCGCCGGTACACATTGCCGCCCGTTGAGCCCGCTCGGCTCACCGACGCGAAAGGCGCCGCCCCACACGGGGCGGCGCCTTCCAGAACGCGGAGGATAGGGGATTCGAACCCCTGAGGGCTTTCACCCAACACGCTTTCCAAGCGTGCGCCATAGGCCACTAGGCGAATCCTCCATGGCCCCGGAGGGCCGAAGGACATCCTACCTGCTGGCGGGGGCGTGACCGAATGCGGGGCCGCCGGCCCGCTCAGATCCCCGACGTGACGCGGCCGCGCGCCCCGGTCCCCGCGTAGACCGAGCCGGGACGGATGACGAGCGACTTCGGCGCCACGATCGCGACGACCCGCCGGCCTTGGGTCGCCGAAGCGAAGAGGGCCGTGCGCACGGCGGCCGCGGCATCCGACATGGGAGTCGTCTCCCACAGCCGGTGCTTGCCGCCCTGCGCGTAGCTCGCGCGCTCGATCGCGCGGACGAGCTGGGTCGTCTCGGCGAGGGGAGCTCCGTGCTCGTCGATCAGCCGCCTGCCGAGCGAGCGCGGCGACTCGCTCGCCGGCACCGGGATTCCCAGGTCGATCGCGGCATCCATCACGATCAGCCACGCGGCGACCGCGTCGCCCTGTTCAGCCGACCGCAGGAGGGAACGCGTCTGCGCAGCCCGCACGAGCGAGGGGATCGCGAGCAGCATCAGTATGACGAGGACGATGCCGAGCGACGGCAGCGGGTTGACGGCGGTCGAGCTCGCACCGGCATCCGACGAGCCCGTGTCGCCGTTGTTCCGTTCGGATTCGGGAAGGTTCGGCGTCGCCGAGGCGGACGGCTCGGACTGCGAGTTCTGCGGGTTGTCCGCCGTTCCCGGAAGCGTCGCGGCCGGCGCGAAGGTCGTCGGCACGCCGAGTCCCGTCGTCGGCTCGAAGGGCACCCAGCCGATGCCGTCGAAATACACCTCCGGCCACGAGTGCAGCTGGCTGCTCGCGACCTCGTAGATCGTCTCGCCGTCGACCGAGTCGTCGGTGGCGTTGCCGGGCAGGTATCCCACCACGATGCGCGACGGCATCCCGAGCGTCCGCGCCATGAGGGCGAAGGCCGAGGCGAAGTGCACGCAGTAGCCCGCCTTGACCTCGAGGAACTTCGCGACCGCCTCGGCGCCGCTGCCGTCGAACCCCTCTTCGACGGGGGCGTCGAGCGAGTAGCGGAACTCGCCGCTGCGGAACCACCGCTGCAGATCGGCGAGGGCGTCGTAGTCGTTCTCGGCGTTCGCCGTCACCTGCTGGGCCGTATCGCGGATGATCGTCGGCAGGTCCTCGGGCAGCGCGGTGGTCTCGTCGCGGATCTGCGGCCCGCCGGAGTTCGCGGCGCGCATCTGCTCGAGCGTCGGCTTGGGCTGGTGCGACACGATGTCGTAGACCTGACCCGCCGTCGACGTCGTGCGCGAGACGACGGTGCGGTTGTAGGGGACCGCCTCCCAATCGCCCTGGAGGCCCTTCACGGACACGGCGGGGAACGTCACGGGCAGCCACGGCGAGACGAGGTCCTTCACCTCGACCGTCGTCGTGTATTCGGCGACCCGCACATCCGGGGCGACCGAGACCTCATTGAGCGCGAACTCGCTTCCGAGCGGCAGCGATCGGGACCGGTCGGGTTCCCAGATCGAGCCGTTGAACTCCGACAGCGTCGCCGCCCGCAGGTAGGGCGCAGAGGACATGTCGCTGTGCACGAGAAGCGACACCGTCTCGCGCGGCCGCCGCAGGTCGTCGCCGAGCTGCAGCGTCACGTCGATGCCCGGCCCCGCGCCGATGCCGCCGGCTCCGGGCTGCACGGCCGGCTGGGGGGAGCAGAGGAGCCGCCACGATCGCGACCACGACGGCGATCGCGCCGATTCCGAGGGCGGTCGCCGGCACGCCGGCGGTCCGGGATGCCTCGCGCTCGGCCCGCGGCTCGCGCGAGCGCGTGTCGGCGCGCATCAGGAAGAGGATGGATGCCGCGAGCAGCACGAACGACCAGACCTCGATGCCCCGAGGGACGGCGATCGAGGGGATGAGCGACACGGCGATGAGTCCCACTCCGGCCAGAAGAGGCATCCGCGCCGTCAGCACGACGTGATCGACGATGATCGCCAGCAGCGCCGTCGCTCCGACGATGAGGAACGAGAGTTCCGGCCCGGCCTGCAACGGCGCCGCGCCGAGAGCGATGTCGTTCGACGCGACGGCGAGAGACTCGGGAAGCTCTCGGAACGTGGCCGGGGTGGGGATGAGCCACAGGAGCGCCGTGTCGCGGAAGTAGAGGAAGGTCAGGGCGAGCGCCCAGATCGACACCTCGATGAGGCTCACCGCGACGGCGGGCAGCCGATAGCGCCGTGCCACGTAGCCCGCGGCGAGGATGAGGCTCACGAGCAGCACGGCGACACCGAGCCAAGGCCACGGCTTCACGACCCCGAGGACCGGCATGAGCGCCGCGAGGATCGCGACGAAGACGCCGAGGGTGAGGGGCAGGTCCGCCGGCCTGCGCAGGTCGCGGTCGTCTGCCCGGCGGGGATCCTCGGGCCGCCGCACGACGCGGTCCGGACGCTTCGTCGAGGCCCGCGAGGCGGCGCGCGCCTCAGCGGAGGGCACGGCTCACCCCCCGCTCGACGACTCCCGCCCACGCGCCGGCGACGTCGGAGTCCGGATCGATCGTCGCGACGTGCCAGCCGAAGTCGACGGCGCGCTCCAGCCCTTCGCGCGACGGGGCGACGGCGAAGAGGATGGGAAGCGAGCTGTGGTGCACGACGGGAGCGACGGCGTCGGCATCCTGTCCGTCGAACCGACCGACCACGAGCACGACGGGACCCGTCATGACGCCGTGGAAGATCTTCGACAGGCGGGGGAGGTGGTCGTCCTTGCGGGCGGTCAGGGTCGCGAAGAACGTGCGGACGTCTTCGACCGCGGTCATGTCGCCGCCGTCGATGCGCTCCGTGAGCGCTGTGCCGTCGGAGTCGATGACGTCGACGGCGTAGCCGTCGTGGACGAGCCGCGTGATGACCGAGATCGCGACCGAGACCGCCGACTCGAACCCGGGATCGGCGCCCGTCGCAGCCATCGCGTCCGCGGTGAAGCGCAGCACGCCGCGGTCGAGGACGACGACGGCGTCGGGTGTCGACTCCTGCTCCTCCTGCCGCACCATGAGGTCGCCGCGGTGCGCAGAGGCGCGCCAGTGGATGCGGCGCATCGAGTCGCCGGGGACGTACGGGCGGGCGACGAGGTTGTCGGCGCCCTGCCCGAGCTGGTTGTTCTGCGTGTGCAGCGTGCCGCCGGCGTCGCCGAGCAGGTTCGTCAAGGCCGAGAGCTCGATGATGGCGGGCGCCATCGTGACGTTCGTCCGCTCGGTGAACACGGTGCGCCGGCGGGTGAGGCCGAACGGATCGGTCGAGGTCACTGTGAGCGGACCGATCGGATGGATGCCCCGGCGCACGCCGGTGATCGTGTACTCGAGCTCGACCACCTTGTCGACGCCCGCCAGGCCCGAGCTCACGGCCGGGAACGTCCCGCGGGCGAGGCCGGTGACGCCCTTCGGAAGGGTGTCGTCCCACGTGCCCGGCGCCGTCGGGAAGGGAGAGCGCACGCCGACCCGCGCGACGACGGTGGACGGCCGGCCGACGGTGCCGACGTCCGGCGAGAGCGACCGGGTGATGCGGTCGGTGCGACGGACGAGGTGAAGGGAGACGAGGCACGCGACGAGGATGCCGAGCAGCAGCACCCCGAAGTACAGCAGTTCGACCACCCCGACCTCGTTCGCGACGATGAAGCAGGCGATCGCAAGGAGAAGCGCACCCGTGCCTCGCGCCGTGAACGGCCAGAGCCGTCTCATCGCCCCGCCTACTGCCTTGCCGCGATGGGGACGCGCACGCTCTGCGCGATGCGCTCGAGGATCGCCGTGATAGCGTCCGCGCCCGACCGGGCGCGCGACCCGCCGGCAGACCTCGTCGGGATGAGCCGGTGGGCGAAGACGGGGATGAGGAGCGCGGTGATGTCGTCGGGGATCACGAACCCGCGGCCGTCCAGCGCCGCCCAGACCTTCGCCGCCCGCACAAGCTGCAGCGTCGCGCGGGGGCTCGCGCCGAGTCGGAGGTCGGAGTGGCTGCGGGTCGCCTGCGAGAGGGCGACCGCGTAGTCCTCGATAGTGGGCGCTACATGGACGCCGCGTGCCCACGCGATGAGGTCGGCGACCTGGTCGGCCGAGACGACCGAGCGCAGCGCCGCGAGCGGATTGACCGTGTCGCGCTGGCGGAGCATGAGCGCCTCGGACCTCGCGTCGGGGTAGCCCATCGAGATGCGGAACATGAACCGGTCGCGCTGCGCCTCGGGCAGGGCGTAGGTGCCCTCCATCTCGAGCGGGTTCTGCGTGGCGACCACAAGGAACGGCTCGGGCAGCATGTGGGACCGGCCGTCGACCGTGACCTGACGCTCCTCCATCGCCTCCAGGAGCGCGGACTGCGTCTTGGGGGAGGAGCGGTTGATCTCGTCGGCGATGACGATGTTGGCGAAGATCGCTCCGGGCTTGAACTCGAACTCCCGCTCGACCGGGTTGAAGACGCTCACTCCCGTGACGTCGCCGGGGAGCAGGTCGGGCGTGAACTGGATGCGCCGTACCGTGGCGTCGACGGATGCCGCGAGCGCCCGCGCGAGCATCGTCTTGCCGACCCCCGGCACGTCCTCGATGAGCAGATGGCCCTCGGCGAGGAGGCACACCAGAGCGAACCGGACGGCTTCGGGCTTGCCGTCGATGACGGTGCCCACGGACGCGAGAATGCGGTCGGTCGTGCGGCTGAAGGCGGCGGCGTCCATGGGCGCCGAATCCGTCGACCCGTGGGCCGAGGCATCCGTCTCCGTCACCGTCGTATCCGCCACTGCGACCTCCCCGGTCCCACGCCGCTCGAAGGGCGTCGTCGCCCCTAGGCACGATCCTAATCACGGTGTGCGTGGGCGGGGCCTGGGAAGGCCCTGACATTGACACGACGCGGGACGGGTAGACTGTTCACAGCTCTCCGCGAGGCGGCATCCAGGCCAACTCCCCCAGGACGGAAACGTAGCAAGGGTAACCAGGCTCTGCCGGGTTCGCGGAGAGTCTTACTTTTCTCCGGCAGGCCCGGGATGCCGACGCCGCCGCGCAAGGGAGCGCACCGCGAGCGCGGCCCCCGCGCCGAGCAGGAATCCGATCGTGTTCGATACGAGGTCGCGCCAGTCGGCGTAGCGACCCGGCAGCAGGAGCAGCTGCGTGAGCTCCAGCACGCCCGAGAAGGCGGATCCCGCCACGAGCAGCAGCCACCGGTGCCGGGCGTCGAGGACGAGTGCGCTCAGGATGCCGAGGGGCACGAACATCAGCACGTTTCCGACGAACTCCACGGTGAGGTAGTCGGCCCACAGCGCGACGCCCCGTCGGTGGAGAGCGCCGAGCACGTCGTTCACGAGGCGCTGGAGCATGCCGCCGCCGGGAGTGCGAGGGCTCAGCGTCACGAAGCAGACGAAGGCCGCGTACGCCGCGAGCACGGCGAGGAGGACCGGGTGCCGGAGCCGATGGCGACCGCCGGTCACCGGGCGAACGGACCCTCGAGGACGGCCCAGTGCAGGAGCATGATCGTCTTGGCGTCCTGGATCCGGCCGTCGCGGATCCACGCGAGCGCCTCGTCGATGTCGAGCTCGACGAGTTCGATGTCCTCGCCCTCCTCCTCGAGCCCGCCGCGGTCGCCTCGAGGGGTGGATGCCTCGTAGGGCGCGGCGAAGAAGTGCAGCCGCTCGGTCACCGAGCCCGGGCTCATGTAGACGTCGTAGACGTGCTCGACCTCGCCGATCTCGACGCCGGTCTCCTCCTGGGCCTCGCGGCGGATCGCCGTCTCGGGGTCGTCGTCGTCGAGGAGGCCGGCCGCCGTCTCGACGAGCATCCCGTCGGGGTGGTCGTTGACGTAGACCGGGTAGCGGAACTGCCGGGTGAGCATCACCTTGCGCTCCTCCCGGTCGTAGAGGAGGACCGTCGCGCCGTTTCCCCGGTCGTAGGTCTCGCGCTGCTGCGTCGACCACGAGCCCGAGGCATCCCGGTACTCCAGGGTCGTCCTGCGCAGGACGTGCCAGGCGGAGGCGAGCACCTCGACGTCGGTCACCCGCACATCGGGGTTGCGATCGAGGCCGCGGCCGGTCTGGTCGAGGCGCGTGCGGCCGCGGTGGTCGGGAACGTCGATTCCGGGCGTCGGGGACATGGGCGGGAGCCTACCGGGCGACCGTTTCCGGGCGGTGGCGGCAGGACCCCTCGCCGGCGAGATATCCCATGGCCGCGGCATCCGGCCCGCCCATAGGCTGATCGGGTGGCGCAGAGCATCTTCATCACGTCGGCGGAGGGTCACTCGGGCAAGTCCACGATCGCGCTCGGGGTGCTCGATGCGCTCAGTCACGCGACGCCGCGGGTCGGCGTCTTCCGGCCCATCGCGCGCTCCACGGCCGAACGCGACTACGTGCTCGAGATGCTGCTCGACCACGACGGCGTCGACCTGCCCTACGAGCTGTGCGTCGGCGTGAGCTACGACGACGTGCGCAGGGATCCGGATGCCGCGCTCTCGACGATCGTCGAGCGCTACAAGGCCGTCGAGGCCCAGTGCGACGCCGTGGTCATCGTCGGCAGCGACTACACCGACGTCGGAAGCCCCGCCGAGCTCGGCTACAACGCCCGGATCGCGGCGAACCTCGGCGCCCCGGTGCTCCTCGTTCTCGGCGGTCGCGCGGGCCAGGGGGAGCAGCTGGGCACCGCGCCGGCGCGGACGCCCGACGAGATGGGCCAGATCGCCTCGCTCGCCCTCGCCGAGCTCTCGCACGGGCGCGCCGGGCTCCTCGCCGTCGTGGCGAACCGCGCCGACCCCGACCGGCTGGTCGAGATCGTGCAGGCCGTCCAGTCGGTCGTCGATGCCTCACCGGCGGTCGAGCGCGCGGCGCCGGACCGCACGGTCTCGGTCTGGGCGCTCCCCGAGGACCGCTTCCTCGTCGCGCCGTCGGTGCGCGGTGTCATGCGGGCGCTCGACGCGACCCTCGTGAAGGGCGACACCGAGCTGCTGACGCGCGAGGTGCTGGGAGTCGTCGTCGCCGGCATGTCGATGGTCAACGTTCTGCCGCGCCTCTTCGAGAGCGCGCTCGTGATCATCCCGGCCGACCGCACCGAGGTGCTCCTCGCGGCGCTCCTCGCCCACCGGTCGGGGACCTTCCCCTCGCTCGCCGGCATCGTCCTGAACGGGCCGTTCCCGCTCCCCGACGACATCGACCGGCTCATCGACGGCCTTGGCGTGACCCTCCCGATCCTCGCGACCGACCTCGGGACGTACGAGACGGCGGTGCGCGTCATGTCGACGCGCGGGCGCCTCGCGGCCGACTCGCAGCGACGGTACGACACGGCGCTCGGGATGTTCGATCAGCACGTCGACACCGAGGCGCTCGTGCGTTCGCTGGGCCTCGCCCGCTCCACGGTCGTGACGCCCCTCATGTTCGAGTACGGCCTCATGGAGCGCGCTCGCGCGAAGCGCAAGCACATCGTCCTTCCCGAGGGCGACGACGACCGCATCCTGCGCGCCGCGGCGACCGTGCTCGCCCGCGGCATCGCCGATCTCACGATCCTCGGCGAGGAGATCGAGGTGCGAAGCCGTGCGCTCGAGCTCGGCATCGACATCCGGGCCGCTCAGGTCCTCTCGCCCTTCGACGCCGTCCACGTCGACAAGTTCGCCCGCGAGTATGAGCGGCTGCGGGCCCACAAGGGCGTGACGTACGCGCAGGCGTCCGACACCGTGACGGACGTCTCGTACTTCGGCACGCTCATGGTCCATCTCGGCCTCGCCGACGGCATGGTTTCGGGTGCCGCTCACACGACGGCGCACACCATCCGGCCGGCGTTCGAGATCATCAAGACCAAGCCCGGCGTCTCGGTCGTGTCGAGCGTCTTCCTTATGGCGCTCGCCGACCGCGTGCTCGTGTACGGCGACTGCGCCGTCATCCCGGATCCGACCGCCGAGCAGCTGGCCGACATCGCCGTGTCGTCGGCGGCGACCGCGACGCAGTTCGGCATCGACCCCCGCGTCGCGATGCTCTCCTACTCGACGGGCGAGTCGGGGTCGGGAGCCGAGGTCGAGAAGGTGCGGACGGCGACGGCGCTCGTGCGCGAGCGCGCCCCCGAGCTCCTCGTCGAGGGACCCATCCAGTACGACGCGGCCGCGGATGCGGCGGTCGCGAAGGCCAAGATGCCGGGGTCGGATGTCGCGGGCCGGGCGACCGTCTTCGTGTTCCCCGACCTCAACACGGGCAACAACACCTACAAGGCGGTGCAGCGATCGGCCGGAGCCGTCGCCATCGGCCCCGTCTTGCAGGGCCTCAACAAGCCCGTCAACGACCTGTCGCGCGGCGCACTCGTCGACGACATCGTGAACACGATCGCGATCACCGCGATCCAGGCCCAGGGGGAGGGAGGCGCGGCGTGAGTGTCGTAAAGCTCCGGTCGTTGAGCGAGGAGCGAAGCGACGAGACGAAACGCGCCGGGCGGTCGAGCAGCAGAGGATTCGCGCGGGCTCGCGCGTTTCGTCTCGCTCCGCTCGCTCAACGACCGAAGGTCGAGGCATCCCGCGTGAGCGTCGTCCTGGTCGTCAACAGCGGCTCGTCGTCGTTCAAGTACCAGCTGATCGACATGAATGCCGAGGCCGTCCTCGCGTCGGGGCTGGTCGAGCGCATCGGCCAGGCGGTGGGGGAGTCCGCGCACACCGTGTTCTTCGCGGCCGCGGAGGGAGGGGCATCCGTCACCGCGGCCGACGCCACCTACCGCCGGGAGCTGCCGATCCCCGACCACACGGCCGGGTTCCGGGTCATGCTGGACGCGTTCGCCCAGCACGGCCCGTCGCTCGACGATCGCGCACCCGTCGCGGTCGGCCACCGGGTCGTGCACGGCGGCGCGCGGTTCTTCGAGCCGACGCTCATCACACCGCTCGTCGAGATCAACATCGACGAGCTCTCCGTGCTCGCGCCGCTCCACAACCCGGGTGCGCTGCAGGGCATCAAGGCCGCGCGGGCGGCGTTCCCCGAGCTGCCGCACGTCGCGATCTTCGACACGGCGTTCCATCAGACGCTTCCGCCCGCGGCCTACACGTATGCGATCGACCGCGACCTCGCGGAGACGCACCGCATCCGCCGGTACGGCTTCCACGGCACCTCGCACAAGTTCGTCTCGGAGGCCGCCGCGGCCTTCCTCGGCCGGCCGCTCGCCGACCTGCGGCAGATCGTCTTCCACCTCGGCAACGGGGCATCCGTCACCGCGATCGACGGCGGCCGGTCCGTCGACACCTCCATGGGCCTCACGCCTCTGCAGGGCCTCGTCATGGGCACCCGCTCGGGCGACATCGACCCCGCGGTGCTGTTCCACCTGGCCCGCCGCGCCGACATGTCGTTCGACGACCTCGACGCGCTCCTCAACAAGCGCAGCGGGCTCCTGGGCCTCGCGGGCGTCAGCGACATGCGCGACATCACCGCGGGTGTCGAGCGAGGGGATGCCGCGGCCACCCTCGCGTTCGAGGTCTACCTGCATCGGCTGCGCTCGTACGCGGGAGCGTACCTGGCCGTCCTCGGCGGCGCCGACGTCATCTCCTTCACCGCGGGGGTGGGCGAGAACGCCCCCGCCGTGCGGGCCGGCGCCCTCGCGACGCTCGGCTTCGCCGGCATCGAGATCGACCCCGAGCGCAATGCGGCCCGGGGCCGCGGCATCCGGGTCATCTCGACCGATGCCTCGTCGGTGACGGTCCTCGTCGTCCCGACGGACGAAGAGCTCGAGATCGCGCGTCAGACGCTGTCCGTCGCACGGTGAGGGCCGCGGTGACGGATGCCTCGGCATCCGTCACGGATCCGTCACACATCCGTGACACCCGCACGCTCCATCAGCGGGGAAGCGCCGACTACGCTTGCATGACGGCGCGACGAAGAGCCGCCTCATCTTCGACCCGCGACCCTCGCCTGGAGGTTCTGTGCCCGCTGACGCCCTGCCCGATCTGACCACGTTCGACGCAGTGCTCTTCGACCTCGACGGCGTGCTGACGCCGACCGCCGAGGTCCACATGCACGCGTGGCGGACGATGTTCGAAGAGCTCTTCTCGGCGTGGGGCATCCAGCCGCCGTACGACGACCGCGACTACTTCGAATACCTCGACGGCAAGAAGCGGTACGACGGCGTCGCGAGCATCCTGCGCAGCCGCGATGTCGAGGTGCACTGGGGCGATCCGTCCGACCCGCCCGCCACCGACACGATCTGCGGCATCGGCAATCGCAAGAACGAGGTGTTCGCGCGCGTGCTGCGCAGCGACGGCATCGCGCCCTATCCGGGCTCGCTGGCCCTCCTCGACGCGCTCGCCGAGGCCGGTACGCCGGTCGCCGTCGTGTCGAGCTCGAAGAACGCCGAAGAGGTCCTGCAGGTGGCGGGCCTGCGCGACCGCTTCCCCGTCGTGATGGACGGGGTCATCGCCGAGCGCGACCACCTCGCCTCGAAGCCGGCGCCCGACGTCTTCGTCGAGGCCGCGCGGATGCTGCAGGTCGACCCGTCCCGCAGCGTCGCCGTCGAGGACGCGCTGAGCGGCGTGCAGTCCGCCGTCGCCGGAGGCTTCGGCCTCGTCGTCGGCGTGGACCGCGGCGTCGGCGCAGACGACCTGCGCCGTGCCGGCGCCCACGTCGTCGTCTCAGACCTGGAGGAACTGGTTCCATGATCGACCGCGACCGCTTCCCCGTCGACCCCTGGAAGCTCGTCGAGAGGAGCTTCAACGCGGGGGACACGGGGGTGACCGAGACGCTCTTCGCCGTCGGCAACGGCTATCTCGGCTTCCGCGGGAACATCCCCGAGGGGCGCCACGCGCACGAGCACGGCACGTTCATCAACGGTTTCCACGAGACGTTCCCGATCCGGCACGCCGAGCAGGCGTACGGCTTCGCCGAGGTCGGGCAGGCGATCATCAACGCGCCCGACTCGAAGGTCATGCGCGTCTACGTCGACGACGAGCCGCTGTCGTTCGACATCGCCGATGTGCGCGAGTACGAGCGCGTCCTCGACATGCGCGACGGCGTCGTGCGCCGCCACGTCGTGTGGTCCACGCCCTCGGGCAAAGAGGTGCGGATCGACTTCGAGCGAATGGTCTCATTCGAGGAGAAGCACCTCGCGATCATGCGCGTCGACGTCACCGTCCTGAACGCCGACGCCCCGGTCACGATCAGCAGCCAGATCATCAACCGGCAGGACGGCGAGGACGTCTACGGCGGTGCGCCGGCCCACCCGGCCAGAGCCGGGTTCGACCCCCGCAAGACCGAGCGTCTGCAGGAGCGGGTGCTCCAGCCGCAGGAGTACTGGCAGGACGAGCTGCGCTCGGCGCTGTCGTACCGGGTCACGAACTCGGGCATGACGATCGCGGTGCTCGCCGATCACCTGGTCGAGACCGAGAACGAGTACTCAGCACGGCGCCTGGTCGAGCCCGACATCGCCAAGAATGTCTTCCGCGTGCACGCCAAGGCCGGCGTGCCGATCCGCGTCACGAAGCTCGTGAGCTACCACACGTCGCGGGGGGTGCCGGCGCGCGAGATCGTCGACCGGTGCCGTCGTACGCTCGACCGTGCGCTCGAGGTGGGCGTCGACGAGCACTTCCGGCAGCAGCGCGCCTGGCTCGACGCGTTCTGGGAGCGGTCCGACGTGCGGATCGCCGGGCACGACTCCCTGCAGCAGGCGACGCGGTGGTGCCTCTTCCAGCTCGCGCAGGCGGCGGCGCGCGCCGACGGGCAGGGCATCCCCGCCAAGGGCCTCACGGGCTCCGGATACAGCGGCCACTACTTCTGGGACACCGAGATCTACGTCCTGCCGTTCCTCGCCTACACGACCCCACAGTGGGCCCGCAATGCGCTTCGGATGCGCTACCTCATGCTTCCGGCCGGGCGCCGGCGCGCGTTCCAGCTCAACGAGGCGGGCGCGCTCTTCCCGTGGCGGACGATCAACGGGGAAGAGGCATCCGCGTACTACGCCGCCGGCACGGCGCAGTACCACATCAACGCGGACGTGAGCTTCGCGCTCGCCAAGTACGTCCGGGCGACGGGCGACAACGAGTTCCTCTTCCGCGAGGGGGTCGACATCGCCGTCGAGACCGCGCGGCTGTGGACGACCCTCGGGTTCTGGCGCACGACGAACGGCGACCTGCCCGTCGAGGTCGAGACATTCCACATCCACGGCGTGACCGGTCCCGACGAGTACACGACGGTCGTCAACGACAACCTCTTCACGAACGTCATGGCCCGCTTCAACCTGCGGTTCGCTGCCCGGACGGTCCGGCTCATGGCCGACACCGATCCGGAGGCGTACCGGGTGATGGTCGAGCGCCTCGCGCTGGACCCCGAAGAGCCCGATGCCTGGGACCGGGCCGCCGAGGCGATGCACATCCCCTACAGCGCGGCCCTCGGCATCCACCCGCAGGATGCCGTATTCCTCGAGCGCGAGATCTGGGACCTCGAGCACACCCCGCCCGACAAGCGGCCGCTGCTCCTGCATTTCCACCCGCTCGTGATCTACCGCTACCAGGTGCTCAAGCAGGCCGACGTCGTGCTCGCCCTCTTCCTGCAGGGCAACCACTTCACCGACGAGGAGAAGCTGGCCGACTTCGAGTACTACGACCCGCTGACGACGGGCGACTCGACGCTCTCGGCGGTCGTGCAGTCGATCCTCGCGGCCGAGGTCGGCTACCAGGACCTCGCGCTGGAGTACTTCCAGCAGTCCGCGTTCGTCGACCTCGGAGACCTGCACCACAACGCGTCGGACGGCGTGCACGTGGCCTCGGCGGGCGGCGTCTGGACGGCGCTCGTCTCGGGATTCGGCGGCATGCGCGACCACTTCGGGGAGCTCACCTTCGACCCGCGCCTCCCCGCCTCGTGGGACGAGCTGGCCTACTCCCTCGAGTGGCACGGCACGCGCCTGCACATCGCGCTCACCCGCAGCGAGCTGCGTGTCACGGCAGGCGAGGGCGATCCGGTCAGCTTCAGCGTCCGCGGCACGGCCTTCACGGCCATGCCGGGCGAAGAGCTCGTCATCCCGCTCGCGGACCAGGGTCCGGTCATCCCCGGACGCCCGACGATCCGTCAGTTCGAGGACGTCCGCCGCGAGGACGGCACGCTCCTGGTCGCCTCGATCCCGACGGTCACCTCGGCGATCCCGATCATCACCGACACCGGTGTGCTCGGAACGCTGGAGGCTCCCGCAGAGCCCGGCGAGACCGTCGGCGCGTGACCTCCGGACGGTTCGGGATGCCGCGTCCGCCCGTGCGCGCACAGCACCACGGGATGTCGCACCCACGCCGTAGGCTGGACCGGTGACCACCGCTCTCTATCGCCGCTATCGTCCTGAGACGTTCGGCGAGATGATCGGCCAGTCGCAGGTGACCGAGCCGCTCATGACCGCGCTGCGCGGCGACCGGGTCGGCCACGCCTATCTCTTCTCGGGCCCGCGCGGCTGCGGCAAGACGACGTCTGCCCGCATCCTCGCGCGCTGTCTCAACTGCGCCGAAGGACCGACCGACGTCCCGTGCGGCAAGTGCGACAGCTGCATCGAGCTCGGCCGCGGGGGAGGCGGGTCGCTCGACGTCGTCGAGATCGACGCAGCCTCGCACAACGGCGTCGACGACGCGCGGGATCTGCGCGAGCGGGCGATCTTCGCCCCGGCTCGCGACCGCTTCAAGATCTTCATCCTCGACGAGGCGCACATGGTCACGCCGCAGGGCTTCAACGCTCTCCTGAAGCTCGTCGAAGAGCCGCCCGACCACGTCAAGTTCATCTTCGCGACGACCGAGCCCGAGAAGGTCATCGGCACGATCCGCTCGCGCACGCACCACTACCCCTTCCGGCTGGTGCCGCCCGCTGCGATGCTCGCGTACGTGCAGGAGCTGTGCGAGACCGAGCATGTGACGGTCGAGTCCGGGGTCCTGCCGCTCGTCGTGCGTGCGGGCGGAGGGTCTCCGCGTGACACCCTGTCGCTCCTCGACCAGCTCATCGCCGGCTCCGAAGGCTCCGTCGTGGCCTACGAACGAGCCGTGGCGCTGCTCGGCTACACGCACGCCGAGCTCCTCGACGAGGTCGTCGACGCCTTCGCGGCGACGGATGCCTCGGCCGCCTTCGCCGCGATCGACCGAGTCGTGCAGACCGGGCAAGACCCCCGTCGCTTCGTCGACGATCTGCTCGAGCGACTGCGCGACCTCATCGTCGTCGCCGCGACGGGGCAGGGCGCCGCGGCCGTGCTGCGCGGCGTCTCGGCCGAAGAGCTCGCGCGGATGGAGCGCCAGGCCGAGGGCTTCGGCTCGGCGCGGCTCTCGCACACCGCCGACCTCGTGATCGCCACCCTGGACGACATGACCGGGGCGACCTCGCCGCGCCTGCAGCTCGAGCTCATGGTGGCCCGCGTGCTCGCGGCGGCGAGCGCCTCGGCTGCCGCCCCGGCTGTCGCCGCTGGTGCGGCTCCGGTCGGTGCGGCATCCGCGACGGCGCCCGCATCAGCGCCTTCACGGGCTGCTGCCGCAGCGACGCCGGCTGGTGGTGCGGCCCCCGCGGCGCCGGCATCCGGTGCGGCCCCCGCGGCGCCGACGGACTCCCCGGAGCCCGAGCTCGCGAAGCGAGTGGCGGGGACGACGCCGGGTCCCCTGGCACCGTCGACGTCGGCTCCCGCGGTTCCCGAGTCGGCCCTTCCCGCGCCCGTCCAGCCCGCGCCGTCGGTGCCGTCCGGCCCCGTCACGCTCCAGCGGATGAAGGACGCGTGGCCCGAGGTGCTCGGCCGGCTCGAAGACATCAGCCGCTCCTCGTGGCTCGTCGCATCCGCGGCGACCGTCGTGGGGCTCAGAGACGACGTCCTCACGCTCACCTTCCAGAGCCAGAGCGACGTCGCGAAGTTCAAGCAGCTCTCCGCGGGCGCCGGCCCGAGCGAAGACCTCCGCTCGGCGATCCTGGCTGTCCTCGGCATCCGCGTGAAGTACATCGCGAAGCACGATGCCGAGGGCGGTGGCGCCGGGGGACCGGGGCCCTCGACCCCGCCTCCTGCCGCGCCGCGCGCCGAGCGGGCGCCGGTCCGTGCCGCTGCACCCGCCCGTGCCGCCGCCGCGCCGGTGACCGAGTGGGCCGTCGCGCCGATTCCGGATGCCGCGCCCTCGGCGCCGGTCGAATCGCCGACGATGACCGCGCCGGCCGACTCGGCCACGGCCCCCACCGCGGGCGTCGCGCAGTTCCCGATCGACGACGACCCCGACGAGGCGGCTGCCGAGACCGCGCGACTGCGCACGGCCACCCTGGCGCCGGTCCGCGAGGGAGAGGTGCTCCCGCAGACCGAGGTCGAGCCGTCGATCCGGCCCGACGACGTCGACGAGGTGGACGACCTCGAGATCGCGGCATCCGTCGACACGCCCGTGCCCCCGTCCATCGCTCCGCCGCTCGGCGTCCTGCCCCAGGCCACGGCCACGCCCCCGCGGGGAGGGCGCCCTGCGCCCGGCGGTCCGCAGCGCTACGGCGAAGCGGTCGTCCGCCAGGTGCTCGGAGCGACGTTCATCCGAGAAGAGCCGTACGAGCCCCCGACGAGGTTCAGCTAGCCCATGTACGACGGCATCGTCCAGGACCTCATCGATGAGTTCGGGCGGCTTCCGGGCATCGGCCCGAAATCCGCGCAGCGCATCACGTTCCACATCCTGCAGACCCCGAGCTTCGACGTCTCGCATCTCGCCGAACTGCTGGCCGAGGTGCGCGACAAGGTCAGGTTCTGCGAGATCTGCGGCAACGTCTCGGAGCAGGATCGCTGCGCGATCTGCCGCGACCCCCGGCGGAATCAGACGCTCATCTGCGTCGTCGAAGACGCGAAGGACGTCGCGGCCATCGAGCGCACGCGCGAGTTCCGCGGGCTGTATCACGTGCTCGGGGGAGCGATCAGCCCGATCGCCGGGATCGGTCCCGATGACCTCCGCATCGCGCAGCTCATGCAGCGCCTCGCCGACGGGACGGTGCAGGAGGTCATCCTCGCCACCAACCCCAACCTCGAGGGCGAGGCGACGGCGACCTACCTGAGCCGCCTGCTGCACACGCTCGAGATCACCGTGACGCGTCTGGCTTCCGGCCTGCCGGTGGGAGGAGACCTCGAGTACGCCGACGAAGTCACCCTCGGCCGCGCGTTCGAGGGGCGGCGCACGCTGTGAGCTCGACGCCGCTCGCCCCGGCACCCGCGCGTTTCAGCACCAAGGGCTGGGTGCTCTTCGCCGTCATGGCCCTGCTGTGGGGAGTTCCCTACCTCTTCATCAAAGAGGCGGTCGACTCCTACTCGCCCGCGGCCGTCGTCGCGGGGCGCACGCTGATCGGCGCGCTGCTCCTCCTGCCGCTCGCGCTGCACCGCCGCGCGCTGCGCCCCGCCCTGAAGCTCTGGCCGTGGGTGCTGGCCTTCGGGGCGATCGAGATGGCCGGACCGTTCCTCCTCCTGGGTCACGCCGAGCAGACGCTGCCGTCGGGCCTGACCGGACTCCTCGTCGCGACGGTGCCGCTCTTCGCCGCCATCATCGCCTTCTCCCGCGGCGACAAGGGCATCCTGCGGCCCGTCCGCGCCGGCGGACTCCTCATCGGCTTCGTCGGGGTCGGGATCATCGTCGCCGGCCCGGGGCTCGCCGTCGGGGGCGCCGGCAGCCTCCTCGCGATCGGCGAGGTCCTCCTCGTCGCGGTCTGCTACGCGATCGCCCCGTTCATCGTCGCCACGAAGCTCAAGGACGTGCCGTCGCTCGGCACGATCACCCTCTCGCTCTTCGCGGTCGGGCTCTTCTACCTGCCGATCGGGCTCCTGACGCAGCACGAGGTGCCGACGGTCCGCAGCACGGTCTCGCTCGTCGCGCTCGGAGTGCTGTGCACCGCCCTCGCGTTCATGGCCTTCTTCGCGCTCATCGCCGAGGTGGGACCTGCCCGGGCGCCCCTGTTCACCTACGTCAACCCTGTCGTCGCGATCATCCTCGGCACGATCCTGCTCGGCGAGGAGCTGAGCTTCGGCCTTCTCATCGGCTTCCCGCTCGTCATCCTGGGCTGCTGGCTCGCCGCGACGGGCGGGATCGTGGCGCGGCGCGCGAGACCCGGCCCCGCGCCGCTGGGCGAAGCGGATCTTCCCTGACCCTCCGCGGGCCGGGAGAGCAGGTCCACACCCGCGGGCTCGGGCGGGCGCGACGGCCCGTCACATGGTCGGGGCGGCATGAGGTCGTCCGTAAGATTGTGCGGTGGGCGCGGCATCCGTCCGCCCTCCGCCGGTCGCAACACATCGCACGCTCGAAGAGAACCGGCGGCGCATTCCGGGGAGTTCGAACGTGGCGCTGATCGTCCAGAAGTACGGCGGGTCCTCCGTCGCCGACGCGGAGAGCATCAAGCGGGTCGCGAAGCGCATCGTCGACACGCGCCGTGCCGGTCACGAGGTCGTCGTCGCGGTGAGCGCGATGGGCGACACGACTGACGAGCTGCTCGACCTCGCGAACCAGGTCTCGCCCATCCCCGCACCGCGCGAGCTCGACATGCTGCTCTCGAGCGGCGAGCGGATCTCGATGGCGCTCCTCGCGATGGCCATCCACTCGATGGGGTTCGAGGCGCGATCCTTCACGGGCAGCCAGGCCGGCATGATCACGACCGCCGACCACGGCTCGGCGCGCATCGTCGACGTCACTCCGGTGCGCCTCCGCGAGGCGCTCGACGAGGGCGCGATCGTCATCGTGGCGGGCTTCCAGGGCTTCAACCGCGATACCCGCGACATCACGACGCTCGGGCGTGGAGGCTCGGACACGACCGCCGTCGCCCTGGCCGCGGCGCTCGACGCCGACGTCTGCGAGATCTACAGCGACGTCGAGGGCATCTTCACGGCCGACCCCCGCGTCGTGCCGAAAGCGCGCAAGCTGGGAGTGGTCTCGGCGGAGGAGATGCTCGAGCTCGCGGCGAACGGGGCGAAGGTGCTGTACATCCGCGCCGTCGAGTACGCGCGCCGTCACGGCGTGCTCATCCACGCCCGCTCCACGTTCAGCTCGGGCGTGGGGACCTACGTGCTGGGCCAGGGGATGAGCATCCCCGACGGTCAAGAGGGAGAAGAGATGGAAGAGCCCATCGTCGCCGGCGTCGCCACCGACCTGAGCCAGGCGAAGATCACCGTCATCGGGGTCCCCGACGTCCCGGGCAAGGCCGCCGAGATCTTCAAGGTCGTCGCGAGGTCCGGCGCCAACGTCGACATGATCGTGCAGAACGTGTCGGTGGCCGCGACCGGCCGCACCGACATCTCGTTCACGGTTCCCAAGACCGATGCCGCCACCGCCCTCAAGGCCCTCGCGGGCGACCAGTCCCAGGTCGGCTTCGAGAGCCTCGTCCACGACGACCAGATCGGGAAGCTCTCGGTCGTCGGTGCGGGCATGCGCACGCACTCGGGCGTCTCGGCGACGCTCTTCGAGGCGCTCTCGGTCGCGGGCATCAACATCGAGATGATCTCGACCTCCGAGATCCGCATCTCGGTCGTCGTGCGCGGCAGCGATCTCGGCGAGGCCGCGCGCGTCGTGCACAGCGCGTACGGACTCGACGGCGACACCGAGGCCACGGTGTACGCCGGCACCGGCCGCTAGGAGCTCCGCACCCCCACGACGGCGTCCCAGACGGCGTCGGCGACTTCGCGCTTGGATCCGGATGCCTCGGCGACGACCTCGTCGTCGGCCCCGACGACGATGACGCGGTTGTCGCCCGACTCGAAGCCCGAGTTCCAGCCCACCTTGTTCACGACGAGCAGATCCACGCCTTTGCGACGGCGCTTGCGCCGCCCCCGCTCGAGCAGATCGGCGTCGTCCTCGGGCGTCTCCGCGGCGAAGCCGACGATCGTCTGCCCCTCGGCGCGGTGGGCCACGAGCCCCGCGAGGATGTCCTCGTTCTGGAGGAGCGCGAGCGTCTGCAGCGGCCCGTCCTCTTTGCTGAGCTTGCGGTCGGCCACCTCGGCGACGCGGTAGTCGGCGACGGCCGCGACCATGACGACGGCCTCGGCATCCGTCGCCGCCTCGCGCATCGCGGCACCGAGCTCCTCCGCGGTCCCCACGCGAGTGATCTCGATGCGAGGGTGAGCGGATGCCTCGGCGAGCGCCCCTTCGTCGACGTGGGCCGCCACGAGCCGAACGCGTGCGCCGCGCTCCGCCGCGGCGACGGCGACCTCGGCTCCTTGCCGCCCGCTCGAGCGGTTGCCGATGTAGCGGACGGGATCGATGGGCTCGCGCGTCCCACCCGTCGAGACGGCGACCCTGAGTCCGGCCAGGTCGCCGTCGGCCGACACGATCGCGAGCGCCGACGCGACGATCTGCTCGGGCTCCGCCATCCGTCCGGGCCCGCTGTCACCGCCCGTGAGAGGTCCGTCGGCGGGTCCGACGATGTGCACGCCCCGGCTGCGGAGGGTCTCCACGTTAGCCGTCGTGGCGGGGTGGCGCCACATCTCGGTGTGCATGGCGGGCGCGACGACGACGGGCGCCGACGTCGCGAGCAGCGTCGTGCCCAGCAGGTCGTCCGCGAGCCCCGCGGTCATCGCGGCGAGGGTGTTGGCCGTCGCCGGCGCGACGATCACGAGTTCCGCCCTGCGGCCGAGCGCGACGTGACGCACCTCCGAGACGTCCTCGTGCACCGACGTCGTGACGGGGTTGCGGCTGATCGCCTCCCACGTCGTCAGCCCGACGAACTTCAGCGCGTCGGCCGTGGGGATGACGTGCACGTCGTGGCCGCCCGTCACGAGGAGCCGCACGAGGTGCACCGTCTTGTAGGCGGCGATGCCACCCGTCACGCCGACTACGATGAACATTCCCCGATCCTCCCACGCCGCGCCGACGCGCGCCCCGGCCCGGGTCGCCGGCACGGCGGAGCGAGGACCGTGCGGAGAAAGCGACATCCGCCCATGTGCACCGTGATCGTCCACGTGCCCGAGACCGCCGACGAGCCCCTGCGTCTGCTCGCCGTCCGCGACGAGGACCCGGCCCGGCCGTGGGACGCCATCGGACCGTGGTGGCCCGAGACGTATCCCGGAGTCGTCGGGGTGCGCGACGTCCGCGCCAACGGCGCGTGGCTCGCCGCCGACCCCGATCATCGGCGGCTCGCGGTGCTCCTCAACCGCGCCGACGTCGAGACGATCCCCGACGGCGCCGCGCAGTCCCGCGGTGGACTGGTGCTCGAGTCGGTCGCGGGCCGTTCGCCGGGGGAGCACCCGCCGACGCACGGGTTCAACCTCGTCGAGGTCGACGGGCCGCGCGTCCGCGTCACGACGTGGGACGGCAGCGAGACCCGCCGGGTGGAGCTCTCCCCGGGCACGCACATGATCGCGCACGACGACGTCGACGACGACGCGACGCCGCGCATCGCCCGCTGGCTCGCGCCGTTCACGCAGGCGCACGCGACGCCGGCGACGGATGCCTCGGCCCCCGCCGTCGCCGACCTCGACGATCCTGCGGCCCGCCCGGGGGGATGGTTCGCCCCGTGGCTGGAGCTGCTCGAGGCATCCGCGGATCTGGCGCCGACCGACGACGAGGCGATCATCCGCGACAACCGTCCGCACGGCTATCCGACGCTCTCGCTGCTCGTCTGCACCGCGACGATCGGGAGTGACGGCGTCGAGCTGTCCTACGGCGCCTTCGACGAGCCCGGGCGCTGGAACCGGCCGCTTCTGGCATGAATCGCACGGTGCACGACCGGACGGCGACCTGTCACACGGTCTGGTCGCGCAGCCCCCGCCGGTAGAATCGGCCTCTACACCCCGCGCTACCTCGAGGACGTTCGCCATGACCCGCATCTCAGATTCCGGACTCTCCGTCGCCGTCGTGGGCGCCACGGGACAGGTGGGGGCCGTCATGCTCGAGATCCTCGAGCAGCGCGACTTCCCCGTGCGCGAGCTGCGCGCCTTCGCGACCGCCCGCTCGGCGGGATCCGATGTGGTCTTCCGCGGGCACGCGGTGACCGTCGAGGATGTCGCGACCGCCGACCCGTCGGGCATCGACATCGCCCTCTTCTCGGCGGGCGCCACCGGGAGCCGGGCGCACGCGCCGCGCTTCGCGGAGGCCGGTGCGATCGTCATCGACAACTCGAGCGCCTGGCGCATGGACCCCGAAGTGCCGCTCGTCGTGAGCGAGGTCAACCCGCACGCGATCGCCGAGGCGCACAAGGGCATCATCGCGAACCCCAACTGCACGACGATGGCCGCGATGCCCGTCCTCAAGGTGCTGGACCAGGCGGCAGGGCTGGAGCGGCTCATCGTGTCGACCTACCAGGCCGTCTCCGGGTCGGGTCTCGCGGGAGCGCAGGAGCTCCTCGGCCAGGTCGAGGGCGTCCTCGCGCAGGGCGACACGCTGCGCCTCGTGCACGACGGCTCGTCGGTCGACTTCCCGCAGCCCGAGAAGTACATCGCGCCGATCGCGTTCGACGTCATCCCGTTCGCCGGCAACCTCGTCGACGACGGCCAGAACGAGACCGACGAGGAGAAGAAGCTCCGCAACGAGAGCCGCAAGATCCTCGAGCTGCCCGACCTGCGCGTCGCCGGCACGTGCGTGCGGGTTCCGGTCTTCACGGGTCACTCGCTGAGCATCAACGTCGAGTTCGCCCGCGAGATCACTCCGGAGCGCGCCCGCGAGCTGCTGAGCAGCGCGCCCGGCGTGCGTCTCGAGGAGGTCCCCACGCCGCTCCAGGCCGCCGGCAGCGACCCGAGCTACGTGGGCCGCATCCGCGCCGACCAGTCGGCTCCGGAGGGCAAGGGCCTGGCGCTCTTCATCTCCAACGACAACCTCCGCAAGGGTGCCGCGCTCAACGCGGTCCAGATCGCGGAGCTCGTCGCAGCGGAGCGCACGGCGGCCGTGAGCGCTTGACCGGGCTTTCCGCTCCGTCAAGAACAGCGGAGTTTGCGGCCCAGAGGCATCGCCCCGGGCAGGAGGCACCGTCAGCGGCGCCTAGAATTGACGGGTGACCGAGACCGTAGACGTCGTGCTCATCGGTGGCGGCATCATGAGCGCCACCCTGGGTACCCTCCTCTCCGAACTGCAGCCCGACTGGAAGATCGTCGTCTACGAACGACTGAGCGACGTCGGGCTGGAGAGCTCCAACGCGTGGAACAACGCCGGGACGGGCCATGCCGCGCTGTGCGAGCTGAACTACATGCCCGAGGGTCCCGACGGCCAGCTCGACCCCGCGAAGGCGATCTCGATCAACGAGCAGTTCCAGCAGAGTCGGCAGTTCTGGGCCTCGCTCGTGGAGAAGGGCGTGCTCGACGAGCCCAAGACCTTCATCAACTCGGCGCCGCACATGACGTTCGTCCGTGGCGAGAAGGACGTGGCCTACCTCCGCAAGCGCTACGAGGTGCTCAAGAAGGAGCCTCTTTTCGAGGGCATCGAGTACAGCGAGGACTCGCGGGTCATCAACAAGTGGGCGCCGCTGCTCATGCAGAAGCGCCGCAAGGGCGAGCCCTTCGCGGCGACGCGCGTGCCCGCGGGCACCGACGTCGACTTCGGCGCGCTGACGCACCAGCTGTTCGACGGCCTCAAGGAGCGTGGCGTCCAGGTCGTGACCAACCGCGAGGTGCGCAGGCTCAAGAAGCTGTCGGACGGCACGTGGACGGTCAAGTGGCGCGACACGATCGGCCGCACGCCGGGGTATACGAACGCGCGGTTCGTGTTCGTCGGTGCCGGCGGCTGGGCGCTCAAGCTCCTCCAGCGCTCCGGAATCCCCGAGATCTCGGGCTACGGCGTCTTCCCCATCGGGGGGCAGTGGCTCAAGACGACCAACCCGGCCCTCGTGTCTCAGCACAAGGCCAAGGTGTACTCGCAGGCGTCGGTCGGGGCGCCCCCGATGTCGGTTCCGCACCTCGACACGCGCGTGGTCGACGGTGAGGCTTCGCTGCTGTTCGGCCCGTTCGCGACCTTCAGCCCCAAGTTCCTGAAGAACGGCAAGGTGACCGACATCGTGGCGCAGGTCCGCCCGGGCAACATCGCGCCGATGCTGAAGGTCGCATGGGACAACCCCAGCCTCATCCGCTATCTCGTCGGAGAGCTGCTCAAGAACCATGCCAAGAAGGTGGACAGCCTGCGCGAGTTCATGCCGAGCGCCAAGGACGAGGACTGGGAGCTGCTGCAGGCCGGGCAGCGGGCCCAGGTCATGAAGAAGGATCCCAAGAAGGGCGGCGTGCTCCAGTTCGGCACCGAGGTCGTGACGTCGCAGGACGGCACCATCGCGGGACTGCTCGGTGCATCGCCCGGGGCCTCGACCGCCGTCTCGATCATGCTGGGGCTGCTGAAGTCGTGCTTCCCCGACCGCATCGCGGACTGGGAGCCGACGCTCAAGGAGCTCATCCCGAGCTACGGCGAGACGCTCAACCCTCGCCCGGAGGCCGCTGAAGAGACCCTGACCGAGACCGCCGAGGCCCTCGCACTCACCGCCTGACCCGGCACCGGCCGGCGCCACGCAGACCCGGCCCTGACGGGTCGACTGCCGTGCCGCTACGCTGGCGCGATGGGGTTCGGCACGCTCGTGCGGGCGACCTCGGCGGTGGTGCTCGTGGTCGGTCTCGCGGCCGCGCCTGCCGCCGTCCCGCCGGTCGCGGCATCCGTCGACGCAGCGGTGTCCGGAGGCGTCGACGACTTCCGCTACGACTCCCTGGACGGCGACTACTGGCTCGTGCGATCGGTCGACGGCGAGTCCCAGCTCTACACGACCGAGACGATCGTCGCGCGGTTCCCCGACTTCGACCAGAACAAGGGCATCGTGCGGCGGCTGCCGCTGACGGAGTCGGGCATCGACCTCGGCACCGCGGTCGTGAATGTGACGGGAGCCGGTGGCGAGCCGATCCCGTGGTGGACGGAGCAGGACGACGAGAACGTCTACGTCCTGACGGGCGACGACTCGTACGTGCACGGGGCGCAGACCTACGTCATCTCGTACACGATGCACGACGTCGTGCTCCGGTATGCCGATACGGGTGCTGACGAGTTCTACTGGGATGTCCTGAGCACCGACCACGCGCAGCCGTTCGGCTCCGTGACCGGGCGCGTGCACGTCGCCGGCGACGCGGCCGACGGCCTCATGGCCGGGCGAACCTTCTGCTACCGGGGACCGGAGGGCTCGACGCAGCAGTGCAAGCTGGCGGGGCCCGAGCCCGACGCGGCCTGGCCCGACGACGTGGCCGCGTGGGCGCTCTCGAAGAGCGGGAGGGATGCCGAGGCATCCGCTGTCGTCTTCACGACGAAGGAGGGCGGCCTGCGCCCCGAGCAGGGCGTCACGGTCGCGATCGGCTTCGCGCAGCGCACCTTCGCCGCGCCGACCCCGCCGCCCCCGCCGCCGTATCCGTGGTGGGAGTGGATCCTTCCTGGCCTCGGGCTCCTGGCGGGCTTCGGGGGTCTCGCCTTCCTCCTTGTCATGAAGGCCGTGCTGCGGCGCAATCCCGACCGCGATCCGGTCATCGTGCAGTACACGCCCCCCGTCGACGAGTCGCCGACCCTCTCGGCCGGAGTTCTCGGCGTGCCGGCGCGCGCACTCGCTGCGCACGTCGTCGACCTCGCGGTGCGGGACAAGGTCGAGATCACGGCGAAGGGCGACCGCGCCGACCCCGATGACTTCAGCGTCGTCCTGCGCGATGAGTCGGGGCTCGAGCACGACGATCGACGCATCGTGACGACGCTGTTCGGGAAGGATGCCGAGCCCGGCGACCGCGTCGATCTCGGCCAGTTCGCGAGCGATCCGCCCGTGCGCGCCGTCACCTACGTCCGGCGCATCGACGACGCGACCGTCGACCGCGGCTACCGCAGCAAGACGCCCGGCTGGATCGGCGCCGTCCGGGGTTTCGTCCAGTTCGGCGGCCTCGTCGTCGCGATCGCCCTGCTGTTCTTCGTCGACGCGGTGCCGTCGGTCCTCTCGGACCTCGGGGCGCTGGGCGGCTGGATCTACACGCTGTCGATCGTGAGCGCCATCGGCGCATTCGTCGTGCTCCCCTTCATCGGACTGCCGAAGACGACGCTGACGCTCGCGGGCGGAAAGCACAGGACCTATCTGGAAGGCATTCGCCAGTATCTGCAGCTCGCGGAGGAGGACCGGCTGCGTGCGGCGCAGTCGCCGCGGTCCGCAGACCTCGTCTCATCCGGCCGGCGCTCCTATCTCGACGCGCCGAACCGACTCGGGGCCGACGTGGTGAACCTGTACGAGCGGCTCCTGCCGTACGCCGTGCTGTTCGGCATGGAGCGCCAGTGGATGGACGTCATCCGCGCTTCGACGCCCGCGGTGGTCGACACGACCTCCCGCCTCGCCCTCTTCGACTCGCTCTCGTCGCAGTCCCTGCGCGACGCATCGTCCTCGATCGGCCGTCTGGCCGTCACCCCCGCCTCCAGCGGCACCTCATCGAGCTCGTCCAGCTCGTCGTTCTCGAGCAGCTGGTCGTCGTCGGGGGGATCCAGCGGAGGGGGCTTCTCCGGCGGCGGCGGTGGGGGCGGCGGCTTCGGCGGTCGGTGAGGCGGCAGTCGCGGCATCCGTGGTCCATCCGGCGCCGGAGCGCACCGCGGGCCGCCCCTAGACTCGCTGGGTGGCCAAGCTCTACTTCCGCTACGGGGCGATGAACTCCGGCAAGTCGACGTCGCTTCTGCAGGCCGCGTACAACTACGAGGAGCGGGGCCAGCACGTGCTCCTCGCCAAGCCCGAGATCGACACGAAGGGCGCCGACGAGATCTCCAGCCGCCTCGGGGTGACCCGCAAGGTGGACTTCCTCGTCGGCCCCGACGACGACCTCCGCGCACTCTTCGCCGAGCACCGGAGGCGCCTCGTGCGCGACGCGGCGGGAACCCTCGTGCCCGAGACGAACGACCATCCCGTCGACGTGGGCTGCCTTCTGATCGACGAGGCGCAGTTCCTCACGCGCGCCCAGGTGGACGACCTGCTCCGGATCGTGGTGCTCGACGGCATTCCGGTCCTCGCCTACGGCATCCGCACCGACTTTCAGACGCGTGCCTTCCCGGGGTCGCTGCGACTCATGGAGCTGGCGCACAGCCTGGAAGAGCTCAAGACGATCTGCCGGTGCGGACGCAAGGCGCTCTTCAACGCGCGGCTGGTCGGCGGGCGGTTCGTCTTCGAGGGCGACCAGGTCGCGATCGACGAGCTGTCGACCGAGCGCGTGACGTACGAGGCGCTGTGCGCCGACGACTACCTGCGGGAGTCCGGCGGCCGGCTCGGCTGATGCGCGCTACGCCGTCGCTGCAGCGCTCCTGCGGCGGGGCGGCAGCGGCACGAGCATCGAGGTCGTGCGCCGGTAGTCGGCGTACTCGGGATACTTCGAGGCCGAGATCGACTCCGTGAAGATCGTCGAGCCGATGAACAGCACCGTCAGGAGAGCCGGGCCGACGATCGTCCCGTTGATCGCGCCGCCCCAGAATCCGAGGCCGGATGCCACGGCTGCCGTCGCGCCGATGGCGTAGAACGCCCACCACTGCGCCTGCTCGAAGAAGAAGTTCGGGTGGCGGCTGAAGCGGAAGAGCCCCGTCGTGACGAAGCCGGGGTGCAGCTGCCCTCCGGCGGCCTGCTTGGCGCGGTGGAAGTTCCACTGCTGCTGGTCTGCGATGGTCTCGCCGACGAGGAACGCGACGAAGAGGGCCGCGAACGCGGCATCCCATCCCGTCAACGGCGCCGGGTTCTGCCAGGCGATGTAGGCCGGCAGGGAGATCAGCACGAGCAGGGCGTTCTGGTACAGCACGATGAACAGCACATTGAAGAGCTGGAACTGCCAGCGCTTCATGCGGCCGCGGAGGATGGCCCAGCGGTAGTCCTCCATCCCGGTGTAGCCGCCCTTGCGGGCGAAGTTGAACGTGAGCCGCGCACCCCACGCGGTCACGAGCAGCGCCATGACGACGAGCCGCCCCGCGTTCTCGCCCTCGATGAGGGCCGCGCTCGCGAAGATCCAGACGTAGACGACGGGCACGATCGACCAGATGCGGTCGACCCACGAGGTGTCCTTCGTGACGAGCGATGCGATCCAGCAGAACGCGCACGTCACCGCGGCGACGATCAGGACGAGGGTGAGGGGATCCATGGTCAACAGATTACGGCGGCCTCGGCGAGTGAGCGGGGAGCCTCGGCCCCCTCCTTTGCGTGGTCTGACCACGCGGGTGTAGTGTGGTCGGACCACATCGACGAGGAGTGCTCGTGGTCGCAGAAGCCGGCATCGCGCCCGCCCGTGCCTGGCGTGTCGTGCTCGAGAGGATCGAGACCGATCTGCTCGAGGGCCGGCTCGCCGCGGGCGATCGGCTTCCCCCGAGCGCGAGCTCGCGACGACCCTCGGGGTCGGTCGCTCGAGCGTCCGTGAGGCGCTGCGCGTGCTCGAGGTCATGGGTCTCATCCGCACGGGCACGGGTTCGGGACCCACGTCGGGCGCCATCATCATCGCGACGCCCCGCGGCGGGCTGGCCGCTCTCCTGCGGCTGCAGGTCGCCGCGCAGGGCTTCCCGCTCGCCGACGTCGTCTCGACGCGCCTGCTGCTCGAGGAGTGGGTCGTCGCGACACTCGCCGCCGACGGCTCGCACGACCTGTCCGACGTGCGCGCGACGCTCGCCGCGATGGACGACCGCGGGCTCACCGCCGAGGAGTTCCTCGCGCTCGACGCGCAGTTCCATCTCGGCCTCGCCGAGGCATCCGGCAATGCCGTCGTCTCCGCCTCGATGGCAGGACTCCGCACGGCGATCGAGTCCTACGTGCAGGCAGGCGCCACGCGCATCCAGGACTGGGATGCCGCGGCCGACGGCCTGCGCGACGAGCATCGCGCCATCGTCCAAGCGATCGACGCGGGGGAGTCCGACCTCGCGCGCTCGCTCGTCCACGACCACATCACCGGCTATTACGCGGCTGCGGGCCTGACCCGCGGCTGACGAGAGGAATTCCCATGGTCCAGCGACAGCTGCCCGTCCCGTCGGAGCTCTTCGAGCTCATGAAGTTCAAGGTCCCCGACCTCAACGGCAAGCGGCGGCGCCTGTCGAGCGCCCTCACGATCGCCGACCTCCGCCTCATCGCCAAGCGCCGGACGCCCAAGGCCGCCTTCGACTACACCGACGGCGCTGCCGAGGGCGAGCTCTCGCTCTCACGGGCGCGGCAGGCGTTCGAGGATGTGGAGTTCCACCCGAGCATCCTGCAGCCCGCCGAGAGCGTCGACATGTCGACGACCGTGCTGGGTGGCCCTTCGGCCCTGCCCTTCGGCATCGCGCCGACCGGCTTCACGCGCCTCATGCAGACAGAGGGTGAGATCGCCGGAGCATCGGCGGCGGGGGCCGCCGGCATCCCGTTCACCCTTTCGACGCTCGGCACGACGTCGATCGAAGACGTCAAGGCGGCGAACCCGAACGGGCGCAACTGGTTCCAGCTGTACGTCATGCGCGATCGCGAGATCTCGTACGGCCTGGCCCGGCGCGCTGCGGCGGCGGGCTTCGACACGATCATGTTCACCGTCGACACGCCGGTCGCGGGCGCCCGCCTGCGCGACAAGCGGAACGGCTTCTCCATTCCGCCGCAGCTCACCCTCGGCACGATCATCAACGCGATCCCGCGGCCCTGGTGGTGGATCGACTTCCTCACGACCCCCAAGCTCGAGTTCGCCTCGCTCTCGACGACCGGCGGCACGGTCGGGGAGCTTCTGGATGCCGCGATGGACCCGACGATCAGCTACGAGGACCTCGCCGTCATCCGCGACCTGTGGCCGGGCAAGATCGTCATCAAGGGCGTGCAGAACGTCGAGGACTCCAAACGGCTGATCGATCTCGGCGTCGACGGCATCGTCCTCTCCAACCACGGCGGGCGTCAGCTCGACCGCGCGCCGATCCCGTTCCACCTCCTGCCGAACGTCGTGCGCGAGGTCGGCAAGGACGCGACGATCATGGTCGACACCGGCATCATGAACGGCGCCGACATCGTGGCATCCGTCGCCCTCGGCGCGAAGTTCACGCTGATCGGCCGCGCGTACCTCTACGGCCTCATGGCCGGTGGGCGCGCGGGTGTCGACCGCACGATCGAGATCCTGCGGAGCGAGATCGAGCGCACGATGAAGCTCCTCGGCGTCGCGTCCCTCGAAGAGCTCGAGCCGAAGCACGTGACGCAGCTGACCCGGCTCCTGCCTCTCGCGGGCGCGCCCGCCGAGGCGACGGCGGGAGGCGCGCCGCGCGTCCGGGTCTGACCTCGCACCCGTGCGCTGGCGCCGAACCCACACATCCGTGCACCGACCCACCTATCGACACCGTCCGAGTAGGTCGGCTCGAGCGCGGATGAGTGGGCTCGGCCGCAGTGGGCCGCGCGTCAGGCCGCTTCGGGCGCGCGCTCTGGCAGGGTCGGGATGAGCGTGTCGAGGAAGTCGGCCGTCTCCTCCCAGCCCTCGACGGCGTGGCACTCGACGCCCATGGCGAGAACGGGGTAGTCGTTGCCGTCCGGGTCGAGGCGGTCGCCGACGAAGAGCATGTCGTCGAGCGGGATGCCGGTCTGCTCGGCGAGCTGGCGCATGCCGTACGCCTTGTCGATGCCGCGGTGGGTGATGTCGACGCTCGTCGAGCCGCCCGAGCGCACCTCGAGGTCCGGGATGCGCGCGGCGATCGCGGCACGCAGGGTGTTCTTCTTCTTCCCCGTCGGATCCCACGCCTTCTTCGCATCGAGGGGCGCACGCTGGCCGAGGGCCGAGAATGTGATCTGGGAGCCCCTGTCCTCAAGGATGTCGCCCCAGGTCTCGGACTCCCAATAGCCGAGTCGTCGGGCCTCCTCCTCGACCGCGGCGAGGGCGCGGGACTTCTCGTCATCGGTGAGGGAGTGCGCGTACACCGTCTGGATGCCGTCCGGCGTCAGACGGTAGTACTGCGTGCCGCACGTCGGGAGCAGGTGGAAGTGCGCGAGCGCGTCGGCGGGCACATCCGGAAGCCTGTCGACGACCTGGGAGGTGAACTGGGCGAGCTGGCCGCCGGAGATGATGGCGACCTCCACTCGCTCCGCCAGCGCGACGAGCAGGTCGCCGATGCGCGGGTCGATGGGGCTCTTCGATGGGGCGAGTGTGTCGTCGAGGTCGAACGCGACGAGGCGGGGGTGCGGCATCCGTGCTCCTGTCTCTTGATACGCGAAAGGCTCCACCGATGATGGTGGAGCCTCTCTGCTGTCGGGGTGACAGGATTTGAACCTGCGGCCTCTTCGTCCCGAACGAAGCGCGCTACCAAGCTGCGCCACACCCCGTGGCAACCCCCCTAGCCTACCTGATCCGGCAGCATGCTCCGAACCGGGAAGAGCCCATCAGGCCTGTGGCAGGAGGGTGATGAGGGATGCCTCGGGGAAGCACGCGAACCGCACGGGGGCGTAGATCGAGTGCCCGAGTCCCGCGCTCACGTTGAGGGGGGATCGTGCGTCCGCCACGTGACCACTCGCTGAGTCCGCGCGACTGGCGCAGCGGGATGTCGCAGTTGGCGACGAGCGCGCCGACGCCCGGGATCCGCACCTGGCCGCCGTGCGTGTGCCCGCCGAAGATCATGTCCGCGCCCAGCGCGGTGAATGCGTCGAGCACGCGGCGGTAGGGAGCGTGGGTCACGCCGATCGTGAAGTCGGCGTCGCCGTCGTTCGCTCCGCGCACCTCCTCGATCTGGTCCGGGAGCCCGTCGAGCCGGTCCCAGTGCCGATGCGCGTCGCTGACCCCGAAAGCGTCGACGCGCAGCCCGGCGACGTCGAGCGAGGTGGCGGCGTTGTTCAGCTCCGACCAGCCGAGGTCCTCGGTCAGGAACGCGTCGAGCGCCTGGGTGTCCAGCGGCTCCGAAGTCACCTTGTGCTTCGACGGGCCGGTGAAGTACTTGAGCGGATTGCGCGGCGCAGGAGCGGTGTGGTCGTTCGATCCGTGGACATACACGCCCGGGATGCCGCGCAACGGCCCGAACGCACGTCGCAGGCCGCGCAAGCCCTCCTCGTGACCGAGGTTGTCACCCGTGTTGACGATGAGGTCGGGCTCCAGGTCTGCGAGGCCGGCGATCCACCGCTGCTTGCGCCGCTGCCACGGCGCCATGTGGGCGTCCGAGAGGTGCAGGACCTTGATCGGCGAGGAACCCGGGGGAAGGATGCTCACCTCGTGCCGGCGCAGCGTGAAGAGATAGCGCTCGATGCCGACGCCCCACGCCGCCGCGCCGACGGCGAGCGCCCCCACCGCGCCGAGCGCGGTGAGGGCGGTGCGTGCTCCACCGGTGGTCGTCACCGGCTGCAGTGCTCGCTCTTGTAGTCGACGTTGATCTGGGCGTTGCGGTTGACCACCGACCCGCCCGGCGGGTTGGTGCCGGTCGCCGTGCCGTTGCCCTTGACGCCCGCCTCCTCGGTACACGCGCCCGGCTGGACGTTGCCGAATCCGAGCGACCTCAGGTAGCTGATCGCCTCGCTGACGGACTTGCCCGCGACGTCGCCGGGAACCGTCACGCCCGCGCCGTTGCTCGGGTTGATCGTGACGGTCGTTCCGCCCGCGACCTTTCCGGCCCCCGGGTTCTGCGCCGCAACGGTGCCCTCGGCCTGCGAGGAGTCGATCGCGTCGCCCACCGCGACTTCGAAGCCGGCGTCCTTGAGCTTGGCCGTGGCCTCGTCGATCGAGAGGCCGACGACGTTGGGAAGGTCGGTGAGGATCGACTTGGTCAGGTTCTGGTCGGGCTGCGGGAAGCGGTCGCCGCCGTAGACGGAGTTCGCCGCCCGTTGGATGACCGGGGCGATCTTGTGCCGGATCTGGCTCAGCTGCGTGCCGTTGAAGCGCTGCTTGCTGAGTGAGGCGAAGCCCGTCGTGTTGCCGACCCACACCGCGGTGGCGACCTTGGTGGACGACTCCACCATCCACGTCTGGTCGTCCTCGTTCGTTCCCGTCTTGCCGAGAACAGGTGTGCCGTCGCGCGGGTTGGAGGCGGCGCCCGTGCCGGAGCCGTTCATGACGCCCTGAAGAGCGTAGGCGGCGGTGGCTGCGATGCTCGGATCGAGAACCTGCGTGCACGTGGTGGCGGGGATCGGCAGGTCGTTGCCGTCCGCGTCGGTGACGCGGTCGATCGCCTTCGGCTGGCAGTAGATGCCGTTGTTGGCGACTGTGCCGAAGGCGCCCGCCATGGCGAGCGGGGAGACGGCGTTGGAGCCGATGACGGAGAAGAGGTTGTCCATCTTGACTTCTTCGCCGTTGCCCTGAGTCACGCCCATCTTCGTGGCGACGTTCTTGATGTCGCACAGGTCGAGCTTCTCGGCCATGGCGAAGAAGCCCGTGTTCAGGGACGCCGCAGTGAACTGCATGGGCGTGCCCACGAATCCCGGCGCCTTGCCGAAGTTGTTGACGATCTCGTTCTTCGTGTTCACCCACGGCGAGCCACACGAGTTCGCGACCTTCTTGAAGGCGCGCGCCCGGCCGTTCAGCACCTCGTTGAGCGAGTGGCCCTTCTCGAGCCAGTCGACGAGGGTGAAGAGCTTGAAGGTGGAGCCCGCGGCGAACCCGCTCGAGCTGCCGTACTTCTGATCGGCCGCGTACACGAGGGATGTGTACGCGTGATCAGCCTGGGTGAGCGCCTGGTCCTCGCTGAAGTTCTTGTTCTGGACCATCGCCAGGACGCGACCGGTTGTCGCCTCGACGCTGACGGCGGCGGATCCGAACTCCATGTTGGCGATGGCAGGGGGAGCGGACTTCGTCATGATGTCCTGCGCCGGCTGCTGAACGCGCATGTCCAGCGTCGTGTAGATCTTCAGTCCGCCGCGCTGGAGGGCCTTCTGCCGCTCCTCCGGCGTCGCGCCGAAAGCAGGGTCGGTCTTGATGATGTTCTTCACGTACTGGCAGAAGTACGCCACCTCGCCGGCCGCCGCGCAGCCAGTCTTGGGGGGAGTGATGACGGGAGTGATCGGCTCCGCGACGGCGGCGTCGTGCGCCTCCTGGGTGATCTTCCCGTCGGCCAGCAACCGGTCCAGCACGTAGAGCTGGCGGTCCTTCGTGAGCGCATACCCGTCGGCCGCGCTGTTGATCGGGTTCCCGTCCTTGTCGGTCGTCGAGCCGTTGGGCTTGTCGATCCGGTACGCGTTGGGGTTCTGCACCATGCCGGCGAGAGCGGCGGACTGCCCCAGGGTGAGATCCTTCGCGGCGACGTTGAAGTAATACCGGGCCGCGGCATCCACTCCGTAGTTCGTGCCGCCGAAGCCGGCGATGTTGAGGTAGCCGAGAAGAATCTCGTTCTTCGAGTATTTCTGCTCGAGGGCGATGGCGTAGCGCATCTCCTGGAGCTTGCGCTGCAGGCCCTTGTCGCCGACGGCGGTGGTCGCCTCGACGTAGCAGTTCTTCAGTTCCTCGTCGGTCGTGGCGTTGCTCTCGCAGCGCTGGACGAGGATGTTCTTGACGTACTGCTGGCTGATCGAGGATCCACCGCGCGTGTCGCGGCCACGGACGTTGTCGAGCACGGCGCTGACAGTGCCGACGAGGTCGACCCCGCCGTGCTTGTAGAAGTTCTTGTCCTCGCTGGACAGGATCGCGTCGTACATGACGGGCGCGATCTGGTCGAACGCCACGGGGGAGCGGTTCTGGTCGTAGAACTTCGTCAGCTCGACGTCGGCGCCGGCCGGATCCTTGTAGTAGATCGTCGTCGGCAGCATCAGCTTCTCGATCTCGAGGACGCTCGGCAGATTGTCGAACATCGTGATCGCGCTGGATGCCGCAGCCCCGGACAGGGCGATGGCGGGAGTGACCGTGGCGGTGACGAGGATCCCCGCGACAGCGCTCAGGCCGACGAGGCCGGCGAGACCGCCGAGCACACCGCTAGCCGTCCGATTCTTTACAGGCATAGGGTTGATCGTAGGGGAATTACCTGGCAGATCCCTTGACGGAGCGCCGCGCTCAGGCATCCGATCCATGCGTCATCAGGGCTTTCCTCGTTCACGCACCTCGACCCCGGCAGGAGCCGCAGATGACCACGTGGGAGTACCTCACCACACCCCTCCTCATCCACAACACCGCAGCGATCCTCAACAACTGGGGAAAGCAGGGCTGGGAGCTCGTGCAGGTCGTGCAGGGTCCGGAGGGCGGTCTGGTCGCCTACTTCAAGCGTCCCGTCGGCGGCGGCGGTGCCAACGCGGGACTCGACGCAGCCGCGGTCGCCGCGAAGCAGTTCGAGGCGTGAGCGGGGTGCGCGTCTCGTCCCGCCTGGCCGAGCTGGGCATCGACCTCCCCGAGGTCGTTCCGCCGGTCGCTGCGTATGTGCCCGCCAAGGCCCACGGCGACCTCGTCTACACCGCCGGACAGCTGCCGATGGTCTCGGGCTCGCTTCCCGCGACGGGAAAGGTCGGTGACGGCCACGGACTCGTTCCGGCCGGGGACGCCAAGGGCTACGCGCGCCAGTCGGCGCTCAACGCCGTGGCCGCTGCCGCGGCGGCCGTCGGGGGAGTGGACCGCCTCACGGGCGTCGTCAAGGTCGTCGGGTTCGTGGCATCCGTCCCCGAGTTCACCGGTCAGCCGGGCGTCATCAACGGCGCGAGCGAGGTGCTCGGCGAGATCTTCGGTGACGCCGGACGCCACGCGCGATCGGCCGTCGGCGTCCCCGTACTCCCGCTCGACAGCCCGGTCGAGGTCGAGGTCGTCTTCAGCTTCGAGTGATCCGCGTCTCCTACGACGGACAGACGGATGCCCCGGCCGCTGCGGCCGGGGCATCCGTCGTCTCAGGCGGTCCTCGCCCGGATCACTTCACCTGCGCGCTGATGACCGACATCACCGCGGTGTCGGCGAGGGTCGTCGTGTCGCCGACCTCGCGTCCCTCGGCCACGTCGCGCAGCAGCCGGCGCATGATCTTGCCCGAGCGCGTCTTGGGCAGCTCGCCCACGATGTAGACGTCGCGGGGACGCGCGATGGGGCCGATCTGCTCGCCCACCCATGCCCGGAGGCCCTGCGCGAGCCCCTCGGCCGAGTGCTCCTTGAGGTAGCTCTCCTTGATGATCACGAAGGCGACGACGGCCTGGCCCGTCGTCTCGTCGGAGGCTCCGACAACGGCCGCCTCGGCGACGGCCTCGTTGCCGACGAGCGACGACTCGATCTCGGTCGTCGACAGGCGGTGACCCGACACGTTCATGACGTCGTCCACGCGCCCGAGCAGCCAGACGTCGCCGTCGGCGTCGAGGCGTGCCCCGTCGCCCGCGAAGTAGAAGCCCTGCTTCGCGAACTTGTCCCAGTACGTCTCCTTGAAGCGCTCGGGGTCGCCCCAGATGCCGCGCAGCATGCTCGGCCACGGCTCCGTCACGACGAGCAGGCCGCCGTTGCCGTTCCCGACGTGCTGGCCCTCCTCATCGACGACATCGACCGAGATGCCGGGGAGAGGAACCTGCGCGCTGCCCGGCTTGGTCTCGGTGACGCCCGGGAGGGCCGAGATCATGATGGCGCCCGTCTCGGTCTGCCACCACGTGTCGACGATTGGCGCCGTCTTTCCTCCGATGATCTTGCGGTACCAGATCCACGCCTCGGGGTTGATGGGTTCGCCGACCGAGCCGAGCAGACGAAGCGACGACAGGTCGAACTGCTTCGGGATCGCGCGACCGATCTTCATGAAGGAGCGGATGGCCGTGGGCGCGGTATAGAGGACGGTGACGCCGTACTTCTGCACGATCTCCCACCACCGGCCGGGATGCGGAGTGTCGGGGGTGCCCTCGTAGAGCACCTGCGTCGCCCCGTTGGCGAGCGGGCCGTACGTCACGTAGGTGTGGCCGGTGATCCACCCGATGTCGGCGGTGCACCAGTACACATCCTTCTCCGGATGGATGTCGTGAACGACCCTGTTGGTGAACGCGGACTGGGTCAGATAGCCGCCCGACGTGTGCAGGATGCCCTTCGGCTTCCCCGTGGTGCCGGAGGTGTAGAGGATGAAGAGCGGGTTCTCGGCCGGGAAGGCCTTCGCCTCGTGCTCGTCCGAGGCCTGGGGAACGACGTCGTGCCACCAGATGTCACGGCCCTCGGTCCACTCGACGTCGTTGCCGCCGCGCCGGACGACGAGGACCTTCTCGACGGTCTCCTGGACTCCGGAGCCGTTGCGGTCGGCGAGAGCGAGGTCGACGGCCGGCTTCAGCGGTGAGACCTTCCCCTTGCGGTAGCCGCCGTCCGCGGTGATGACGACTCGTGCGCCGGCGTCGTCGATGCGCGAGCGCAGGCTGTCGGCCGAGAACCCGCCGAAAACGACGGAGTGGATGGCTCCGATGCGGACGACCGCCAGCATCGCCGCGATCGCCTCGGGGATCATCGGCATGTAGATCGCGACGCGGTCGCCCTCACCGACGCCCAGGTCTTCCAGCACGTTCGCGAGGCGCTTGACCTCGTCGGTGAGCTCCGCGTACGTCACGCGGCGCTCGTCGCCGGGCTCGCCCTCCCACAGCAGCGCGACGCGGTCGCCGTTCCCGGCCTCGACATGCCTGTCCAGGCAGTTGTACGCGACGTTCAGCTCGCCGTCCGCGAACCACTTCGCGAACGGCGGGTTGGACCAGTCGAGCGCTTCCGTGAACGGCTTGTGCCAGTGGAGGATGCCGCGTGCCTGGTCGGCCCAGAACGCCTCGCGATCGGCTGCGGCCTCTTCATACAGTGCCGCCGTGGCGACGGCGTCGGCCGCGAACTCGTCGGGCGGCGCGAATCGGCGGGTCTCGTCGAGGAGGTGGTCGATCTGGCTGCTCATGCGGCGCGCTCCTTTGCGGGCGGGTGACGGAGGGTCGGATGCCGCAAGCAATCTACTTGCGGCTGACGACCCTCACTACCTCCGATAGTGGGTGGGTCGAAGATGTGAGAACTCTCATCGATATATCACCCGAGGCGTGTTCGGGTTTGTTTGGAAGGTTGCGTGGAGTTGCGTATGCTCATCCACGGCCGAACATCGATTCTGGCATTGCGGCACCCGACGCACCCCCCGAACTGCGGTGTCGCGCGTGGCGGCATCCCATTCCCCCCATGGGATGCCGCCCCTGTTTTCGGGCCCATTCTCGGGTGAGGTCGACGGCGTCGGCCGCGCCTTCCTCCACAGGGCCGGCCCGGGCGGGGGTTGTGCACGCGGGCGCCGGATCGGCCGGACACCCGTATCCGCCGCGCCTAGCTTCGTGGCATGCCCGAGCCGTTCGTCGTCAGCCCGCGCGGAGCCAGTGCCCCACAGGCGCCGAGTCGTGCCGGGGCGACGGAGATCGCCGCCGGCATCGACCCGCGCGGCGGGGCTGACCGGTTCACGGTTCAGCCGGCGCAGGACGCGCGGGGCGACGGTGGAGCTGTATCCGCTGAGGGGTCCGGCGCCCGCCACTTCCCGCCCGCGCTGCGCTCGGCATCCCTCCCTCCCGCCCTCGACCCGCTCGCGGACATCCTGGACGATCCGGAGGTCACCGACCTCTTCGTCAACGGAGCCGACGGCCTCTTCGTCGATCGCGGGAGCGGAGCCCAGCGCAGCACGAGCTGGCGGGCGTCAGAGGAGGACGTGCGGGAACTCGCCGTCGCGCTCGTCGGGGCAGGCGGGCGGCATCTGGACGATGCCGCGCCCTGCGTCGACGTGCGGCTCGAGGGAGGCATTCGCGTGCATGCGGTCCTGCCGCCGATCTCATCATCGGGAACGGTCATCTCCATCCGTGTGCCACGGCTCCAGACGCCGACGCTCGATGCCCTCGGTGAGCGAGGGATGTTCGACGCCGGCGTGCGGGAACGACTCGACGCGGCGGTCGCGCAACGCGAGAACCTCCTCGTCACGGGTGCCGCGGGGGCGGGGAAGACGACTCTCCTCGCCGCCCTTCTCGGGCGCGCCGCTCCTTCCGATCGCATCGTCACGATCGAGGACGTGGCAGAGCTGCGACTCGACCATCCGCACCACGTGCGGCTGGAGGCGCGTCAGCCGAATCTCGAGGGCGCCGGCGGGATCGGCCTCGCGCGCCTCGTGCGCGAGGCGCTCCGCATGCGGCCCGATCGGCTGGTCGTGGGGGAGTGTCGGGGCGACGAGGTGCGGGAGCTTCTCGCCGCGCTGAACACGGGGCACGACGGTGGGGCCGGCACGCTGCACGCCAACGGTCTGCACGAGGTGCCGGCGCGCCTCGAGGCGCTCGGCGCGCTCGCCTTACTCGACGACCGGGCGCTCGCCCGACAGGTCGTGAGCGCGATCGGGATCGTGCTCCACGTGTCCCGTGACCGCGATGGCATCCGGCGACTGTCCGCGATCGGCCGGCCCGTCCTGGGTTCCGACGGCCGCCTCGCGATGGAGGAGGCGACGTGAAGGTGCTCCGCGCGAGAGCGACCGCGGCGACGGCGGCGGACGTCGCGACGACCGTGCTGCGGCTCGCCGTCCTGCTGCAGGCCGGGCTCGCACCCGCCCGCGCCTGGGCGCTCACCGCCGAATCGGGAGACCCCGTCGCGGTGCGGGTCCGGGCAGCGCTCGAGGCGGGGGAGAAGCTCCCCGACGCGATCGTTCGCCAGGGCGGCGCGTGGACGAGCGTCGGCGCGGCGTGGACCATCGCGACGACGGTCGGCGCTCCGCTCGCCGATACCCTCCGCGGTATCGCGTCGGCCCTGCGCGATGCTCAGGAGACGGCTGATGACGTCCGTGTCACGCTCGCCGAGCCGGCGGGAACGGCGCGGCTCATGGCGTGGCTTCCCCTCGTCGCGATCGCCCTCGGCGCGGCACTCGGATTCGACACCTTCGCGACGCTCGTGACGAACCCTCTGGGGATCGCGTGTCTCGCTGCCGGCGCCTTCCTGATCGTTGTCGCGCACCGTTGGACGGCCGTGCTCGTCCGCAGGGCGCAGCCCGATCCCGGAATCCCCGGTCTGGATGCCGAGCTCCTCGCGATCGCGCTGTCGGGCGGTGCGTCCATCGAACGAGCGCGTGTCGTCGTCGCCTCTACGGGCGCCGGGGAGCCGGACGCCGGGGTCGACGATGTGCTGCATCTCTCTCAGCGGGCGGGTGTCCCCGCGGTCGAGCTCCTCAAGGCGACCGCCGCTCTCGCACGTCACCGGGCGAGGGTCGAGGGCCGCCTGCGCGCGGCGCGGCTCTCGTCGCGGCTCCTGCTGCCCCTCGGGGTCTGCACGCTTCCCGCGTTCCTCCTCCTCGGCGTCGCTCCGATGCTCCTCAGCGTCATGTCCACGATGTCGATCTCGCTCTGATCTCGGCGCCCTCGACGGGCGACCCACCGCCGTGCCCATCCACCCCATCCACCCCAGCCAAGGAGACCCAGATGTCGATTCCCCGACTCACCCGCCGCCGTTCGGCCCATCTCTTCACCGACGACACCGGAGCCGCGACCGCGGAGTACGCCATCGCCACGATGGCGGCCGTCGCCTTCGCGGGCCTCCTGGTCGTCATCATGCGGTCCGACGAGGTTCGCGGCATCCTGACCGACCTCGTTCACCGCGCCCTCACCGTCGCATGATCCGGAGGCGGCTCGGTGACGACCGCGGATCGGTCGTCGCCGAGTTCGCCGTGGCGCTGCCCGCTGTCGTGCTCGTCCTGGTGTTCTGCGCGGGTGCCCTTGCCGCGGCTGCGCGGCACGTGCGTCTTCAGGATGCCGCGGCCGACGCCGCTCGGATCGTCGCTCGCGGCGAGCCGGACGCGGCCGCGGGCGCGGTGGTCGCCCGGGCTGTGCCGGGGGCGTCGGCAGCCGTGCACGGTTCAGGCGACTTCGTCTGCGTCACAGCGTCGGCGCCGGCCGGCATCGCGCTCGTAGAGCTGTCGGCGACGTCGTGCGCGCTCGCGGGCGGCCTCTGATGCCGGGCAGCATCCTGAGCGTCGCCGTCGTCGCCGCGGCCGCAGCCGCATCCGTCGGCCTGTGCGCCGTCGGAGCGGCGGCGGTGGAGGGGCAGCGCCTCGCGGGGACCGCAGACGCGGCGGCTCTCGCCGCGGCCGATACGGCCTCCGGAGCGGCTTCGGGCGTCCCGTGCGAACGGGCCGGAGAGGTGGCGTCCCTCGCGGGCGCCGAGGTCGTCGAATGCGACCTCGACGGCCTCATCGCGACCGTCACGGTGGCGGTTCGCTTCGCGGGTCTGGAGGTGGCCGCGTCGGCACGCGCCGGGCCCCCGCCCTGACCCTCGCGACCCCCGATCACCGGGAGCACCGGGAATACCGGCACCCCCTCGCTTCGTTCCGGCTGGGCATCCTCACAGCGTCCATCCGTGGGAGCGGTGTGTATGGTGTGCTTCGAAGAAAGGACGCCTCACGTTGGCAGATGGCAAGAAGCTCGTGATCGTCGAGTCCCCCACGAAGATGAAGTCGATCCAGGGGTATCTCGGCGACGGCTACGAGGTGCTCAGCTCGGTCGGGCACATCCGCGATCTCGCGAGCAAGAAAGAGATCCCGGACGACAAGAAGCAGGCGTACGGCAAGTACTCGATCGACGTCGAGAACGACTTCGACCCCTATTACGTCGTGAACGATCGCAAGACCAAGACCGTCGCCGAGCTCAAGCGCGCACTCAAGGGAGCCGACGAAGTCCTGCTCGCGACCGATGAGGATCGCGAGGGCGAGGCCATCGCGTGGCACCTCCTCGAGGTGCTGAAGCCCAAGGTCCCCGTGAAGCGCATGGTGTTCCACGAGATCACGAAGGACGCCATCAAGGCGGCCGCCGAGAACACGCGCGAGCTCGACCTCGCGCTCGTCGACGCACAGGAGACCCGCCGGGTGCTCGACCGCCTGTACGGCTGGGATGTCTCGCCCGTGCTGTGGCGCAAGGTGGGAAGCGGCCGCGAAGGATCGACGCTGAGCGCCGGCCGCGTGCAGTCCGCCGCGACGCGCATGGTCGTCGACCGGGAGCGGGAGCGCATGGCGTTCAAGTCGGCGTCCTATTGGGACGTCGAGGCTCTCGCCACCAAGCGGCAGGAGGCATCCGCGTCCTTCACGACCCGCCTCGTCCGCGTCGACGGCGCTCCGCTCGCGCGGGGAACGGACTTCGACGACCTCGGCGTCCTGAAGAAGGCCGTGCTCGTCCTCGACGAGGCGGCGGCACGGGCGCTGTCCGACGCGGTCACCGCGGCGGCCCAGGCATCCGTCACGAATCTCGAGTCCAAGCCGGGCACCCGCAGTCCCCGGGCCCCCTTCACGACCTCGACCCTCCAGCAGGAGGCGGGTCGCAAGCTCTCGATGAGCGCCAAGCACGCCATGAGCGTCGCGCAGCGTCTCTACGAGAAGGGGTACATCACCTATATGCGCACCGACTCGACCGCTCTCTCGAAGCAGGCGGTCGAGGCTGCCCGGGCGCAAGCAGTGACGCTGTACGGCGAGAAGGCGGTCCCGCTCAACCCGCGGGTCTATCGCAACAACAGCAAGAACGCCCAGGAGGCGCACGAGGCGATCCGTCCCTCGGGCGAGGACTTCCGCACGCCGTCCTCGGTGTCGTCGGAGCTCGACCGCGACGAGCAGCGCATGTACGACCTCATCTGGAAGCGGACCGTCGCGAGCCAGATGTCGGACGCCAAGTACGAGACGACGACCGTCACCCTGGCGGTCGACGCCGCCGGTCAGCGCGCGGAGTTCTCGGCATCCGGAACCGTGTACACCTTCAAGGGCTTCCTCGAGGCCTATGAAGAAGGACACGACGAGAAGCGCGGCGATGCCGACAAGGCCGATGACCAGTCGCTTCCCGTCATGGCGGTCGGCGATGTCCTGCGCCTCACGGACGTCGAGCCCAAGGGGCACGCGACGAGCCCCAAGCCCCGGTACACCGAGGCGAGCCTCGTGAAGGCGCTCGAGGAGAAGGGCATCGGCCGTCCCTCGACGTTCGCGAGCATCATCGACGTCATCCTCGACCGCGGCTACGTCAGCAAGCGCGGGCAGGCGCTCGTGCCGAGCTGGCTCGCATTCAGCGTGGTGCGGCTGCTCGAGCAGCACTTCGCCGATCTCGTCGACTACGACTTCACGGCGGGCCTCGAGGACGACCTCGACGCCATCGCCCGCGGCGAGCAGAAGCGCGGGGCGTGGCTGCACGACTTCTATTTCGGCTCGGACGCGCAGGTGGGTCTTCGGAACATCGTCGAGAACCTCGGCGAGATCGACGCCCGCGAGCTCAATGCGACGCGGATCACGGATGCCGCGACCCTCCGCTTCGGCAAGTACGGCCCGTACCTCGAGGTCGTCGACTCCGCGAACCCCGAGGCGGAGCCGCGTCGGGTCAACATCCCGCCGGAGCTCGCGCCCGACGAGCTGACCGCCGAGAAGGCGCAGGAGCTCATCGACGCGCCCGTCGCCGGCGACCGCGTGCTGGGTGAGAATCCCGAGAACGGCAAGCTCGTCGTCGTGAAGGACGGCCGGTACGGCCCCTACGTCCAGGAGACCGATCCGGTCGATCCCGATTCGGTTGATGCGGCGACCGGCGAAGTCGTCGAGGCCGAGGCGCCGAAGAAGCGCGGCGCGAAGAAGGAGCCGGCGCCCAAGCCGCGCACCGCCTCGCTCTTCAAGTCGATGTCCGTCGACACGATCGACCTCGACTCGGCGCTGCAGCTTCTGTCGCTGCCGCGCGTGGTGGGGACCGACCCGGAGTCGGGCGACGTCATCACGGCGCAGAACGGTCGTTACGGTCCGTACCTCAAGAAGGGGACGGACTCGCGCACCCTCCAGAGCGAGCAGCAGATCTTCGACATCACCCTCGAAGAGGCGCTCGCCGTGTACGCGCAGCCGAAGTACGGCGCGCGCGGCGCATCCAGCGCCCTGAAGGAGTTCGAGGCCGACCCGACGAGCGGCAAGCCGATCAAGGTGAAGGACGGCCGCTTCGGGCCCTACGTCACCGACGGCGAGACGAACGCCACGATCCCGCGGGGCGAGACCGTCGACGACGTCGACTTCGCGCGGGCGGTCCAGCTGCTCGCCGACAAGCGCGCCAAGGGCCCGGCACCCAAGCGCACGACGGCGCGCAAGACCACGACGACGCGCAAGGCGCCGGCCAAGAAGTGACCGACGCGACGGTTCCGGCGGCTCCACGCGACGCGCGGCCGCCGGGCGGCCTCTTCATCACGTTCGAAGGCGGCGACGGCGTCGGCAAGACGACGCAGGCCGCACTCCTCGACGACTGGCTGGCCGGGCGCGGCCGCGCGGTCGTGCGCACCCGCGAGCCGGGCGGCACCGACGTCGGGGTCCTGATCCGCGACATCGTGCTGCATCACCGCGGCGACGTCGCGCCGCGCGCCGAAGCGCTCCTCTACGCCGCCGACCGTGCCCACCACATCGCGACGGTCGTCCGCCCCGCCCTCGAACGCGGGGAGGTCGTCATCCAGGACCGCTACCTCGACTCGTCCGTCGCCTACCAGGGCGAAGGCCGGCAGCTCGAAGCCGAGCAGATCCGGGATCTCTCCCTGTGGGCCGCGGGCGGACTGCTGCCCGACCTCACGGTGCTCCTCGACCTCGACCACACCGCGGCCCGTCGGCGCCTCGACGCCGATGACAAGCCGTTCGATCGCCTCGAGGCCGAGCGCGAGGAGTTCCACGACCGGGTCCGCGAACGCTTCCTCGCGATCGCCCGCGAGGAGCCCGACCGGTTCCTCGTGCTCGACGCATCGCGACCCGCCGCCGACCTCGCTGCCGACATCCGCGCCCGCGTCGAGACGCTGCTCACAGGGGTCTCGGCCGCACGGGGAAGCGTCGGAGCGCACGGTTAGGCTGGACGCCATGGATGCCACGGCGCAGGTCGCCGCTCTGCCTTGGAGCGACGTCTGGGGGCAGGACGACGCGGTCGCCGCGCTGCAGGCCGCGGCATCCGATCCCGCGTCGATGACCCACGCGTGGCTCATCACGGGCCCGCCCGGGTCGGGGCGATCGACGCTCGCCCACGCGTTCGCCGCCGCCCTCATCGCCGAGCCCGGCGACGAGGCGGCGATGCGGCAGGTGCTCGCGGGCACGCACCCCGACCTCACGGCTCTGCGCACCGAGGGCGTCATCATCTCGATCAAGGACGCGCGGGCGCTCGTCGAACGCTCGTACTTCGCCCCGTCGCTCGGCCGCTACCGCGTCATCGTGATGGAGGATGCCGACCGGATGGCCGAGCGCACCTCCAACGTCCTCCTCAAGGCGCTCGAGGAACCCCCCGAGCGCACCGTCTGGGTGCTCTGCGCGCCGAGCGACGCCGACCTGCTGCCGACGATCCGCTCGCGGGTGCGCACCCTCCGACTCCGGGATCCCGAGATCGCCGATGTCGCGCGGCTCATCGTGCAGCGCACCGGTGTGGACGAGGCCGTCGCCGAGCAGTCCGCGCGCCACGCGCAGCGGCACATCGGCATGGCTCAGCGGCTGGCGACGGATGCCTCGGCTCGCGCTCGCCGCGATGCGACGCTGCGGGCCGTCCTCCGCGTGCGCGGAGTCGGCGACGCCGTCGAGGTCGCCGGCACGATCGTGCAGGTGGCGACCGACGACGCCAAGGCCCTGACCGCGGAGCGCGACGAGTCGGAGCGCTCGACCCTTCTGCGGACGCTCGGGATCGCCGAGGGATCGCCGATCCCTCCGGCCGTGCGCTCGCAGCTCTCGGCTCTCGAGGACGACCAGAAGCGCCGTGCGACGCGGAGCCTCCGCGACGGGATCGACCGGGTGCTCACCGATCTGCAGTCGATGTTCCGTGACGTCGTCGTGCTGCAGTTCGGCCGCGACGACGATCTCATCAACACCGAGCTCGAGACCGAGCTCCGCGCGCTCGCACCGGCGTGGACGCCCGAGCGCACCCTCACGGTGCTCGATCGGATCACCGAGACCCGACGCAACCTCGAGCAGAACGCGGCCCCCGCCCTCGCGCTCGAGAGCATGCTGATCACCGTCGCCAGTGGAAGGACCCCGTGAACCAGACCCCCACGCGCCGGAGGCGCCGCGTCCCCGCGCTCGTCGCAGCCCTGGCCGCGGCCTCCCTCCTCCTCTCGGGCTGCCTCTACCAGCTCATCCCCGACGAGGCGCCCCGGTCGAGTGCGAGCGCCACGCCCGACACGCAGGGCGTCGCTGCCGAGCTCCTGCCGTACTACGGTCAGGAGCTGACGTGGAAGGACTGCGGCGGGGGCTTCGACTGCACGACGGTCACGGCACCGCTCGACTGGGCCGATCCGAGCGCCGGTGAGATCGACCTCTCGGTCATCCGCCACCGTGCGACCGGGGGCGAGGCCATCGGATCGCTCCTCACGAACCCCGGCGGTCCGGGCGCGAGCGGAGTGGATCTGATCCGCGACTCGCTGTCGTTCGCGGTCGGCGAGCCGCTGCAGAAGTCCTACGACGTCATCGGCTTCGATCCTCGCGGCGTGGGGGAGTCGACGGCCGTCCGCTGCTACGACGCCGCGGAGATGGACGCCTACATCTTCGACATCGTCCCCGACCCGCGCGGCTCGGCGGCGTGGACGGAAGACCTCCTCGACGCGCACAAGCGGTTCGCCGAGGCGTGCGACGCCAACAGCGACGGCATCCTGCCCTACATCACGACCGAGAACGCGGCGCGCGACATGGATCTCCTGCGTGCCGTCCTCGGCGACGAGAGCCTCAACTACCTCGGCTACTCGTACGGCACCTTCCTCGGCGCGACCTACGCGAAGCTCTACCCCGACAAGGTCGGCCGGCTCGTGCTGGACGGCGCCATCGACCCGTCGGTGACGGGGCTCGACGTCAACATCACTCAGGGGATCGGGTTCGAGAGCGCGCTTCGCGCCTACATGGCCGCCTGCCTGGACGGCGACGACTGCCCCTTCAGCGGCACCGTCGATGACGGGATGGCAGACCTGGGCACGCTCCTCGCGAGTGTCGACCGGTCGCCGCTTCCGGGCTCGGATGGCCGCGACCTCGGCGCCGACTCGCTCATGACCGCCATCGTGGCGGCGCTGTACTCCGAGGACAGCTGGCCCTACCTGACGATGGCGCTCGCCGACGCGCTGCAGGGCAACCCCGATACGGCGTTCCAGCTCGCCGACTTCTACTACGCGCGGGAGAACGGCACCTACACCGACAACTCGACCGAGGCGTTCCGCGCGTACAACTGCATGGACTATCCCGTCGACTCGTCGCCCGAAGACCTCGCGGCCGCGCAGGCCACGCTCGCCGAGAAGGCGCCGACCGTGGCACCGTACTGGTTCGGACCCGACCCGTGCGAGGTGTGGCCGTACCCGCCGACCGGCGTCCGCGAGCCGATCACGGCCGCCGGCGCTGCGCCGATCGTCGTCGTCGGCACGACGAACGACCCCGCGACGCCTTACGAATGGGCCGTGTCGCTCGCCGATCAGCTGTCGTCCGGCGTGCTGATCACCCGGGTCGGCGAGGGACACACCGGCTACAACAAGGGCAACAGCTGCGTCGACCGGGCGGTCGAGGCGTACCTGCTCCAGGGCACGGTTCCTGAAGACGGGCTGCGCTGCGAGAAGTGACGGATGCCGGATGCCGCGGCATCCGGAACCGACTCGTCACCCCTCGAATCGGTGTGAGGTGCGGGCGGCCCGCGCGGTGTGCGGCTCGGTTCGCGAGCACTCCCGCGACCCTGTAAGATCGTTGATCGTGCCCCGCGCAAGCGAGGTGCGCCACCTTAGCTCAGTCGGCAGAGCGATTCACTCGTAATGAATAGGTCAAGGGTTCGATTCCCTTAGGTGGCTCCACAAGCCTCCATCCCCGGCGGGATCTCGCCTCGGCACCCGCCCTTGCGGACGCGCTCCGCGAGGTTTATCGTCTCGGCCGAGACCACCACGGTGGTTTGGCGCCGGGTCGGCGATCGGGGGATCGCCAGGTCTGCGCGTCACGAGCAGGCGAAGGGTGGCTTCGTATGTCCTGTTCCCGCAGCGCTCGCAAGAGAGCCCGCGTGCACTCCTGAAGCGTCGGCGTCAGGCGATCCCACGCTCCGGTGATCGCCTGGCCTCCCGTCGGCGTGAGCCGGCGGAGCTCCGCGACCCACTCCCGAGGACGTCGACAGATCGAGTCGTCCGTCGATGTATCAGGCGGTGCGCGTCGCCCTCTCATCAGGTGGACCACGCTTTCGGGAGGCTGACATGTCCATCGACTACACGCTCGACATCGCTTACTCATTCCGGCGGACGGAGGCGCTTCTGACCGCGGTCGCGGGGGTGACCGACAGCAAGGATGCCGCGACCCTCGCGTCGATCGAACAGCTCCTAGTCAAAGCGGCCGGCGATTATCGAGCCCGCCGCTTCACTGCATCCATCGACGGCTACACGCGGGCGAGGCAGCTCATCTGGGGACAGCTGTTCCCGCTGACCGAGTACAAGGACCGCATCGTCGACCGGCTCGACGTCTCGAAGCCGCTGTTCTCCTACGCCGTCGAATGGCTCAACGTCCTGCCCGTCGAGCAGGGACTCGACGGCGTGCGCCCACGCGAGACGATGGCCGTCGACGCACCCGTCTACGGGCTCCTGAGCAACGCGACCGGAGCGACCGAGGCAGCCGCGGTGGCCGACTACCGCCTGTCCCAGACCCTCAAGGCCAACGGGGCGACCGAGTCGTCGGCGTTCTTCCTCGAGCGGGCGAACGCCGAGGCGCCGAGGCTCATCGAAGCGATCACGAAGGCCGAGTCGCCGAAGCCGGAGGTGGCGGATCCCGCCGAACCCGTCCCTGTAGTCGGCGGACCCGTCATCCGACGCCGTGTGGGACGGGGGCTCAACCTCGACGGGGACGGTGTCGAGCACTTCGCTGCGGGCGGCGACGGCTTCGGGGTGGCGCTCACGCGCAAGGGGGCTTTCACAGCCGGGCTGTTCGACGCGATCGCAGACCCGGTCGTGGTGGGCATTCCTCCGCAGCTCACCGCGCAGAAGCGCACCTATTCGTTCCCCGTCGGCGATGGGTCGAAATCGATCGCCTGGGCGGAGGGATCCGCGCCCGATGCCACCAAGCTGCAGGACGTGCTGTACGCCTCACGCGTGAAACTGAAGTTCCTGCCGGACGTGCTGCTCGAGCCGAAGAAGCCGGCGGATGTCGCGGCCGGCCTCGCGCACGCCTGGTACTACGAGACGACGCTGGGCCTCGCCGAGGACTACCACGCTCTCGGGCAGTGGGCGGCGGCGGAGACGTGGTACCTGAAGGCCGCCTCCTACACCTACCTGAATGCGGCTATCGAGGCCCCCTATGTGTGGGCACGGCTGGCGAACCTCTACCTCGACTGGGGCGACGCGCTGTTCCGCGCCGACGATCCCGCTGCGGCGCTCCCTGTCTACGAGAAGGTGCTGACGGCCGACGGCGCCGCGCCGGACGCTTCGCTGTACACGCTGGAGCCGCTGGCTCCCGCAGCCGACCAGGCACGCCAGGCGATCGCGCACCTCGACGACCCGTCGGCCATCACCGCCTCGCCGGCGATCACCGCCGTGCTCTTCGACGTGTGGTCGCGCCTCGCCAAGATCTCGGGCGGCTTGGACTTCTGGGGGCACTGGGCGCAGCAGGTGCCGATCTGGACGTTCGACTACCTGCAGTCCGTCGCGGTCAACTTCTGCCAGCTCGCGATCGGCGCCGAGCGCGACTCGATGACCTTCTGGGAGAAGGCCGATTCCGGTGAGCTGACGCGCACCCAGCTGACGCAGAACATCACCCAGTCCGCGGCCGAACTTCAGGCCGCCCAGCGGGCCGTGGCCGCGGCCAACGCCGAGGTCGCCGCGTACCGTGCCGGTCAGGACGTGGCCAACCTGCGGGCGCAGGACGCCCGTGACAATGCCGACGAGTACACCGCCAAGTCCTGGGACTGGACGATGCATCAGGCGCTGTCGCAGCAGATGTCCGGCGGTGAGGACGGCAACGCGAGCCAGCTCAACTCCCTGGCCGACCGGATGTCCCGCGGAGGCTACTCGCTGTCGGGCGACCGGGGCACGCTGTCGGCAGCCGAGTCGCTCACCGCGGCGCGGCAGCAGCGCGAATACGAGATCGACGCGATGCGCCGGCAGGCGGCGGAGCTGGAGGCGGCGGCCGTTCAGGCCGGTGCGGAGGTCGCGGCGTCGCAGGCGCGCGCCGCGGCCACCCAGGCGCAGGCGAATGCCGCCGCGGTGCGCGTGCAGAACGCGCAGCAGCTGCTCGCCGCCTTCGACGACCAGCGGTTCACGCCCGATGTGTGGAACGCGCTCGGCGATCGGATGAGCCAGATCTCGGGGCGGTACCTCGCTATGGCGCTCGACGTCGCCAAGCGCATGCAGCGCGCGTACAACTTCGAGAACGACGTGGCCATGGCGGTGATCCGCCCCGACTACACGGCCAGCGCCGTGCACGGTCTCCTCGCCAGCGACGCGCTCATGGCCGACGTCCAGTCGTTCACGTACGACCTCATCACCTCCACGGCGCCGAAGCCGCAGCCCGTCTCGCAGACCATCTCGCTGGCCGAGCGCTACCCGTTCCTCTTCGAGACACAGCTGCGCCGGACCGGCCGGATGGAGTTCCAGACCGACCTCGACGATTTCGACGCGAAGTATCCCGGCACGTACGCGGGTCGGATCGAGGCGGTGGAGGTCGCGGTGGACGGGATCGTCCCGGCGCGGGGCCTCAGCGGCACCCTGTCGAACGCCGGAATCTCGCACTACCGCGTGCCGTCGACCGCGGGAGGCGCCACCAAGCACCGCGTGCAGACGCGGGAGACCCTCGTCCTCTCCGACTTCGACCTCAGGCGGGACGCCTTGCTCGACCACCCCGACGCCAGGCGTCTGCGGGTCTTCGAGGGCGCGGGCGTGGCGTCGTCGTGGACCCTCGAGTTCCCGAAGGCGGCCAACGAGCTGCAGTTCGCGAGCCTCATCGACGTGCGGCTGACGTTCACCTACACAGCCCGCTTCGACCCCGATCTGAAGGAGGCGGTGCTCGAGGAGCTGGCCAACCGCCCGGCTGCGAACGACCGGACGCGGCCGTTCCCGCTCCGCTGGGCGTTCGCCGACGCGTTCTTCGCGTTCTACAGCACCGGCGTGCTCGACTTCTCGCTCGACCGCACGAGCTTCTCCGCCACCGAGACGCTGCCCGTGCTGACGGGACTGAGCCTGATCGCCAGCACGACGCCGGCCCCCGGCGCAGAGGGGCTCGTGCTGCGGGTCACCGCCCCGGGCTCGGCCCCGGTCACGGTCACGACCGCAGCGGATGGCTCGGTGGATGCGACCGCGCTGCAGGCGGCCGTCACCGGGCAGAGCGCGTTCGGCGCCTACCGGATCCAGGTCGATCCGGGCGACAACCCCGACCGCGTGCACGACGGCGCGCTGGAGCTGGACGACATCGACAACATCGCCCTGATCCTCGCCTACTCCTTCACGCCCCGGGCGTGAGGAAGCCTCGGACCAGGAGCGGGACATGAGCGTCGACATCGGCTTCGCCAGCCAAGCGCCGTCACTGCCCGGAGGCGGGTCGGCGGGAGGCCTCGGCGAGACCTTCGCCCCCGACCTCTCGACCGGCACGGGCACTCTGTCGGTGCCGATCGAGGTGCCCAACGGCCCCAACGACTGCGGTCCGAAGCTCGTACTGCGGTACGACTCCGGCACAGGGAACGGCCCGTTCGGCGTCGGATGGACCCTGACCCTGCCCCGGATCGTCCGCTCGACGATGGTCGGCCGACCTCGCTACGACGAGGACGACACGCTCGTCCTGGAGGGATCCGGGCCGCTCGTGCGGCGGGCGGACGGGTCGCTCGCACCACAGGTGTCGACCGGCGATTGGACGCTCGCCGCTCAGGGCGACGGCTTCCTGGCCGTCGATCGGGCCGGCACGCGCTTCACGCTCGGCACCGCGCCCGGCGGCCGGATCCCGGGCGCCGGGGGACAGCCGTGGGCGTGGCTGCTCGAGCGCATCGAAGACAACCTCGGGGAGACGAGCATCTTCACCTGGCGGGCGGACGGCTCGCAGCGCTACCTCGACACGATCGCCTTCGGGCCCTTCGAGATCGCGTTCCTCTACGAGCCGCGGCCCGACCGGCTGCGGTGGGGCAGGGGCGGGTTCCTGCTCGAGACGGCGGAGCGGTGCCGCGCGATCGAGCTCCGGCTCCCGGGCGACGCGCACCCGGTCGTCCGCCGCTGGACCCTCGGCTACTCCCAGGCCGAGCCGAGCGGAGCGTCCCAGCTCGCCTCGGTCACCATGACCGGTTTCGCCGCCGACGGGTCGCATCTCGATGCCCCGCCTCTCTCCCTCAGCTACACGACGCCGTCCGAACCCGTGCTCCGCGCGATCCCGGCAGTCGACCTCGGCGCGCTTCCTCCGTCGCTCGACGGCGACGGCCGCGTCGAGCTCGTGGACTGGTCGGGTGACGGACTTCCCGACATCATCGCGTTCGGCACGGGGGGCACCGCGCGCGTCTGGCCGAACCATGCGGGCTCCTGGGGCCGCCCGCAGAGCGTCGGCACGGTGCCCGCGCTCTCCGCCCCCGACGCCCGAGCCGCGCTCGTGGATGTCGACGGCGACGGCATCGCGGACATCGTCCGCGCGGATGTTCCGCTCGCCGGCTACCAGCCTCGGACGTCCGACGGATTCGACGTGCCCCGCTCGTGGACCAGCGCTCCGGCCGCGGCGCTGGGCGCGGCATCCGTCCGCTTCGCGGACCTGGACGGCGACGGCTTGCCCGACCTGCTCTGGAGTACGGGCAGGTCCCTCCTCGTCGCGTCCCGCGTCGAGGACGGCTGGAGCGCCGTGCCCGCGGTCGTCCCCGAAACGCCCGGCGGCCCTCCGACCGACCTCTCGGATCCCCGGGTGTTCTGCGCTGACATGACCGGCGACGGGACACCTGATCTCGTGCGGATCGACGCGGGCGGGGTGCGCTACTGGCCCTATCTCGGCTACGGCACGTTCGGACCAGCCGTTCAGATGACGGATGCTCCGGCGCTGCCGTTCGACACCGACCCCGCAGATGTGCTCGTCGTCGATCTGGACGGCGACGGGTGCGCCGACGTGCTGCACGTCGCAGCGGGGGTGATGACGTGGTGGCCGAATCGCTCGGGGCAGGGCTTCGGCGCGCCCCGCACCATCGCGCACCTGCCGGTCCCGAGGCTCTCGGACGTCCGCATCGCCGACGTGCGGGGCACCGGTGCGCCGGCCCTCACCTGGACGGTGACCCTGCCGTCAGGCGGTGCCAAGTGGTTCGCGCTCGAGCCGCTCGGGGGCGTGCACCCGGGTCTGCTCGCGACGATCGACAACGGCGTGGGCCGACGGACGCAGATCACGTGGTCGACATCGGCCGGTGAGGCTGAGCGGGACCGTGCAGCGGGCCGCGCGTGGCCGACGCGACTTCCGATCGTGCTGCCGGTCGTCGCTTCCACGACGGTCACAGATGAGGTCAGTGGTCTCGTCGGGCACACCGATTACGCCTACCACGACGGCCGCTACGACGGTGTGCTCCGCGAGGTCTGCGGGTTCGGCCGGGTGACGATGACCGAGCACGGCGATGCGGATGTCGCGACCCTCGTCACGGAGCACACGTTCCACGTCGGGCTCACCGACGCGGGGGCGGAACCCGCCACCCGAGCCGACCGCGTCCGCGCCCGCGCCATCCGCGGGCGGATCCGCCGCATCGACCGGCGCGGCCTCGACCCCGCCCCGGGCGGCACCCTCTACGACCGGTTCGAGCAGACGTGGGCGGTGCTCGACGGACCTGACGGCACGGTGATCCCGAGGCTGACCGGCTCGACGAAGAGCGTCTTCGAGGGCGCGGCCGATCCCGTCTCGCGGATCGTCACCGAGCAGCTCGCCTTCGACGCCGACGGGAACCCGACCGAGGCTCGCGAGCGCTCGTTCGCGGGAGCCGTCCAGACCGGTGAGCTGCGCACCCGCACTGACTACGCCGTCGATCCCACGGGCCGCTACCGCCAGCGGGTCGCCCGGATCCTGCAGCAGGACGGGCCGGGCGCCGTCCTCTCCGACCTCCGCATCCGCTACGACGGGCTGCCCGCCGGTCAGGTCGGCGCCCAGGGCCTCGTGACCGAACGGCTCGCCCTCGCCGTAACGGCGGCGGCCGTCGCCGATGTGTACGGCGCCGACACCCCCGACTTCGCCGGCCTGGGCTATCAGCGTGTGCCGGGCGACGACGGCTGGTGGGTCCGCCTCGGCGCGTATGAGCGGACGGACGCCGGGGGCACCGTCCGCGGCCGGATCACGGGTCCGATGGGCGGCGTCGCGACTCTCGAGTTCGATCCGACGGGATGCTATCCGGTGCGGAGCGTCGACGCCCTCGGCAACGTCCTGACCGCCGACTTCGACCTTCGCACGTACCGCCCGACGCGCGTGGTCCACCCCTCGGGCGGCGAGAGCGCCGCCGTCTACGACGCACTCGCCCGCACCGTGAAGACCATCGAGGACGGCGACAGTCCCGTGACCCCTACGGTCGCGTTCGAGTACGGCGCAGCATCCACTCCCGTCGTCGTCACCGCGCGCCGCGCCACCCGGCCCGGGTCGGACCCGATCGTCGAGCGCCAGTACCTCGACGGCGACGGTCGCATCGTCGAGCGGCGCCGCACCGATGCGGCGGGCGAGGTCGCGGATGCCGCCACGGTCTTCGGCGCGCGGGGGCTGCCGGTGCGTGCGTACCTGCCGCGTCGCGTCGCGGGAGCATGGGCGCCGCCCCCGGCCGGTCTGCCCCACACCTCGATGACCTATGACGCACTCGGGCGGGCGGTGCGGACAGTGCGCCCGGACGGGTCGGTCGCCACCGTGGCGTACACCCCGGGAATGACCGAGGAGACGGATGCCGCGGGCTCTCGCACCCGCCGGCACCTCGATGCCGGAGGGCGCGTCGTCCGCATCGATCAGCTGCTGGGGGCGCGGTGGCTGACCTCGACCTTCGAGATCGACGGCAAGGGCGCTGTCGCCGCCCAGGTGGACGCCGCCGGCAACCGCACGGAGTTCACGCGCGACCTGCTGGGACGGGTTCTGCGCATCGTCCGCCCGGAAGCCACGCAGGTGGTCGTGCTCGACGCGGCGAACAACCCGGTCGAGGCCAGGAGCGGCGCACATCGCGTGTTCCGGGCGTTCGACCTCGGCGGGCGACCGACGGCGGTGCGGCACGGGTCCCTCGCGAGCGCTCCCGTCGTGACCTACGTCTATCAGGACAACGGCGCTCCCGCGCCCGCCGACGCCGGAGCGCACACCGACGGCGGGCGGCTGGTGCGGGTCGACGACGAGAGCGGGTCCACCGTCTTCGACTACGACCTGCGCGGGAACGTCGCCCGCAAGACGGTCACCCCGACGGGCGGAGCACCGGTGACCCTTCGGTTCGCGTACCGGTCGGACGACGTCGTGACGTCGATCGCCTATCCGGGTGGCGTGGACATCGGCTACCACTACGACGTGGCCGGACGGCTCCGCTCGGTCGACGGCGTCATCGCATCCGTCGACTACGACGACGTCGGCCACCGCACGCGCACCGTCTACGCGAACGGCGTCACGACCGACGACGCCGTCGATCCGCTCACCGGCTGGCTCGCGGGGACGACCGTCACGGGACCCGGCGGCGTCCTCCGGGCGGTCACCTACGAGCACGATGCGACCGGCGATCTGGCATCGGTCGCGTCACCGGATCCGGCGCTCGCGTGGAGCTACGGATACGACGACCTGCACCGACTGGTGCAGGCGACCGGCGCGGGGCGCACATACGCCTACTCGTACGACGACGCAGGCAACCTCCGTTCGGACGGGACTCCCGGTGCGCCCGCCTACGGGTACGGCGGTGCGGGCGCTGCCGCGACGCTGCTGACCTCCGTCGGCGCCGACGAATACACCTACGACGACCGCGGTCACCTCGCCACGGCTCCCTGGGGCGTTCACTCGGTCGACGACGAGGGCCGGCTGCGGCGCCTCGTGGGCGCCGATGGAGTCACCGAGGAGTACACCTACGACCACTCCGGCCGGCTCGCCGTGCGCCGCCGCGTCTCGGGCGCGGGCACAACGGTCGTGCTCACTCCCGATCGGCTGCTGCGCATCGAGGACGGCGAGGTCGTGCTGCAGTTCAGCGACGGCGACCGGATCGTCGCGACCGAGCGGGCCGGGACGCGAGTGTGGCTCCACGCGGACCACCTCGGTTCGATCGTGCTCGCCACGGACGGTGCCGGCGCGGTCGCGGCATCCGTCTCCTACGGTCCTTACGGGCAGGTGATCGCCCGCAACGGCGTCCCGATCGTCCAGGGGTTCGCGACCGGCGAGGCGGCGACCGATGGGCCGGGCCTCGTTCTGCTCGGCGCGCGATGGTATGCACCGGCCCTCGGCCGGTTCATCTCGCCCGACTCGATGATCGCCGACGTCGACGACCCTCTGGCCTGGAACCTCTACGCCTACTGCCGCGACAACCCGACCTCGTTCGTCGACCCGTCGGGCCGGAACTTCTGGAAGATCTTCGCCGCGGTCGTCGCCACGATCGCGATCATCGCGGTCGCGGTCATCGTGACGGTCTTCACGTTCGGCATCGCGGCTCCCGGCGCAGCCGCGCTGACGGTCGGCGGACTCAGCGTCACGTGGGGCGCGGTGTTCGCCGCCACCATGATCGGCATCGCCGCGGGCGGGGTCATCGGGGGCATCGCGGCGGCGCGAGCCGGCGGGGATGCGGGCGACATCTTCCTGGGGGTCGTCGTCGGCGGCGCGGTCGGGGGGTGGGCGGCCTTCGGCGCGGCCTTCGCGGGAGTGGCGGTCGCCGGCGGCCTCGGGCTCACGAGCGGCACGGTGCTCTGCGGCGCCGTCAGCGGCGGCGTGGCCGGTGCGATCAACGGTGCGGCGATGGGCTTCGCCGCGGGATTCGCCGGCGGCAAGAACAAGGGCATCGGCGACATCATGGAGAAGGTTCTGGTGGGCGCGGTGATCGGCCTCGTGATCGGGGCAGCGGTCGGCGCGGTGAGCGGTGTCGTGGCGCCGAAGACGAGCATCCAGCAGGACATCCAGCAGCAGTTCCAGACCCCGCAGCAGACCGGCGGGGCGGGCGGGATGCCGGGGGCCGGCGCGCCCGGCGGCGGTCTCACCGGACCCCCGGCTCCGATCAACGATGCCGGGGGTGTCGTCAGCACTCTCGCCCCGCAGGCGCTGGGCAGGGTCGGTTCCGCGGTCGCCCCGCACGTCGCGGCCGCCCTCGCGCCGGCCGCCGCCCTGTACCCCGTCCAGGTGGCGCTCGTCGACCTCATCGCCGCGGGCGGCGCGGGCTTCTACGACGACATCCAGGAGTACGTGCGCACGCACAACGTCGATCTCGGACCGTTCAACTTCATCAAGACCGATTTCTAGAGAAGGAGGAAGACATGCCCGGTTGGTATGTCCATGTGGAGGCGGCGCATGACACCGCCAGGCGTCTGCGCGACGGCGTCGTGCCGGGCGGGTTCCCGGTGAGCGTCGCGGAGGCGCAGACCATCGGCGAGCACTGCCATACGTGGCGCAACTACCTCGCGCTCGGCTCTCTCGGACCCGACCTCTTCTATCTGCTGCCCGACTTCAAGAACACGACGGGACAGGTCATCCGGCAGGTCGTGCAGTGGGCCCTCGACGTGTGGGAGGTCGTGGACTCCGAGTTCGTGGGCAAGTGGGAGAACTGGATCGGCCCCATCTCGACCAACAACGCCCAGCTCGCCTCCCAGCTGACGGGCGGTCTGTCCGAGCAGCTCGCCCAGGTGCTCGACGAGCTCACCTCCGCGATCATGGCCGCCTTCAAAGGCCTGCTCGCCGAGATGGGGGACTGGTTCGGGGTGCTCACATCGGGCGTGCCGCAGGCCTTCGGCGACGACGCCTTCTACTGGTCGGACATCTTCCACTACCGCCGCACCTACCAGTTCCCGTACGTCCTCTTCCGGCAGGCCCAGGACGCTCTCGCGGCGGCCGGGACCGACGACGAACGGCAGGACGCCGAGGCGCGGATCGCGTTCGCCGTGGGATGGCTCACTCACTGCGCGACCGATGTCACGGGGCATCCGTTCACCAACGCCAAATCCGGCGGCCCGTACCGGGATCACTGGCAACGGCACCACCTCGTCGAGAACCACATGGACTCGGAGAACTACGGGGCGCGGCATCCGGGACCGCTCTACGGGGAGTACGGCACGTCGGCGCTGCACATGCGTCTGGCGTTCCGCCATCGCGACGACGCGCCCTACAACGGCCGCGACGACGCGCCCGCGTACGACTACTGGACGGGGTTCCCGGCGTACGACAACGGCGACGGGCCCACCGCCACGGCCAACCGGCACACCTTCTTCGACCTCGACACCGGTCCCCTCCCGGATCATCTGGTCGAGGGGCTGCTCGACGCCATGCGCGACGTGTACGGCGCCGACGGGCCGCACATCCTGATGCAGGATCCACCCTTCTCCGCGACCGACCCGGCGACGGGTCAGCCCGACGGGCGACCGAACCAGGCAGCGATGGACGAGATGTGGGAGATCACCTACCGCTACCTGAAGATGGTGAGCTCCGACGCGATCAGCCTGCGGCTGCCACCGCCCCCGAGCGTCTTCACCGACCACTCGTTCCCCACCCCGCCGGGAGGGGGCGGCTCGGGCATCGACGACGATCCCGCTCGCGGCGCGGACGTCGACGACGACGACTCGTTCACGCTCCTCGACCTGCTCCTCGCACTCTTCGCGTGGATCGTCTACCTCGCGCAGGTGGTGGTGTGGCTCGCGACGATCCTCCCGAGCCTCATCGTCGACATCACGACTTTCCCCGCGCGCGAGGTCATCTACTGGGCGGTCATCGTGCCGGCCTGGAACCTGTACCTCCTCGCCCGCCGGGCGCTGGTGATGTCGGGGTTCGCGATGCCGAAGCCGGGGGAGATCAACCCGGGCCTCACGACGCTCGGCCGCGAAGGCACGTACGACATCGCGTCGGCGCTGGACAGTCCGTCGGGCATCCCGACGGGGCTGCCGGCCATCACCGAGCCGTCCGGTCGCCTGCAGGACACCGACGCCCAAGGCATCGATCACGCCTACCCTCGCGGCATCGTCCGGGACCTGCCGTCGGCGATCAGCCGCCCCGACATCACTGGCGCTCTGGGGCTGACCGCACCGCTGCGCTACCGGGCCGATGCGCCCGGTGACGAGTTCAAGGCGTCCGAGTGGATCGCGCCCTGGCGTTACCCGCTCACGAACCAGGCCGGCGACGGCGTGGCGCAGGAAGGAGCGGGCACGCACGTCGGACCGTATGTCGTCGGATCGAACTCCACGATCCTGCTGTCCGGTCTGCCCGGGAATGCGGCGGCCCGCACCGATCTGGAGAAGGCCTCGACGCCGGCTGAGACCGAGAGCACGCTCGACACCCACCTTCCGCTGAACCAGCACCTCGGTGCTCCGGTGGACTACGGCGTCTACCTCGTGGGCCGGATGGCGGGGGACCAGGTGCACGGCGTCGACGAGTTCACGGTGCCCGACTTCAACCTCGATTCGGACCGGGGGTACGCCTGGCACACGTGGGACTGGGACCGCAGCCGCAGCACGGCTGTTCCCGACATCAACCCGGTGGGAGGCGAGGACTACAGCTATCCGCTGCCATGCACGTCGCCGCAGCTGTTCCACGCCGACCACGACTTCCCGGCTCAACCCGGCCGCTGGTACGTCGAGGCCGAGGACCTGAACGTGCACTACGTGCCCGGTCCCAACCCGGCCCGGTGCATCCCGCCCAAAAAGCACGAGCCCAACACGGATCCCAAGTGGCGCGAACGCCTGCGCCGGAAGGACGGCTGAGACATGCCTCGCGACAACGAGGACCACCCGATCCTCACACCCAAGGAAGACGCGGCTCAGCGCGGGGACGATCCTCCGGGGTCGTTCGGAAGTAACAAGCCCGCCGACGGCGGCCTCGAACCGAACTGGCAGCCGAACGACGACACGAAGAAGGACGCCGAGGAGTTCATCCGCACCTATGGCAAGGAGCGGCGCCCCCATCGGGAGGACGTGTACCCCTACCTCCTCATCCGCGCCTACTCGCCCGGCGACCGCGGAGCGCGGCCGACGTGGCCGCCGATCCCCTGCTGGGAGTCGCCCGACCTGCTGCTCATCGACGCGAGCTACACAGGCCCCTTCGATCCCGCACAGCTCGTCGGGAACCCCACGTCGGGCCGGCGCTACCGGGTGTTCGTGCGGGTGTGGAACCTCGGGCTGCTTCCGGCGATCGGCGTGCACGTGCGCGCGTGGTACGTCAATCCGGGCTTCTTCGGCGGCGACCCCTCAAATCCCGCGTACCAGCCGCACCTCATCGGCGGGGCGATGGTCAACCTCGACGACCGCACGCGCCCCGGCGCGATGCAGGTCGTCGAGCTCGACCGCACGTGGGACATCCCGGTCGACCTCACCGGCCACGAGTGCCTCATGGCGACGGCCTCGTGCCCGCTCGATCAGTGGGGCGGTGCCCTGGACTCCAACCACGACCGGCACGTCGGGCAGCGGAATCTCACCATCCTCGCCGGCGCCGACGAGGCCAAGTCCCTCCTGTTCACCCTGGGCGAGATGGTCACCAAGACCGGCACGCTCGAGCTCGTGCACGGCGGCGCGGCCGTCGTGCCGGTGCTGCGCGCGCTGCTCGGCAAGGCGCGCTCCGAGTTCGGGCCGGTGCAGCGGCTGCGCGCTCCGGTCGCGAAAGCGCTGAAGCACGGGGTGGCGATGGGGGATGCCGGCACCCACCTGCTGACGATGTTCCAGACCGACCGCGGCTGGCTCGTCGCCGACAGCGAACGGGTCTGGGCGGCGGCGCTCGAGCGGGGGCTCGTGAAGCCCCAGCGCCCTGCGGCGCGTGGACAGAAGCCCAGGGATGCCGCGCTCGGGGCGGCGCGGAACGCGCCGGGCATCGAACGCGGGGTCGCTGCGGGGCATCCCTTCGCCCGGCCGCTGGCCACGCGACGGCTTCTCGAGGAGATGGGGCCCGACGTCTTCGAGAAGGTCGGCGTCCTGATCGACCGCGGGCAGAGCGCGCTCGTCGAGGGCATCGCCCGCCTGTGGGATGTCGGCGACCTGACGGCGCACGACCTCGCGGCGGCGCTCGCCGAAGGCGGGCCGTTCGCGCATCTGCTGCGCTTCAGCCACGTCGATCCCGAGACGAAGGAGGCAGGGGGCTACTCGGTGACGATCATCGGCTGACCCGAGTGGGAGGCGGAGGCGGCGCGCGGCGTGAGGGCGTGTCGCCGGGCGACCGGCGGCACGAGGCGGCTGGGGCGTCCCGATGCGCGCGAGCGACCCGGAGGGCTCGGGTAGCATCGGGAGCGCACCCCGTGCTCGGACCTCGCGAAGGATCGATGCCGCGGGGTGATCCGAGGCGCAGCCTCGAGGCCTGTCCGCCCCCCTTGCTCACCTCGATCCCGTGAGGAGCCGATGGACCACGCGCTCGACGCCGTGATCGAGATCTTCACGTGGGTGGGGATCGGCGCCGGTCTGCTCCTGGGCATCATCGCGCTGGTCCTCCGCCTCGCGGACGGCACCTGGCTCCCGGTCCGCGCGATCGTCGAGCACGGGGAGGACTCGTCTCTTGTGCGCTGGTTCGACGAGGATGGCGGCGTCAACGCATCGTTCCTCACGCACGAGCAGGCCCGCGAGCTCGCCGGCAAGGACATGGCCGACATCTTCTACCGGCGAGGTCGAGCGAACCGGATGCGGCTGACGCACGGGTCACCCGCTGTCCGGGCCGTCGCCCTCCTCGCCGCCGGACTGTTCGGCCTGGGCGTCGTCGCGACGATCATCTCCTGGGTGCTGCTCTTCGCGCGCGGCTGACGCCCCGGTCCCGCGCCGACTCACACTGCGCCGGACGCCCCGGTCCCGCGCCGACTCACGCTGCGCCGGCCGCCCCGGTCCCGCGCCGACTCACGCTGCGCCGGCCGCCCCGGGCTCGACGCGATCAGGCCAGTGCCAGCATCGCCCCCGCGGCGAGCGCCAGAGCGAGACCGAGCCATTGCACACCGGCGATGCGCTCACGCAGCACGAGCGCCGCGAGCAGGATCGTGCCCGCGGGGTACATCGCGGTGAGCGCCGAGACGATCGTCAGGTCGCCGGTGCGCAGCGCGAAGAGCATCACGACGTTCGCCACGGCATCCACCACCCCGCACGCCGCCGTCAGCAGGAAGGCGCGGCGAAGCGGGGTCGCAACCCTCGTCGAGGCGGCCTCCTCGACCGCGTGCTCGAGATCGGCGTGTCCCGTGGGCGTCGCGCCGAGCCGCGCACCGGCTGGGGGAAGGATGGATGCCGCGCCCCGGCCGGCCCGGACGGCGATGACCGCGATGACGCCCACAGCAGCCAGCGTGATGACACTGCTCACCGAGCGGTTGAGGATGAGGGGAACGAGGCCGCTCTCGTCGCTCGTCTGGTCGATCACGATGAGGAAGGCGCCGATCGCGAGCCCCGCGCCGATCGCGAGGAGGAGCCCGCGGGCGCTCGGGCGCACGACCTTCTCGCCGGGTATGAAGCCCACGAGGACCACGGCGACGAGGGCGACGGCGAGGCCGGCGCAGCCGACCCACGACAGCGTCTCGCCGTCGACGACGAGACCCCACACGATCGGAGCGATGGCCGAGACGACCGCCGTGAGCGGCGAGAGGATGCTCATCGGCCCGATCGCGAGGCAGGCGTAGAGCAGGACGATCGCCGCCGCCCCGGTGAACCCGGAGACGACGCCCCACCCGATGTCGGCGGGGATCCACTGCCCGCCGACGAACGGATACGCCACCAGCAGGAGGACGAGCCCCGCGATGGCCGCCACCGCCGTGACCACGATCGAGCGGAGACTCCGCGCCGCCAGCCCCCCAAGGAAGTCGGCGGAGCCGTAGACCAGCGCACCGACGAGAGCGATCAGGGCCGGAAGCATCCGCCTCAGCCTAGAGGACTCGCACAATCTCGGAATTGCTAGATAATCTAGCGATATGTCGACGCGTCGAGAGCTCCGCAGCAGCCATCAGCCGACGCGGTGGCTGAGGATCGGCATCCCTGTCGTCCTCATCCTGGTGTGGGTCGTCGGCGGTTCGATCGGGGGACCGTACTTCGGCAAGGTCGACGAGGTGTCGACGAACGACCAGTCGAGCTATCTCCCGCAGAGTGCCGACGCGACCGCGGTCAGCGAGCGCCTGCCCGACTTCCTCGGCGAGGACACGATCCCTGCTGTCGTCGTCGTGACGGGAGACGGGACGCTCACCGACGAGCAGCTCGCCGACCTACAGGACTTCGCCGAACAGCTGGCCGAGGTCGAGGGCGTGACCGGGGACGTCTCCCCGCCGATCGTGTCGGACGATGGAGAGGCGGTGCAGATCTTCGTGCCGATCGACTCCTCCGGCGAGGTCAGCGACACCGTCGAGGCGCTGCGGACGATGATCGACGAAGACCTCCCCGCGGGGCTGGAGGGGTGGGTCACGGGCCCCGCCGGGTTTACGGCCGATCTCGTCGCAGGCTTCCTCGGCATCGACGGGCTTCTCCTCGTCGTCGCCCTCGCTGCGGTGTTCGTCATCCTCGTGATCGTCTACCGCTCGCCGCTCCTCCCGGTCCTCGTGCTGCTGACCTCGACGTTCGCGCTGTGCGTCGCACTTCTGACCGTCTGGTGGCTCGCGAAGGCAGGCATCGTCGTTCTCAACGGCCAGGTCCAGGGCATCCTCTTCATCCTCGTGATCGGCGCCGCGACCGATTACGCCCTGCTGTACGTCGCGAGATTCCGCGAGGCGATCGCCGAGGGGATGAAGCGATGGGATGCCACGACCCGCGCGTGGCGCGGATCCTTCGAGCCGATCATCGCCTCCGGCGGGACGGTGATCGCGGGCCTGCTCTGCCTCCTCCTCTCGGATCTCGCGACCAACCGCGCGCTCGGCCCGATCGCCGCCATCGGGATCGCCTTCGCGGTGCTCTCAGCGCTGACCTTCCTTCCCGCGCTCCTGGCGGTCTTCGGCCGTTCGGCGTTCTGGCCGTTCATCCCCAAGGGGCCGGCGAAGCCGCTGCCCGACGACCTCACCCAGCCCGTCAAGGGGTTCTGGCCGCGCCAGGCGCGCTTCGTCGCTCGGCGGTCGCGGCCCATCTGGATCGTCAGCACGGCGCTCCTGCTCACGGCGGCCGCCGGCATCCTCGTGCTGCAGGCCGACGGCGTGCCGTCGAGCGATCTCGTCCTCGGCGCGTCCGAGGCGCGCGACGGGCAGGACGTCCTCGCCGAGCACTTCCCCGCCGGATCGGGGAGCCCCGTCTACGTCGTCGTCCCCGAGGACCAGCTCGACGAAGCGGCGAGCGTGCTCGACGACAGCGACGGCATCGACACGGTGGCCGCGGCATCCGCGGATTCTCCGACGGGACAGGCGGCGATCGAGGTGCAGGACGGCGAAGCCGTGCTCACGGCGCCCGGGCCGCCGGGCACGCCCGCACCGGAGCCGACGGTCTCGGACGGGGATGTGCTCCTGATCGGGACGCTGACGGACGCCGCCGACTCCCTCGCGGCGGAAGACACCGTGCGCGAGCTTCGCGTCGCCTTCGACGACGAGCTCGGTGCCGGCACCGCCCTCGTCGGCGGTGTGACCGCGACCGACATCGACTCGAACGACACGTCGATCCGCGACCGCACGCTCATCATCCCGGTCGTGCTCGCGGTCATCCTGGTGATCCTCATGCTGCTGCTGCGGGCGATCCTCGCGCCGGTGCTGCTGATCCTGAGCGTCATCCTGTCGTTCGGGGCCGCATTGGGAGTGAGCGCTCTCGTGTTCAACGGGATCTTCCGCTTCCCGGGCGCCGATCCGGCCGTCCCGCTCTACGGATTCGTCTTCCTCGTCGCCCTCGGGGTGGACTACAACATCTTCCTCATGTCGCGCGTGCGGGAAGAGACGATCGGACACGGCACGAGACCGGGCATCCTGCGCGGTCTCGTCGCGACCGGAGGTGTCATCACCTCGGCCGGGCTGGTGCTCGCGGCGACGTTCGCGGCGCTGGGCGTCATCCCGATCCTGTTCCTCGCGCAGATCGCCTTCATCGTCGCCTTCGGCGTGCTCCTCGACACCTTCGTCGTCCGGTCGCTCCTGGTCCCTGCTGTCGCGTACGACATCGGGCGCGCGATCTGGTGGCCGTCGCGTCTGGCGAGGAGGGGGACGGATGCCGCGGCCCGGGGTGCCGAGGCATCCGTCGCCGTCGCACCGGGCAGATCCAGACGCAGCCGGCGTAATCTCGAAGCATGAGCAAAGCGCTGTTCATCGTCGACGTGCAGAACGACTTCACCGAAGGCGGCGCTCTCGGGGTCGAGGGCGGCGACGCCGTCGCCGAGCGCATCTCGCGCTACCTCGAGGCGCACGCAGACGAGTACGCCCTCATCGTCGCGTCACGCGACTGGCACGACGCCGACAACGACAACGGCGGGCACTTCCACCCCGAGCCCGACTTCATCGACACGTGGCCCGTCCACTGCGTGAGCGGCACGCAGGGCGCAGAGTACGACGAGGGGCTCGACACGTCCTCGGTGACGCATCACGTGAAGAAGGGCCAGGGGCAGCCGGCCTACTCGCTCTTCGAGGGCACGACCGACGAGGGCCAGAAGGTCTCGGAGCTGCTGGAGGCGGCAGGGGTCGTCGACGTTGATGTCGCGGGCATCGCGACCGATTACTGCGTGCGCGCTTCGGCACTCGACGCAATCGAGCACGGGCGGCACGTCCGGGTGCTCACGGACCTGGTGGCCGGTGTGGCCGCCGAGACGAGCGACGCCGCTCTCGCCGAGCTCGCGCACGCCGGCGCGGAACTCGCGCAGAGCGGCGTCTGACCGACCCGGCGACGGCGGGTCAGCCGCCGGCCTTGCCGCTCTTCCCGCTGCCCTTGCCGTTGTTGTTGCCGGGGCCCTTGTTGTCGTTGCCGTTCGAGCCGCTGTTGTCGGTGCTGCCGCTGTCGCTCTTGCCGCTGTCGCTCTTGCCGCTGTCGGCGCCGGTGTCGTCGCTCCCGCCCGTATCCACGAGCTGCGTCTCGCTCTCGGATGGGCTCGGCGCCGGCTGAGGTGCCGCCAGCGCGGCGAGATCGGCGCGGACGGCGTCGATCGCGTCCTGGATGCGCGCGGCCCGCGCCGCCGTCACGAGGTCGCCGTCGATCGCGGCATCCAGCTGGCTCTGCAGCTGATCGAGCTGAGCCGTCGCTCCCGGAGCATCGCCGTTCGCGGCGAGCTGCGCCACCGCCACGACCGAGTCCTGCATTCCGGCTGCAGCGGTCCCGTCGAGCGTCGGCTGCGCCCCGCACCCCGCGAGGGCGACGACGAGCGCCGAGCCCGCGAGAGCGGCGGCGAGGCGGTGGCGCATCATGGCGTGACCTCGTCGAGGAGATCCTGCAGGTGCGTGCCCAGCGGCTCTTCCACGGCGGGGAGAGACGGCGTGGGATCGGGTGCCGAGTTCGTCGACACGGCGACTCCGACGGCGATGACCGTGGCGACGGCGATCGCGAGGAGGACTCCGACGACCGCGAGGATCCAGGTGCGTCGGCGGTCTCGCGAGCCGTCGGCGTGGTGCGGCGGCTCGTCGGGGACCAGAAGCTGCGTCCGAGTCGTTTCGGGCACGACGGGGGTCCCCGGCGGGGTCGCGACCGATGCCTCGGCCTGCATCGAGAAGACCTCCTCCTCGATGGTGGAGGGCGCGGTGATCGAAGAGGGCGCGGTCATCGCCGGGTCCATGAGCGCGGCGAGGACCTCGCCCGTCGAGGGGCGCGGCTCGCGCAGCTCGGTCGCCGCGAGCGCGACTTGCAGCGCCGTGGGGCGACGCTCGGGATTGGATGCCGTCATCGCCGCCAGGAGCGCGCGCCACGTCGCCGGGAGCTCGAGGGGGATGGTCGGCGACACCGTGAGACGGGCGACGATCGCCTCGTGGCCGACGGCGTCGGCGAACGCGCGCCGGGCGGTGAGGGCTTCGAGGAGCACCAGCCCCAGCCCGTAGATGTCGGCCGCCGGCGACGGCTTCTCGCCACGCACCTGCTCGGGCGCGAGGTAGGCGGCCGTACCGATCACCGTGCCCGGCGAGGTCACCCGCGTTGCGTCGAGAAGGTAGGCGATGCCGAAGTCGGTGAGCTTCGCACGGAAGGTGCGGTCGGGCAGCGGAGAGGGCCACAGCAGGATGTTGGAGGGCTTGATGTCGCGGTGGACGACCGACTTCTCGTGGACGACGTGCAGCGCCTCGGCCAGATCGATCGCGAGGGCGGCGACCTCGTCGGGAGGGAGCGGCCCCTGATCCAGCCGGTCGCGCAGCGTCTTGCCCTCGACGAACTCCATGACGAGGTAGCTGGGCTCGGTGGCGGAGATGTGCGCGTCGTAGAGCGTCACGAGCGACGGATGCCCCAGCGAGGCGAGCAGCGTCGTCTCGGACCGCACCCGATCCTGAGCGGGTGCGCCCTCGGTCGGACCACGCATGACCTTGATCGCGACGGTGCGCTGCAGCGCCATGTCCTGCGCTCGATAGACGCGTGCCATGCCGCCCTCGCCGATCGTCTCGTCGAGGCGATAACGACCGTCGAGGATGCTGCCGGTACCGACGTCGGTCGAGGTCAGATGGGGCATAGGTCAGGGCGTCCTCGTCGAGGGTGTCGGCCGGGAACCGACGTGGGGGGTCATGTCGTGCAACCTACCCTTCGGCGGGGGCCGGATAGAGGCGCTTGACTTGCCCGCGCATTAGTGGCACGACGCTGCCGAGCGGTCGGTTCACCCGGCGTCTCGCTCGCATCCGGCTCCCAGTAGGCTTGTACGTCGCGGGCCTCTAGCTCAGTCGGTAGAGCATCGGACTTTTAATCCGCGGGTCGTGGGTTCGAGCCCCACGGGGCCCACATGGTGGAAGGGGCGTCCCGGAGGGGCGCCCCTTCCACCATCTGCGTCCTGTGTCGGCGAGAGCGCGCTTGTGGGCGGGGTCCCCGCCGCCGGAGGCTCAGCGGAAGGCGATCGGCACGACACTCGCAGCGACGGCGAGCGGCGCCGCGACGAGTCCGAGGAGCATGAACCGTTTCCACGCGACGGTCACGCCGACCGCGGTCAGCCGGCTGTGCCACAGCACCGTCGCCAGTGACGCCCACGGCGTGATGAGCGGGCCGGCGTTGACCCCGACGAGCAGGGCACCGAGCCGTGCGGGGGAGTCCGCCACCCCCTCGAGCGCGAGATATGCCGGGAGGTTGTTGACGCCGTTGGCGCCCAGCATCCCGATCCCTGCCAGTCGCCACAGCGCGAAGAGGTGGTCGCCGCTGCCGCTGAGCGACGCCAGCACGGTCCGCCCCCCGATCGCTTCCACTGCGCCGACCGCGAGGAACAGGCCGCTCACGAAGACGAGCAGCTGCCACGGAACCAGAGCAGGACGCAGCGCGCGCGGGAAGCGCCAGGCGAAGACGAGGATCAGGAGGACCGCGGCGCCGAGCGCCGGCATCCATGGCGGTACGCCCGAGACGAGAAGCGGCAGCAGCACGACCACGACCGCGCCCGCGATCCACGACAGCAGCCGGTCGCCGATCACGGGATCGGCCGCCGGAGCGAATCGCCCGCGCAGGCGGCGGTGGAAGACGATCCAGAGGATCGCGACCGACACGACTATTGCGACGAGCGCCGACGGGCCCATCAGTGCGACGAACGAGCCGACGCCGACATCGAGCGATTCGACGGCGAGCAGATTGGTGAGGTTCGACACGGGGAGGACGAGCGAGGCCGTGTTGGCGAGCCACACTGTCGTGAACGCGAAGGGGAGGGGATCCAGGCGGTGCGCGCGGGCGACGGCCACCACGACGGGCGTGAAGAGCACCGCCGTCGTGTCGAGCGACAGGAAGGCCGTCGACACGACAGCGAGGCCGACGATGAGGAGCCAGAGGAGCAGCACCCGCCGACGTGCGACCCGCGCGAGGAAGGCCGACGCCACATCGAAGACGCCCGCCGCCGCCGCGAGCTCGGCGACGATCGTGATCGCGACGACGAAGAGCATGATCGGCCAGACGCGGTCGGCGATCGCGAGCACGTCCTGAACCGGGAGGATGCCGAACGCGACGGCCGACGCACTGACGACCAGGAGCACTGCTCCGATGATGGCGATCGGCACGTCCTCAATCCTGGCCCGACCCGGGGTCCCCTCCGACCATCCGCCGCCCGAAGCCTCCGGGCAGACCGAAGGGGGCGTCCCTTCCGGGCCGCCCCCTTCCGTGTGAAGCCTTACTGAGCCGGGGGCATCAGCACGCCGTCGATGAGGTAGACGACGGCGTTGGCGGTCTGGACGCCGCCGCAGATCACCTTGGCGCCGTTGACCATGATGTCGTCTCCGCTGCCGGTCACCTCGAGGTCCGCGCCCTGGACGGTCGTGTGCGTGCCGTCGATGTCGGCCGGCTCGATCTCGCCCGGAACCACGTGGTACGTCAGGATCGACGTGAGCGTGGCCGAGTCGGTCTTGAGGGCCTCGATCGTCGCGGGGTCGATCTTCGCGAAGGCGTCATCGACCGGTGCGAACACGGTGAACTCGCTGCCGTTCAGCGTGTCCACGAGGTTCACGTCGGGGTTGAGCTGTCCGCTGACCGCCGCGACGAGCGTCTTCAGGAGCGGGTTGTTGGATGCCGCGGTCGCGACCGGGTCCTGCGACATGCCTTCGACCGATCCGGCGCCATCCGGCACGGCGTCCGCGTAGTCCTGGCAGCCCGGGCCGACGAGGTTGGCAGCCGGGTCCATCGTGTCGTCCGTCATCGACGACTGCGTGGGCTCCGAGCTCGGCGCCGTGGACTCCATCGAGTCGTCCGACGTGCCCCCGCTCGACGAGCTGCACGCGGAGAGGGCGATGGCTGCCGCGAACGCGAGAGACAATCCCGCGGCGAGGTGGGTCTTCTTCTTGAGCATGAGTTCCTCCGTTGTCGAGGGCCGCTGCGGCCCTGTGGACACCCCGGTGCTCCGGGTGGTGCGCCGCGAAGCGACGTACAGGGGCTGTTCGAGGCATCCGTCTGAATGGATTGGAAAAAGCTCGGAATCCGTGAAGTTCAGCGTCTGGGCAATCCGAACGGCGCCGCGAAGCGAATAACCCTCTCGGGAGCGCGCGGACTCGCACGAGGTCGCGGCGGAAGTGGACGGACGGGATGTCCGCCTCGAGTCGACATCTCGACGGGCGTCGCATTTTACCTGCTCGCTTTTCGGCGAGACAGGCGGCCCGGTCGGCTAGGGCGAAGGGGGTGGCTAGGGCATGCTGATGGATGTGGTGATCGATGATGTGGACGTCCCGGAGGACGGCTCCGAGCGCATCGACCATGTCGCAGACCTCTTGACCCGCATCGCGGGCGGCGATCAGGCCGCTTTCGCGCGCCTCTACGACATGCTCGCGTCCCGCGTCTTCGGCCTCATCCTCCGAGTGCTCGTCGACCGCGCACAGAGCGAGGAAGTGCTGCAGGAGGTCTTCCTCGAGGTGTGGCAATCCGCTGACCGGTTCGCTCCGAACAAGGGTCAGGGGAGGGGATGGGTGCTCACGATTGCGCACAGGCGTGCCGTCGACCGCGTGCGGTCGGCGCAGGCGAGTGCTGACCGCGACGCGCGCATCGGCTTCCGCGATCTCGACGTCGCACATGACGGAGTCGCCGAACAGGTGGAGCTTCGCATCGAGGGGCGGCGGGTCGCGAAGGCCGTCGCGACGCTGCCGGAGGCTCAGCGCGAGGCCATCACACTGGCGTATTTCGGTGGGTACTCTCAGAGCGAGATCGCCGCACTGGTCGGCGCCCCACTGGGAACGATAAAGACGAGGATGCGGGACGGCCTGTCCCGCCTGCGCACCGAGATGGGGGTGACATCGTGAACGTGCATGAGTTCGCCGAACTGGCGGCAGGGCGCGCGCTGCACGCGCTGTCGCCCGACGACGAGCGGGCCTTCGAGGCGGCGCTCGCCGAGCACCCCGAATGGTCCACGATCGCCGAGGCGGATGCTGCGACCGCGGCGCGGCTCGCCGAATCCGTCACGCCCGTCGAGCCGCCGCCGGCGCTCCGGGCCGAGCTGCTCGCCCGTATCGGTGCGACGACCACTGCTGAGGCACCCGCCGCTCCGCCGTCGGGCGAGGCGCCGATCGCCGCCGTGCCTGTCGTCGATGCTCTTCCGGGCCTCGTCGAGCCGCTGCCCGCGGCCGACGAGCCGCGCCGCAGCATCGAACCGCCGCCGACCACGGAGGCGGTCCAGACGGTGGCCCGCCGCAACTGGACGCGGGGGCTGCTCGCGCTCGCGGCATCCTTCGTCCTCCTCATCGCGCTCGGCACGACCGCCGTCGTCATCGGCGATCGCCTGCGGGAGCCCGCCTCGGTCGCCGCGCTCAATCAGATCCAGGACGCTCCGGACGCCCAGGTCGCGACGGTCGAGGTCGAGGGCGGAGGCACCGCGACGGCGCACTGGGCGGAGTCGATCGGCAAGGCCGTGCTCGTCACCGACGGCGTGGCCGAGCCGGCTTCCGGAAAGACGTACGAGCTGTGGTTCGTGCGGGGCGACACCCCTGTGCCCGCCGGCGTCTTCGATCCGGACGACACCGGGCAGGCGACAGCGGTGCTCGACGAGACGATGCAGGCGGGCGACGTCATCGCCGTCACGGTCGAGGACCGCGGTGGATCGAAGACGGGCCAGCCGACGTCCGACCCGATCTTCACCATCCCCACGGCCTGACCGGGCGGGGGCGGATCCCGGTAGCCTCGGTTCGTGGCATCCGTTCGCTCCGAGCAGACTCCGCAGACCCTCGTGCACCTTCGCCGCGCCCGCGATCTCATGGACCGCGACTACGCCGACCCGCTCGACGTCCCGACGATGGCCGCGAAGGCCCTCATGTCGCCCGCGCACTTCTCGCGCGAGTTCAAGGCCGCCTACGGTGAGACGCCCTACGCGTACCTCATGACCCGGCGCATCGAGCGCGCGATGGCCCTGCTGCGGGCGGGCGCGTCGGTGACGGATGCCTGCACCGCCGTGGGTGCCACGTCGCTGGGCTCGTTCAGCTCGACGTTCACCGAGATCGTCGGCGAGACCCCGAGCGCGTACCGCGCGCGGCCGCACGAGGCCGCCGAGGCGATGCCGCTGTGCATCGCGAGGGTGCTGACGCGGCCGACGCGGTACGTCTGACCGGGGTCCGCAGACCGCTCGCCGATCGAGCAGGATCGGAGAAGCCCCGCGACGGACGCTGGCCTAGCGTGGCAGCCATGACCGACATCACACTCGCCTACAGCCCCATCACCGTCGACGACGTCGAAGCGGCGATCCCCTTCTACCGCGACGGCCTCGGCCTCGAGGTCGTGAACGACGTCTCGTACGACGGACACCGCTGGGTCAGCTTCGGCTTCCCCGGCCAGCCCGGCCTCTCGCTGGTGGTCTCGGACCCCACGGCCGGTCGCTCGCCCGAGGACGGCGACGCGCTTCAGCGCCTCGTGCTCAAGGGCTCGGGCCCCGGGCCCTACGTCTTCGCGACGGGCGACCTCGACGCGACCTTCGAGCGTCTGCGCGCCTTCGGCGCGGAGGTGCTCCAGGAGCCCATCGACCAGGGCTGGGGGGCTCGGGATGCCGCGTTCCGCGACCCTTCCGGAAACCACATCCGCATCAACCAGGCCTGACGGCGGGGGCTCCGGACGAGGCCGCCACGATGTGCCTCCCATGGATGGTGCCCGCGCGCGACGAGGCGCTCGCCCTCGTCGCCGCGGGTAGCCTAGAGCGGGTGAGCGACGGATCGAGGGACTACCACAAGCCGGTGCGACGCCCCGCGGAGCTCTTCGATCGCCTGTTCTCGGCCGAGGACCCGGCCGAGGTCTCGCGCGTCGCGCACTCGACCGCGCAGGCCCTCCTGTCGCGTGTCCGCGAGGATCGCGACGGCGAGGTGATCGACCGCCTCGTCGCCTTCACCTCCGAGCACGGCATCGACGACATCGCCGAGCTGTGGTCGCGGTCGCCCGCCAAGACGTTGCCCGGCGCGCTGTGGCGGCTGTACCTGCTTCAGCTCATGATCCACGACGACCCGCAGACGGCGGCGCTCCTCTACGAGCGGGGAAGGACCGAGCTCCACTCGGCCGATGCCGTCGTCGCCGGTGCTCCCGTTCCGGCGGGGCCCGACGAGCTCGTGACGCTCATCGACACGATCCTCCGCGGGCTGTTCGAGGGCGACTTCGCCGTCGCGCTCGACCGCGCCGCAGCGTTCTGCCGGGTGCAGGCGTCGGGTGCGACGCATCTCGCCGACGACTACGAGGCCACCGAGCCCGAGCGGGCGTCCGCGTTCACGACGCGCGCGCTGCGCCTCTCCGACTACGCGAGCGATCTCGCGGCGTGCGCCGCGCTGTGGCGCCGGGATGCCTTGACCTGAGTGGCTGGCGGGGCTGTAGGCCGTCGACCCGCGTGGGCCGGCGCGGCTGAGGCCGGGGCCCTGAGTGGGCCGGCGCGGCTGAGGCCGGGGCCCTGAGTGGGCCGGCGCGGCTGAGGCCGTTGCCGGGGGCCGGTGCCCACCTCGGCGCGGAACGGTGAGCGGGCATGAAAGTGCCGGGCCGCAGAACGCCTCTCGGCGCAAGGCCGCTCGCGGCGGCAGAAGATGGAGCCCGGGGTTACTGCGGCCCGGCCATCACAGTCTAACCGAGCGCACGGGGCGGGTATTCCCGCCGCGTAGGCTCGATGCATGGCTTGGCGCTACGCCCTCATGATCGACCCCGCGGCATCCGACGACTCCCGCTCGGACTTCTCGGACACCTTCACCGTCGTCGACCCGACGACTCCCGCTCTCAGCGTCGGCGAGCTCAGCACTCAGCGTGGCGACGGCATCTTCGAGTCGATCGGCGTCGTCGACGGCCACGCGCAGGAGGTCGGCCCCCACCTCGACCGTCTCGCGCACTCCGCCGAACTCTGCGACCTCCCCGCCCCGAACCGCGAGCAGTGGCGGCAGGCGATCGTCCGGGCGGCGGCCGAGAGCCCCGAGTCCGGCGAGGGGGTCATCAAGCTCATCCTCAGTCGAGGGGTCGAGCACGGCCCGGCGCCGACCGCCTGGGTCACCGCCGCGCAGGCGCCGGACAATTCGGCGGCGCGGACGCGAGGCATCCGTGTCGTCACCCTCGATCGCGGGTACGACAGCGGTGCGCCCGCCCGCGCCCCGTGGCTGCTGCTCGGGGCCAAGACCCTCTCGTACGCCGTGAACATGGCGGCGATCCGCGAGGCGAAGCGCCGGGGGGCGGATGACGCGATCTTCGTGTCGAGCGACGGGCTCGTGCTCGAGGCGCCCACCGCCTCGGTCGTGCTGCGCTTCGGCGACCGGTTCGTGACGCCCGAGCCCACGGGCGCGATCCTGCACGGCACGACGCAGATCAGCCTGTTCGATCACCTGAAGGACGAGGGGCACGAGGTCGCGTACGAGCGGGTTCCGGTCTCCGACCTGCCGAAGGCCGACGCGGCGTGGCTGCTCTCGAGCGTCCGCCTCGCCGCCCCGATCACGGCGGTCGACGGCGTCGAGATTCCCGTCGACGCCGACCTGACGGCATCCATCAACCGCTACCTGCTGAGCCCCCGCGACTGACTCGCCGCCGGGCCCTGCGCCCCCGCACAGCGGCGGCTGTGATCGAGGACACGCCGCAGGCTGGGAGCCAATTCGGGCGTGTCGCCGAATCCGCCCGCCACTGTGCAGTGAGTGTCACCCGAATCGCTCCACGTGGTTCAGGATGGCGAGCTCGACCGTCTCCCAGTCGTGGACGACGAGGGCGTAGTCGAACCGAAGCGTCACATAACCCCACGCCGCGGCGTTCGCATCGCGCACCAGGTCGTTGTGTCGCCGCTCCGCCCCGGCGTGGTTTCCACGGCCATCCACCTCGACGATCACCCGTTCCCCGATGAGGAAGTCGACGCGCCCGACTGACACGATTGAGACCTGCGCTCTGATCGAGAGGCCATGTCTGCGCAGCCGCCAACGGAGAAGGGACTCCAGGCCGCTGTCCGCGTCCGGTCGCGCGAAATCGATGGCGTCTCGGCCGGCGTCGTTGGTCTTCTGCCGCAGCCACGCTATCCCGGCCGGAGTGATGAGTCCGCGGTTGAGCGCAGACTCCAAGGCGACGAAGAACTCTTCGATGCCACGGCACGAGAGGATCTGTCGCAGGATGCGCGGCACAGACGGCATCTGGAAGGAAGGGAAGCCGGATGCCTCGTCGCGGTGCGCGACACATGAGCACCCGTCGTGCGCGTGAGAACGATTGCTCGCGAGCCACACGTGGACGGAGGGACTCCCGTCGAGCAGCCACAGGCCGAGATGCCGCGCCGCACTCACACACGCGAGTGAGCCACCGTGGAGGGCGGCCGCGCGGACGTCCGCACAGGAGTCGGCGAACGCGTACACGCCGCGGCGCAGGCGGACGAGGCATCCGTCCCGGACAGCCGCATCGAGGTCGCCTCGCGACGTCCCGCCCGCCCGCGACTCTCGATACCCCACGATCGGCGAGGGCGTTGAACACACGAATGCCAGCCTCGCGAGCGGCCTCCCGCCGGTCGGGCGGATTGAGGAGCCGGTGGAGGAATGGGCGCGAGCCGGCGCCTGGGGTGGAGCCGGCGGGTCGAACGCATGACCGCACAGCGGCTGGTCGAAATGCTGACACGCCGGTGACGGATGCCTCGTCCCGGCGTGTCGCCGAATTAATCCGCCGTTGTGCAGCCCAACGACGGGGGAGGGGCTACCCGAAGCGGCCCGAGACGTAGTCCTCGGTCGCCTGCACGGTCGGGGTGGTGAAGATCGAGGTGGTGTCGCTGTACTCGATGAGCTTGCCGGGCTTGCCCGTGCCGGCGATGTTGAAGAACGCCGTCTTGTCCGAGACCCGCGAGGCCTGCTGCATGTTGTGCGTCACGATGACGACCGTGTACTCGTTCTTCAGCTCCTCGATGAGCTCCTCGATCGCGTAGGTCGAGATCGGGTCGAGGGCCGAGCACGGCTCGTCCATCAGGAGCACCTCCGGCGCCACGGCGATCGCGCGGGCGATGCACAGACGCTGCTGCTGGCCGCCGGAGAGGCTCGAGCCGGGCTTGTCGAGGCGGTCCTTGACCTCGTTCCACAGGTTCGCGCCGCGCAGCGACTTCTCGACGAGGGCGTCGGCGTCGGAGCGCGAGATGCGCTTGTTGTTCAGCTTGACACCCGCGAGCACGTTCTCCTTGATCGACATCGTGGGGAACGGGTTCGGCCGCTGGAACACCATGCCGACCTGGCGGCGCACGAGCACGGGGTCGACGCCGGGGCCGTAGAGGTTGTCCCCGTCGAGGAGCACCTCGCCCTCGACGCGGGCGTTCGGAATGACCTCGTGCATGCGGTTGAGCGTGCGGAGGAAGGTCGACTTGCCGCAGCCCGACGGGCCGATGAAGGCCGTGACGCTGCGGGGCTCGATGGAGAGCGAGACCCCCTCGACGGCCAGGAAGTCGCCGTAGTAGACGTTGAGGTCGTTGACTTCGATGCTCTTGGACAAGGCTCAGATCTTTCGGGTTGGAGGGTCAGCGACCGGTCTTGGGGGAGAACACCTTCGCCACGACGCGGGCGATGAGGTTCAGCAGCATGACGATGAGGATGAGCGTGAGCGCGGCGGCCCAGGCGCGGTCGGTGTAGGCCTCGGGCGGGATGCCCTGATTGGCGTACTCGGTATAGGTGAAGACGGGCAGTGTCTGCATGCGGCCGCTGAACAGGTCGTAGTTCATGCTGTTCGTGAAGCCCGCCGTGATGAGCAGCGGCGCCGTCTCGCCGATGACGCGCGAGATCGAGAGCATGATGCCCGTCGTGATGCCGGCGATCGACGTCGGGAGCACGACCTTGACGATCGTCCGCCACTTCGGCACGCCGAGCGCGTAAGACGCCTCGCGCAGCTCATTGGGGACGAGACGCAGCATCTCCTCGGTCGAGCGCACGACGACGGGGATCATCAGCACCGACAGCGCGATCGACCCCATGAAGCCCATGCGGATGCCGGGGCCGAGGAAGAGGGCGAACAGGGCGTACGCGAACAGGCCCGCGACGATCGAGGGGATGCCGGTCATCACGTCGACGAGGAAGGTGATGCCGCGACCCAGCCGCTTCCCCTCGCCGTACTCCACGAGGTAGATCGCCGCCATCAGCCCGATCGGGATCGAGATGAGCGCCGCCATGCCGGTGATGAGCACGGTTCCGACGATCGCGTGCAGGACGCCGCCGCCCTCGCCGACGACGTTGCGCATGGACGACGAGAAGAACTCCGCGTCGAAGCGGTTGATGCCGTTGACCACCACCGTGACGGCCACCGACACGAGCGGCACCATCGCGATGAGGAACGCGGATGCCACGACCCCGGTCACCAGGCGGTCGACGGCCTTGCGGCGGCTCTCGATGATGGCCGAGAGCGTGAAGATCATGACGAGATAGAGGATCGCGCTCGTGATGAGCCAGCCGGCGACGTTGAGCGACTCGCCCGAGCCCGTCGCGAGCACGCCGAACACGGCGAGCATCGCGAAGAGGGCGCCGGCGAGGAGTGCCCACGGCGACCAGCGGGGGAGCCGTCCGGTCGTCAGGGTGGACCGCCGAGGGACGGTCCGCTGCTCCTGCGGAGGCGTAGCGGTGATGGTCATCAGTTGGCCCCCGAGAATTCCTTGCGGCGGTTGACGATCCACCGCGCGACGAAGTTGACCGCGAACGTCACGATGAACAGGATCAGGCCCGTGGCGATGAGGACGTTGATGTTCGTCCCATAGGCCTCGGGGAACGTGAGTGCGATGTTGGCGGCGATCGTCGACGGGTTGGTCGACGTGAAGAGCTGGAACGTGACGGTGCCCGTCGCCGAGAGCACCATCGCGACGGCCATCGTCTCGCCGAGGGCGCGCCCGAGGCCGAGCATCGACGCCGACACGATGCCGCTGCGGCCGAACGGCAGCACGGCCATGCGGATCATCTCCCAGCGCGTCGCGCCCAGGGCGAGCGCGGCCTCTTCGTGCAGCACCGGCGTCTGCAGGAAGATCTCCCGGCAGATGGCCGTGATGATCGGCACCACCATGACGGCCAGGACGATGGATGCCGTGAAGATGGTGCGACCGGTCGCCGAGACGTCCCCGGCGAAGAGCGGGAACCAGCCCACGTTCGCGTTGAGCCAGACGTAGACGGGCTGGACGGCGGGCGCCAGCACGAGGATGCCCCACAGGCCGAACACGACGGACGGCACCGCGGCGAGCAGGTCGACGATGTAGCCGAGGCCCGATGCGATGCGCCGCGGGGCGTAGTGCGTGATGAAGAGGGCGACGCCGAGCGAGAGAGGGACCGCCATCAGCAGCGCGAGGAACGCCGCCCAGATCGTGCCGAAGAGCAACGGCCAGACATAGTCCCAGAAGTTGGTCGTCAGGAGCGTGGCGTCCGTCGAGGTGGCACCGATGGCGGGGACCGACTGGATGATGAGGAAGAGCGCGACGGCCGCGAGCGTCACCAGGATCATCGAGCCGGCCGCGAGGGCCGTGCCGGAGAACCAGATATCGCCGGGGCGCCTCTTCGCCTCGATCTTCGTCGTGGCTGGTGCGGCGGTCATGTCATCCGTTCGGGTCGTGTTGTCCGCATCAGGCCCCGGATCGCCATGGGGAGCGCGATCCGGGGCCGGACGAGGGTCTTACTTGATCTGGTCGATCGCGTCCTGCGACTGGGTGGCGAGCTCCGACGAGATCGGGGCGCTGCCGGCGTTCTTCGCTGCGGTCTCCTGCCCGGCCTCGCTGACGGCCGTCGAGAAGAAGCCCTTCACGAGCTCCGCAGCGGCCGAGTCCTTGTACTCGACGCAGCCGATGAGATAGCTGACGAGCATGACGGGGTAGGCGCCGGACTCCTGGGTGGTGCGGTCGATGGCGAACGCGAGGTCGGTGGGCGCCCGGCCCTCCTCGATCGCCGAGGCGTCCAGCGCCTTGGCGGCACCCTCGGCCGACGGCTCGACCCAATCCGAGCCCACCTGGACGTTGACGGCGCTCAGGTCGGCCGTCTGCGAGTGGTCGGCGTACCCGATCGTGCCGTTGCCGCCCTTGATCGCGTTGACGACGCCCGAGGTGCCCTGGGCGGCCTCGCCACCCTGGATCGGCCACTCCTCGACCGAGCCGTAGGTCCAGACGTCACCGGCCGACTGCGAGAGGTAGTCGGTGAAGTTCGCCGTCGTGCCCGACTTGTCGGAGCGGTGGACGGGCGTGATCGCGAGGTCGGGAAGCGTCACGTCGGCGTTGGTCGCCGCGATCGCCGGGTCGTTCCACTTCGTGATGGTGCCCGCGAAGATGCCTGCGATCGTCGCCGGGTCGAGGTTCAGTGAGTCCACGCCCTCGACGTTGAACGCGATCGCGATCGGCGAGACGTACGCGGGGATCTCGACGAGGTCGGAGCCCTCGGCGCACGCGTCGAACGGGCCGGCCTCGATCTCCTCGATCTTGAAGGGACGGTCGGAGCCGGCGAACTGCACCGCGCCCGACTGGAAGGACTCGCGGCCGGTACCCGAACCCTGGGGGTCGTAGTTGACCGTGACGTCGGGGTTGGCGGTCTGGAACTCCGCCGTCCAGGCCTGGATTGCGACCTGCTGCGACGTGGCGCCCGAGCCGTTCAGGGTGCCGGAGAGCGCGGGGCCCGAGCTCTCAGAGGGCGCTCCGCCCGCGGCGGTCTCATTCGAGGCGCAGCCGGCGAGGGTGAGGGCCGCGATGGCGGCGACAGCGCCCAGCTGGGCGATGCGAGAGATCTTCACTGTGTGGATCCTTCGGGTGTCAGGGTGAGAACCCGGTGCAGGGTTCGTCCCGACGGTAGACAGCGACTCTTAAGAGGATGCGGAACGCGGGTGAACGGGAGGTGAACGGGCTGCGGAATCCCCTCGCCGGAGTGGCCGCGGAGCGGGCCGATTCTTCCCTCCGTTCACCCGCGAGGACTAGGGTTCGGCCCATGGCGAAGACCACGAAGCCCGAGCGCAAGGCGATCGCCGCGCTGGAAGACGCCGCCGCGGCGGCGAAGTTCGCGAAGCAGGTCTCGAAGACCCTTCCCGGCAAGGAGGCGAAGAAGCTCCGCGCTGCGGCCGATCAGGCGAAGGATGCGATCGACGTCTCGAAGAAGGCCATCCGCAAGCACCCCAAGAGGGTGGCCAAGCGGGCGGACAAGGCCGCCGACGCGGCGCTGGCGGCGACCGAGACGGCGCTCGCGCGCGAGCAGAAGAAGGCCGCGGCGGAGGCCGAGGCGGCCGTGGCGACGCAGAACGCCGAGCGCAACGCGGCCGAGAAGGCCGCGGCATCCCAGACCACCGAGCGCAACGCGGCCGAGAAGGCCGCGGCATCCCAGACCACCGAGCGGAACGCCACCACGAAGGCCGCAAAGAAATCGGTGAAGACGGATGCCGCGGCGAAGCCCTCGCCGGCGCTCGCCGAGCCGCAGACCGCTCCGGACGACGTCGCTCCGCCCGAACCGCGCGGGCCGACGGACCTCGACACCCTCACCGTCGCCGCACTCCGCGAGCGAGCCAAGGACGAGGGCCGCACGGGCTACTCGCGACTCACGAAGGCGCAGCTCATCGAGCTCCTGTCCTGAGCCACCCTCGCGGGAGGCCGGCGTGCGGCCGGCTCGCGAGCCTCCCGACGCCGCAGAAGATCAGACCTTCGGCTCGTGCGTCTCGATCGCGACGATGCCCGAGCCCGGGTTGGTCGCCGAGAGGTGCACGACCGAGAACGCGCCGGGGTCCAGCGCCGAGGCGCTCCCGAGGTACGAGCCGCGCAGAGTGCCCGTCGCGAGGGCGAGCTCGCTCAGGAGCTCGGGGAGCACCGGCCCGTGGCTGCACAGCACGGCGGGCTTGCGTGCCCGGACGCGCTCGCCGACGACCCGGCGGGCGTCCGAGGCACCCTCCTCCCAGGCGTCCTGGCTGATGAGCTTCGACTGCTCGATCCGGCGCCCGAGGGTCGAGGCGAGGGGCGTCACCGTCTTGATGCACCGGATCGCCGGGGAGGAGACGATCCGACGCGGGCCGAAGGCGAGCAGCTGTCCGACGACGGCGTTCGCCTGACGACGGCCGCGGTGCGACAGCGGGCGCGCGGCATCCTTCCCCTTCCACTCGTCGCGGGGGACGGCCTTCGCGTGCCGCAGCACGATGAGGGGGAAGGTGGCCAGCACGCCGTCGTCGACGAACTTGAGGAAGTTCTCGAGGATCTCGATGTCGACCGGGTAGCTCAGTCGCTTCAGCGCCTTCTTCGGCGTCACCCATTCGAGCGCCGCGATCTCGCGGTTCGGCACGAACACGGATGCCCGGATCGCGGCATCCGTCGCCTCGGCCGACCAGTAGTGGACGATCTTCTGGCGCTTGTTCGGCATGCGATAGCGCGAGACGCCGACCGGCACGCCGAGGCTCACCCGGATGCCCGTCTCTTCCAGGATCTCGCGCGCGGCGGTCTCGGCGAGCGTCTCACCGGGATCGACCTTGCCTTTGGGCAACGTGATGTCGCGGTATGCCGTGCGGTGGATCAGCAGCACGGTGAGCTTTCCGTCCACCAGGCGCCACACGACACCGCCTGCGGCGTAGACGGCGGTCTCGGTCATCGCACCGCCCGTGCGCGCCGCCGGCGCTGCACGTTGGTCATGGTCTTGTCCTGCATGTCGACGAGCGGGCGGCCGTCTTCGCCGAGGCTGTGGCGCGTCCACTCGCCCTCGGGCCCGAGCCACCACGAGCTCGTCGTGTCGGCCATCGCGAGCGAGAAGAGGTCGAGTAGCTCCTTCACGTGCGCCGGCGCGACGACGCGAACCAGCGCCTCGACGCGGCGGTCGAGGTTGCGGTGCATCATGTCGGCGCTGCCGATGTAGACCTGCGGGTCGCCGTTGTTGTGGAACGCGAAGATCCGCGAGTGCTCCAGATAGCGGCCCAGGATGCTGCGGACCGTGATGTTCTCGCTCATCCCCTCGACACCCGGCTTGAGCGAGCAGATCCCGCGGACCCAGACTTCGACGGGGACGCCGGCCTGGCTCGCCCGGTAGAGCGCGTCGATGATCTGCTCGTCGACCATCGAGTTGACCTTGATGCGGATGTGGGCGGGCTTGCCGTCCAGCGCGTTTCGGCGCTCCCGGTCGATCTGCCGGAGGAGGCCCTTGCGCAGGTGCAGCGGCGCGACGAGGAGACGCTTGAACTTCTTCTCGATCGCGTAGCCGCTGAGCTCGTTGAAGAGGCGCGTGAGGTCGCGGCCCACCTGGTCGTCGATCGTGAAGAGGCCGAAGTCCTCGTAGATGCGGCTCGTCTTGGGGTTGTAGTTGCCCGTTCCGACATGGCTGTAGCTGCGGAGCACGCCGCCTTCCTGACGGATGACGAGCGCGAGCTTGCAGTGGGTCTTCAGCCCCACCAGGCCGTAGACGACGTGGACGCCCGCCTTCTCGAGCTTGCGCGCCCACACGATGTTGTTGGCCTCGTCGAAGCGCGCCTTGATCTCGACGAGGGCGAGCACCTGCTTGCCCGACTCGGCGGCGTCGATGAGGGCCTGCACGATGGGGCTGTCGCCCGATGTGCGGTACAGCGTCTGCTTGATGGCGAGCACGTGCGGGTCTTTCGCCGCCTGCTCCAGGAAGGCCTGGACGCTCGTCGCGAAGGACTCGTACGGGTGGTGCACGAGCACGTCGCCCTTGCGGATCGACGCGAAGATGTCGGGCCGCTCGTTGTTGTCGCCCGGCTGGAAGGCCGTCGCGGTCGTCGGGACGTGCGGCTTGTAGCGCAGGTCGGGGCGGTCGATCCGCGACAGGTCGAAGAGGCCGCGGAGGTCGAGCGGCCCGGGGAGCCGGTAGACCTCCTGATCGGTGATGTCGAGCTCCTTGATGAGGAGATCGAGTGTCAGCTCGTCCATGTCCTCGGTGACTTCGAGGCGGATCGGCGGACCGAAGCGCCGACGCAGCAGCTCGGCCTCGAGCGCCTGGATGAGGTTCTCGGTCTCGTCCTCCTCGATCACGACGTCCTCGTTGCGCGTGAGGCGGAACGCGTGGTGGTCGAGGATCTCCATCCCTGGGAAGAGGTCGCTCAGGTGGTTCGCGATGAGGTACTCGAGCGGCAGGTATCGCACCGACTCGCCCTCGCGCGACACCTCGACGAAGCGGGGCAGCATCGGCGGCACCTTGAGGCGGGCGAACTCCTGACGTCCCGTCCTGGCGTTGCGGATGCGGATCGCGAGGTTGAGCGAGAGCCCCGAGATATACGGGAAGGGGTGTGCCGGGTCGACCGCGAGCGGCATGAGGACGGGGAAGACCTGCGACTGGAAGTACTCGTAGAGGCGGTCCCGCTCCTCGTCACCGAGGTCGTTCCAGCCGAGGATCTCGATCCCGGCCGCCGCGAGGGCGGGCATGACGTCGTTCGTCCAGGCGGCGGCGTGGCGGAGCTGCAGCGTGTGGGCCTCGGCCGAGATGTCGGAGAGCACCTCCTGGGGTGCGCGGCCGACGTTCGTCGGTACGGCGAGACCCGTCAGGATGCGGCGCTTGAGACCCGCGACCCGCACCATGAAGAACTCGTCGAGGTTGCTCGCGAAGATCGCGAGGAAGTTGGCGCGTTCGAGCACGGGGAGCCGCGGATCCTCGGCGAGCTCGAGCACCCGCTGGTTGAAGGCGAGCCAGCTCACCTCGCGGTCGAGGTAGCGGTGCTCCGGCAGCTGCGAGTCGAAGGTCTCGGACAGCTCGAAGTCGTCGTCGTCGGCGTCGCCGAGACCCGCGTCGAGAACCTCGTGTTCGATCATCCACTCATCATTGCAGGGCCGCGTGACGAGTGTGTGAACTGGCGTCAGGCGGGGGAGCGGCTCGAGGAGGGCGCGGGCAGCTGGTCGTCGTCGTACACGTTGAAGCGATAGCCGACGTTGCGGACGGTGCCGATGAGCTGCTCGAGATCGCCGAGCTTGGCGCGCAGGCGTCGCACGTGCACGTCGACCGTGCGGGTGCCGCCGAAGTAGTCGTAGCCCCACACCTCGCTGAGCAGCTGCTCGCGTGTGAAGACGCGCGACGGATGCGTCGCGAAGAAGTGCAGGAGCTGGAACTCCTTGTAGGTGAGGTCGAGCGGCTTGCCGTGCACCTTCGCCGAGTACGACGACTCGTCGATCGTGATCCCCGAAGTCTGGATGCGCGTCGACACCTGTTCGGCCGACTGACGGCCGATGGCCAGGCGCACGCGGGCGTCGACCTCGGCGGGACCCGCCGTCACGAGGATGACGTCGTCGATGCCCCAGTCGGTCGACACGGCCGTGAGGCCGCCTTCGGTGACCACGAGCACGAGCGGCGCGTCGAGACCGGTCGTGTTGAGGATCTTGCAGAGCGACTTCGCGCCCACGAGATCGATGCGGGCGTCGACGAAGATGACGTCTGCGCTCGGGGCGTTGACGAGCTGTGCGGGCTCGGCCGGAATCTGGCGCACTCGGTGGCTGAGCAGCTCGAGAGAGGGCAGGACCGGGCCTCCTCCGTGTGCGGAACTCAGTACGAGGAGCTGTGCCAAAGGGGAACCTCCCGTGGCAGGGGTCGCGGCGTGAAACCCCAGTTTAGGGTGCGACCGGCCGCGCCGGTTTCTCCGAGGCGGTGCATGACGCTTCGAGCTTGGGCAGAATGGACTCATGGCAGGTCCTGTCCTCGCTCCCCGCCGCGCCACCGGTGGCGTCGTCTCGGTCTGGGTCGCGGCCGCCGTCATCGGTCTCGCGGTCGGCCTGTTCGTGCCCGCCGAGTGGCGCGCCGCCTGGCTCGTGGTCGGAATGGGGGGATGCCTCATCCTCGCCTTCGTCGTGCAGCTCGCCTACGGCCGATCCCAGGGCTACATCCAGCGAGTCGCGATCAGCGTCCTCGGCGCACTCCTCGTGATGGGCGTCATCAGCCTGGGGTTCGGTCTGGCTTCGATCGTTCCCGGGTAGGCTTTCCTCATGGATCTCGTCGCGCTCGAACTCTTCTACGTGGGCCTCCTCGCTCTTGCGTCGCTCGCGATCGTCTTCATCTCCGGCGTCGTGGTCAAGAACCTGTATCGCGGCCAGCGCTGACTGGCGGCGCCGTGATCGAGCTGCCGACCGACCTTCCCGCCGACCTCGCGCCGCTCTCGTGGCTGCTCGGCGTCTGGGAGGGCACGGGTGTCATCGACTACGAGGCATCCGACCGCCACTTCGAAGGCGAGTTCGCGCATCGCGTGAGCTTCAGCCACGACGGCGGCGACTTCCTGAACTACTCCGCCAGCGCGTGGCTTCTCGGTGAGGACGTCAGGACGCCCCTCGTGTCCGAGATCGGCTACTGGCGACTGTCCCGTCCGGCGACGGATGCCGATGCCGGCCCCGGACTGCTGCCTCCGACGGCGGCGGCCGTCGCCCGCACGGTCGACGACGTCGAGACGCTGCGCAACGCGGAAGGCGGCTTCGACATCGAGGCGACGATCGTCCACTCGGACGGAGTGAGCGAGCTCTACCTCGGCCAGGTGCGCGGGCCGCGGATCGACATCGCGACCGACGCAGTCGTCCGGACCGCCGGCGCGAAGGTCTACGCGGCCGCGACCCGCATGTACGGACTCGTCGAGGGGCACCTCCTCTGGGCGTGGGACATCGCCGCGCTCGGCGCGGAGCTCCGCTCGCACGCTTCCGCACGTCTCGCGCGGGCGGAATGATGTCCGGATTCGCGCTCGTCCCCGGTGCCGTCCTCGACGAGACGGGGCTGCTTCACGTCGGCAACCCGGTGGTCGAGCAGCGCCGGCTCGCGGCGGGTTCGGCCGTCGCCCCGCTCGGGGATCGCCGCGTCATCGCCGTCTCGGGCGAGGACCGGCTGTCGTGGCTCGACTCGCTCTCGTCGCAGGCGCTGACGCACCTCGCCCCCGGCGAGGGGACTGAGCTGCTCATCCTCGACCCGCAGGGCCACATCGAGCACGCGGCATCCGTCGTCGACGACGGCGAGACGACCTGGCTCATCACCGACGCGGCCGACGCCGAGGGGCTCCTCGCGTGGCTCATGCGCATGCGGTTCCGCCTGCGGGTCGCCCCGCGTGACGCGAGCGAGGAGTTCGCGGTGATCGGCGGGACCCGGGCGGCGGTCGAAGCCCTGGGCGTGGCCGCCCCGAACGAGGTGCCGCTCGTCTGGCGCGACCCGTGGCCGGGCGTGGCCACGGGCGGCTGGGCGTACGCGGTCGTCGACCCGCATCCCGGCACGGGGCGGGACTGGGCCGAGGCCATCGTCCCCAGGGCAGAAGAGGATCGGATCGCGGATGCCGCGTCCCGCGGTGAACTCGCGGTCGCCGGGCTGATCGCCGCCGACGCCCTCCGGGTGGCCGCGTGGCGTCCTCGGTGGTCGACCGAGGTCGACGAGCGGGCGCTCCCGCACGAGCTGGACTGGCTGCGCACGGCCGTGCACCTCGAGAAGGGCTGCTACCGCGGCCAGGAGACCGTCGCCAAGGTGCACAACCTCGGGCACCCGCCGCGCCGGCTCGTCGCGCTCGATCTCGACGGCAGCGAGAGCGTTCTGCCCGCGCGGGGCGCAGCGGTCCGCGTCGGCGATGACGTCGTGGGCGTCGTCACGTCGGTCGCGCAGCACCACGAGGACGGCCCGATCGCCCTGGCGCTGGTGCGCAGGACGACGCCGACCGACGCGACCCTGACGATCGACGCCGACGAGGTGCGAGTCGCCGGTGCGCAGGAGGTCATCGTGCCCCCCGAGGCCGGGGCGACAGCATCCATCCCCCGCCTCACACGACTCTCGCGGCGCGCGCAGGTCCAGTGAGCGCGAGCCCCGCCGGTGTGCCGTCCACGCAGGCGATCCCGACGGGCTGGCGACGAAGGGTCGACCCGCGGCCGGGTCTGCAGCGGGTCGTCGCGTCGTCGATGGCGATCGTGCAGATCGTGGTCGCGGCGACCGGCGCCTTCGTCTTCGCCCACTTCGTGCTGGGACATCCTGCGCCCCTTCTCGCGGCGACCGTCACGGTGGGGAGCCTCGGGCTCGTGCGCGATGCGCGTCCGCGCCAGGTGGCCGAGACCGTGCTGGGCATGCTCGTCGGCATCGTCGTCGCCGAGCTGCTGTATCTCATCGCGGGCACGGGATGGTGGCAGATCGCCCTCGCGCTGGGTGTGACGCTCATCGTCGCGCGCTTCCTGTCGGCCCAGCCCGGGTTCGCCATCGCGGCGGCCATCCAATCGCTCATCGTGATGGTGATCCCGTCGCCCGTCCCGTGGGTGCGGCTCATCGACGGCATCGTGGGAGGCGTCGCGGCGCTCGTCGTGACGGCGCTCATCCCTCGCAGCCCCGTCAAGACCGAGGTGCGCGACGCCGAGCGACTCTTCGCCGCCTTCGACGGCTCGATGGCGGCGCTCACCCAGGCGCTGCGGCGGGGCGACCGGTTCCGGGCCGAGCGCGGCCTCGAGAAGGCGCGTGCCGTCACGCCGGTGGTCGACGACTGGCGCTCGTCGCTCGACTCGGGCCGCGCCGTCGCGCGCATCTCGCCGTTCCTCCGCCGCCAGCGGTCGGAGCTGCAGCGGCACGAGCGCATCCGTCGGTCGATGGATCTCGCGGTCCGCAACCTCCGCGTCGTCGCGCGCCGCGTCGTCTACCTCTGCGACGACGGGATGCCGCGCCCCGTCGTGGCCGACCTCCTCGGTGAGATCGCGCGTGCCGCGGGCATCGTGGCGTCGTCACTCGACGACATCTCGTTCGAACCGGCCGCGCGCGAGGCGGTGCTCGCCGTGGCGGCGCGCCTGGACCCCCGCACGATCGTGCCCGAGGCATCCCTCGGCGAGCAGAACCTCGTCGCGGGGCTCCGCCCCCTCGTCGTCGACCTCCTGACCGCGACCGGGATGCCGCACGCCGATGCCAGGCTCGCGGTGCCGCGCATCTGAGACTCAGGCGGCGGGCGCGACCGCCGACCACGGCACGGTGACCTCGCCGAGGCGCCATCGCGAGCGCGCCTCGAGCGGCCAGCCCGCTGCGGCGAGCGCCGTGAGCGCCGTCTGCCAGCGGTGGACGGGGCCGAAGGGCGCGACCGACGCGGCGCGCGCCCACTCCTCGTCGAGCGCCGCGAGAAGGTCATGCACGCGCTGTCCGGGGACGTTGCGGTGGATGAGCGCCTTGGGGAGCCGCTCCGCGGCGATCGACGGATGCTGCAGCCCCGCGAGTCTCAGCGAGACCGTGAGCGAGCGCGGCACCGCGTCCGAGCCGAGGGCGACCCAGGTGACGATCCGTCCGAGTTCGTCGCACGTTCCTTCCACGAGCAGGCCGCCGGGTGCGAGCCGCCCGCACATGCGCGCCCACGCGGCGGCGACCTCGCTCTCGTCGTACTGTCGCAGGACGTTGAGGGCCCGGATGACGGCGGGGCGGCGTCCACTCGGCACAGGGACCTCGAAGCCTCCGAGCTCGAACGAGACCCGTGCGTCGGCGGCGAAGGACGACCCGCCCGCGCGCACGAGCGCGAGCTGGTCGCGCGCCCGAGCGACGCGTGCCGGCTCGATCTCCAGGCCGAGCACCTCGACGTCGGGGCGCGTGCGCGCGAGGCGCGCGTGCAGCTCGAGTGTCGTGACGGCGCTCGCTCCGTAGCCGAGGTCGACGACCAGCGGGTCTGCGGCCCGGCGCAGCGCCGGATGACGGGCGATCCACCGATCCACGCGACGCAGGCGGTTGGTGCCCGTCGTGCCCCGCGTCACCTGCCCGACGGGGGATCGGCCGGTCGCCATGCCCCCATGATGCCAGGCCGATCGCGCCATCCGGCCTCGGTATGCTGGCGGCATGACCGCCCCCTACACCCTGATCCTGCTGCGCCACGGCCAGAGCGAATGGAACAAGCTCAACCTGTTTACAGGATGGGTCGACGTCCGGCTCTCCGACCAGGGCAAGGCCGAAGCCCAGCGCGGCGGCGAGCTGCTCGCCGAGGCGGGGCTGCTTCCCGACATCCTGCACACGTCGGTCCTCACCCGTGCGATCCAGACGGCGAACATCGCCCTGGACGCGGCCGACCGGGCATGGATCCCGGTCAAGCGCTCGTGGCGCCTCAACGAGCGTCACTACGGCGCCCTGCAGGGCAAGGACAAGGCCCAGACCCTCGAGGAGTTCGGCCAGGAGCAGTTCATGCTGTGGCGCCGCTCGTTCGACGTGCCGCCGCCCGTCCTCGCCGACGACTCCGAGTGGAGCCAGGTCGGCGACCCGCGCTACGCGGACATCGACGGGGAGATCCCGCGCACCGAGTCGCTCAAGCTCGTCATCGACCGCTTCCTGCCCTACTGGGAGAGCGACATCAAGCCCGACCTCGCGGCCGGCAAGACGGTGCTCGTCACGGCGCACGGCAACTCGCTGCGCGGACTGGTGAAGCACCTCGACGGCATCAGCGACGCCGACATCGCCGAGCTCAACATCCCCACCGGCATCCCGCTCGTCTACCACCTCAACGAGGACTTCACGCCCGCCGGCGCCGGGGAGTACCTCGACCCCGAGGCCGCGGCCGCGGGCGCCGCCGCCGTCGCGAACCAGGGCAAGGGCTGACACAATCGCGCGCCGCGCGCACACCGAACACGCAGAAGAGCGGATGCCTCGTCGAGGCATCCGCTCTTTCGTTCCGCGGGAGCGCTACGCGGTCGTCGCCGCGGCTCCGGGCGTGATGAACGTGTCGTCGGGCTCGGCCGACCAGTCACCGGTGGCGAGGTAGGTCACCTTCTTCGAGATCGACACGGCGTGATCGGCGAACCGCTCGTGATAGCGGCTGGCGAGCGTCGCATCGACCGTGGCGGCGGTCTCGCCCTGCCAGGAGTCCGAGAGGACCTTCTCGAAGACCGAGATGTGCAGCTCGTCGACCTTGTCGTCGTCGTTGCGGATCTCCTCGGCGAGCGGGAGGTCCTGAGTCCTGAGCAGCTCGGTGAGCTTGCGCGCGACCTCGACGTCCAGCTGCCCCATGCGGGTGAAGGTGCCCTTCAGGCCCTTGGGGATCGCCCGCTCCGGGAACCGCATGCGCGTCAGCTGGGCGATGTGCTCGGCGATGTCGCCCATGCGCTCGAGCGAGGCGCTGATGCGCAGGGCGCTGACGACGATGCGCAGGTCGCGGGCGACGGGCTGCTGACGGGCGAGGATCTCGATCGCCTGCTCGTCGAGGGCGAGTGCCTTCTCGTCGATGATCAGGTCGGCCTCGATGACCTCCTCGGCGAGCGCCACGTCGCTCGTCCCGAAAGCGCGAGTCGCCTTCTCGATGGCCGTCGTCACGAGTTCGGCGATCTCGACGAGCCGGTCCTGGACGTCCTCGAGCGACTGATGGAACACTTCGCGCATTCGCGACACCTTTCGTCTTCGCGGCACGAGCTCATGCCTCGACCCCCGCGATTGTCGTCAGCGAAGGTTAACGAACGGTGCCACGAGGATGAATACTAGTCGGCGCTCCCGGCGCGAAGCTGGCGCGGGCCGGATCGCGCATTCACCGGCCCGTACCCTGGGAGGCATGGAACCGACGCAGCTCGTCCTGCTCGCCCTGATCCTGGGGGCAGCACTCGGGGGCCTCGTGTCGACCCTCGTCTTCACGTCGCTGCGCGCCCGCGATCGCGTGCAGGCCGAGGCGAGTTCCGAGATCCCCGACGGCGTCGCCGAGGTGCTGAGCGGGATGGATGACGCGGCCGTCGTGGTCGACACGTCGGCGACCATCCTGGCCAGCTCGCCGCCCGCGAGCCCCTTCGGGCTCGTCGTCGGCACCGTGCTCCCGAGCGACGAGCTGAAGGGCCTCGCGCGCAGCGCGCGGACGGGTGAGACGGCGACCACCGAGACGATGCGGCTGCGCCGCGGTGCGCCGCCCGCCGAGCCGCGCCTCGTCGTCGTGCGCGCGACGCGCATCTCGCCGCGGCTGACCTTCCTCGTGCTGCGCGACATCACCGAGAAGGAGCGCGTCGAGCAGATGCGTCGCGACTTCGTGGCGAACACGAGCCACGAGCTGAAGACCCCTGTGGGCGCTGTGAGCCTCCTCTCGGAGGCCATCGAGTCGGCCGCCGACGACCCCGAGCAGGTGCGGATCTTCGCGGCGCGGCTGACCGCCGAGGCGGCCCGGCTCGCCTCGCTCACGTCGCGCATCATGAACCTGTCCCGCCTCCAGGCCGCCGATGAGCTGAACGACGAGCGCGATGTCGCCGTCGACGAGATCGTCGCGTCCGCGGTCGAGGCGCACGCGATCCAGGCCGACTCGGCCGGAGTCACCGTCGTCCGGGGCGGCGCCCGTGGCCTGTGGGTCCGAGGCGACCCGCAGATCCTGAGCGAGGCGATCGGCAACCTCGTCGCCAACGCGATCTCGTACTCGCCGCGCGGCTCGAGCGTGGGGGTCGGGGTCAAGGCCATCGACGGCATCGCCGAGATCGCCGTGACCGACCGCGGCATCGGCATCCCCGAGGGCGAGCAGGAGCGCGTCTTCGAGCGCTTCTACCGCGCCGACCAGGCCCGCTCCCGCCGCACGGGCGGCACGGGCCTCGGGCTCTCCATCGTCAAGCACGCCGTGCAGCGCCACGGCGGAGAGGTGACGCTGTGGTCGCGGCCGGGGCGTGGCTCGACCTTCACCATCCGGCTACCCCTCGTCGAGGGGCCGGCCCCCGAGCCGACGCGCAAGAAGCGTAAGAAGAGTCGTGCGAAGGCCGCGCTGTCGCGGCCGGCGCCCCCAGCCCCCGCCCCTGTGAACGGAGACACCCCATGAGCCGCGTCTTGATCGTCGAGGACGAGCCAGACCTCGCCGACCCCCTCGCCTACCTGCTCCGGCGCGAGGGCTATGAGGTCGAGATCGCCGAGGACGGGCCCGCGGCCCTCGCGGCATTCCGAGAGCGCGGTGCCGACATCGTCCTCCTCGACCTGATGCTTCCCGGGATGCCGGGCACCGAGGTGTGCCGGCAGATCCGCGCCACCTCGAGCGTGCCGATCATCATGCTCACCGCGAAGGACTCCGAAGTCGACATCGTCGTGGGTCTGGAGCTGGGCGCCGATGACTACGTCACCAAGCCCTATTCGGCGCGTGAGCTGCTCGCCCGTATGCGGGCCGTCCTGCGCCGCCTCTCGTCGAACGATGCGGACCTCGACGAGCGCGTCCTCAACGGCGGGCGCGTGACGCTCGACATCGACCGCCACACGGTCGCCGTCGCGGGCAGCGAGATCAGCATGCCTCTCAAGGAATTCGAGCTCCTCGAGGTGCTCATGCGCAACGCGGGTCGCGTGCTCACGCGCGGTCAGCTCATCGACCGCGTCTGGGGCACCGACTACTTCGGCGACACCAAGACGCTCGACGTGCACATCAAGCGCATCCGCTCGCGCATCGAGGAGAACCCGGGCGACCCGTCGATGCTCGTGACCGTCCGCGGCCTGGGCTACCGCTTCGAGGGCTGAGCGCCCCGCCCAGCGCAGAGAACGGCCCCCGGCGCGATGCGCCGGGGGCCGTTCTCGTGGAAGTGTGCGGTCCGGCTCAGGGGACGAACGACGACAGGTAGTCGAGGGCTCCGTCGAGGACGGGTACGGCGACCTGGGTGCCCTCCGTGTCGCCGGACTGGAAGTAGACCAGCACGTCCGCGCCGGGCTTCGCGTCGAGTCCTTCGACGAGGATCGGGTCTTCGGTCACGCCGAGGCTGACGGTCGTCTTCGCGGGGACGCGCACGGTCTTCTTGATCGGCGACTCCTCGCCGATCTCGATGTGGAGCGTCTGGTTCTCATCGGTGTTGTTGATGAGCGCCGCGATGAAGTTGGCGTCCTCGCCGCTCTCGTCGGCGACGAACAGCGCGTTGCGGATCAGCACAGGACCCGAGTCCGGCACGTTCACGCCGTCCGCGGGGGAGTAGGGCAGCGTCGTGGCCTGCGTCGACAGCATGGCGCAGCCGGTGGTCCCGAAGAGGACGACGGCGCCGAGGGCGAGCGACGCGATGAGGCGCGATTTCACGGATCCTCCTGGTGCGGATGACGGCAACCCTTGCAGTCTAGAGGGTCGCCGTCCCGTCCGCCGTGTCGCCACGAGGGGTGGGCGGCGAACCTTAGCGTATGTCGCCTGTGGTATCCTGGAGGTTGCCGAAAGGACATAACTGCATGCTTTTTGAGGTTGGCGAAACGGTCGTTTACCCGCACCACGGGGCGGCGACAATCGCAGAAGTGAAGACCCGCGTCATCAAGGGCGAAGAGAAGGTCTACCTCAAGCTTCGAGTCACACAGGGCGATCTCACGATCGAGGTCCCGGCCGACAACGTCGATCTCGTCGGCGTTCGCGATGTGATCGGCAAGGAGGGCCTCGAGCGCGTCTTCGAGGTGCTCCGCGCGCCGTTCACCGAGGAGCCGACCAACTGGTCGCGCCGCTACAAGGCCAACCTCGAGAAGCTCGCTTCGGGCGATGTCATCAAGGTGAGCGAGGTCGTGCGCGATCTCTGGCGCCGCGATCAGGACCGCGGCCTGTCGGCGGGCGAGAAGCGCATGCTGGCCAAGGCCCGTCAGATCCTCATCTCCGAGCTCGCGCTCGCCGAGAAGACCGACGAGGAGCAGGCGAGCGTCGTCCTCGACGAGGTGCTCGCGTCCTGACGCGCTCCCGCTGAGCTGTCCCGGTAGCGTGGGGGCGTGCCCCTCGACAACGCGCCGGAACCCTTCCTCGATGGTGCTCGGGAACCGTCCTTCGACGTGGCTCGGGAACCGCTGATCGCTGTGCCGCGGGTTGCGGTCATCGTCGTGGCCGCGGGATCGGGAACCCGTCTCGGCGGCGGATCGCCGAAGGCCTTCGTCGGCCTCGATGAGCATTCGATCCTTCGCCACGCCCTTCGCGGCGTGTTCGCCGCGCCCGAGGCGCAGGTGATCGTCGTCGCGCCGGCGGGCCGCGAGGGAGACGCGCTCACGGAGGCGCTCGAGGCGGCGGGGGGTCGACGCGACCTCATCTCGGTCGTGCCCGGCGGTGCGACCCGTCAGTCCTCCGTGCAGTCCGGGCTCCACGCGGTGTGGCCCGACGTCGACATCGTCCTCGTGCACGATGCCGCGCGGGCGCTGACCCCGCCCGCCGTGTTCGAGCGCGTGATCGCGGCGATCGACGGGGGTGCGGACGGAGCGATCCCGGTGCTGCCGGTCATCGACACGATCAAGCGCGTCGCGGGCTCCGAGATCGTGGCCGGCGTCGACCGCTCCGAGCTGTCCGCCGCGCAGACGCCCCAGGGCTTCCGTCGGGAGGTGCTGGATGCCGCGTACCGTGCGGCGATGGACGAGTTCACGGATGACGCGGCACTCGTGGCGGAGGCGGGGCATCCCGTCGCCGCCGTAGCGGGAGACGAGCTCGCCTTCAAGATCACGACCCCCGCGGACCTCGAACGCGCCCGGGGACTCGTCGCACCGCTCGCCCACGTGCCGGTGAGCCTCACGCCCTCGCCGGCGGCGCCCCGCGTCGGGCTCGGCACGGACGTGCACGGATTCGGCGGGGAGGGCAGCCTCTGGCTCGCGGGCCTCGAGTGGCCGGGCGAGCCGGCGCTCTCGGGACACTCCGACGGTGATGCCGTCGCGCACGCTATCGTCGATGCACTCCTCGCGGCCGCCGGCCTCGGCGACATCGGCACGCACTTCGGAACGGATCGTCCTGAGTATGCCGCAGCGCACGCCGACGCCTTCCTCGCGCGGACTCTGGGGATCCTCGGCGAGGCGGGGTGGCGCATCGGCAACGTCTCGGTGCAGGTGCAGGCGAATCGGCCGCGCTTCGCGGCTCGTCGCGCCGAGGCCGAGCGGGCGCTCTCGGCCGCGCTGGGCGGGGCATCCGTCTCCGTCTCGGCGACGACCACCGACGGACTCGGCTTCACGGGTGCCGGCGAGGGCGTCGCGGCCTTCGCCGTCGCCCTTCTGATCCCCGCCTAGCCTCGCTCTCGCGTCCTTGCCGTGCGAGCTGTGCGGCACGATACTGACGGCATGCCGACCGGCGGGGTTCGCTCCGCGGCGGACGGAAGTCCTGTCGCGACCGACTGGGCAGCTCGCCTGCGCGAACTGCACGAGTCCGGCGTGTCGACGGGCGACGGCCTGGAGGAGCTCGGCACGGCGGCTTGGTTCCTCGGGCGCATGGACGAGTGCGAGCGCGCCTGGACGGCCGCCTACGACATCTACGTCAAGTCGGGGCAGACGGATGCCGCCATCCGGTGCGCCTTCTGGGTGGGCTACATGCTCGAGGAGAGCGGAGCGGCCGTCAAGGCGCACGCATGGATGTCCCGGGTCATGGACCTCTGCCAGCGGCGCTCGGAGGAGGGCGAAGTGGGTGCTGCCGCGACGGCGGCGCTGTGCCAGGCGCAGGCCGCGTGGAGCGCGGGCCGGGTCGCCGAGGCAGTGGAGGTGGGCGAGCGGGCTCGCTCGCTCGCGCGGGACGCGGGATCGAGCGACATCGAGGTCTTCGCGACGATGGGCCTCGCCCGAGCGCTCGTGAGGGCCGGTTCGTTCGAGCGCGGCTTCGAGCTGATGGATGCCCTCATGCTGTCGATCGCCGACGGCGGCGTGGGCGAGCGCGTGGCCGGCCCGGCATACTGCGCGGTGATCGCCTCGTGCCTGGAACGGTGGGACATCGGCCGGGCGAGCGCCTGGACGCGTGACCTGAACGACTGGTGCGATGCTCAGCGCGGCCTCCAGATCTTCCGCGGCGAGTGCTCCGTGCATCGAGCGACGGTGCTCGGGATCGGCGGGGAGTGGACCGAGGCGGAGCGTGTTCTCGCCGATGTCGCGTCGCGGGAGCGGCGGCCCGCGACCCTCGAGAACGCACTGTACGAACTTGCCGAGCTGCACCGGCGCGCGGGCCGCACACACGCGGCCGACGACGGCTTCCGCAAGGCGGCGGCACTCGGCAGGGAGGTGCAGCCCGGGCTCGGTCGACTGCGGCGTGACGCCGGACGCCTCGCGACCGCTCGGGCCGGGGTGGCGAGGGCGCTCGCGGCCGCGCCGCCGCCGGGTCGGCGTGCCGACCTCCTCGCTGCGCAGGTGGAGTTCGAGACCGAAGGCGGCGAGCTCGAGGTCGCCGCCGCCGCGGACGAGGAGCTCCGGCAGCTCGCCGAGACGATCGGCACGACGTATCTCACGGCGCTCGCCGATCGCACGAGCGGGACCCTGCTCCTCGCCCAGGGCCACCCCGAACGGGCGCAGCCCGTCCTCCGCCGGGCGTGGACCGGCTGGCGCGATCTCGAGGACCCCTACGACGGCGCCCTCACCCGCATCCTCCTGGCGCGCACGGCTCGCGCGCTCGGTGACGAGGATGCCGCGCAGCTCGAGTTCGACGCGGCCCGCACGACGCTCGCGGGTCTCGGGGCACTGGCCGACCTCGCGCGGCTCGAACGCCTCGCCGCTTCGGCACCGGCGGCGGCGGCCGCTGCGGGCCTCAGCCGGCGCGAGCTCGAAGTCCTCAGGCTGATCGCGACCGGCTCGTCCAATCGCGACATCGCCGGGCGCCTGTTCCTCAGCGAGCGCACCGTCGCCCGCCACGTGAGCAACATCCTGGCCAAGCTCGGTCTCGCGAGCCGGTCCGCCGCGACGGCGTACGCGTTCGAGCACGGACTCCTCGAGGCCGCCTGAGCCGTTTCGCGTGTCGAGCGTGAATTGGTCATTTCTGCCGATGAATCGGCCGCGCCGTGCGCCTAACGTCACGATCGAAATCGTGATCGGAGCACACCATGGACACGCGAATCGACACCGTCATCGTCGGCGGAGGCGCCGCCGGACTCGGAATGGGCAAGCGGCTTCGAGACCGCGGGATCGACTTCGTCATCCTCGACGACCGTCCGCGCATCGGTGACACCTGGCGCGAGCGCTACCGCTCGCTCAAGCTGTTCACACCGCGCAGCCTGGCCGAGCTTCCCGGCCTCCGCCTCGACATCGGGTACTTCGACTTCCCGACAGGAGCGCAGTACGGCGACTACCTGGAGCGCTATGCCCGGCTCTTCGACCTCCCTGTGCGGCTCGGGACGCGCGTCACGTCGCTCGCGCGCAGCGGCGCGCGATTCCGGCTCGACACCGCGTCGGGCGAGGCGTTCGTCGCGGACCATGTCGTGGTCGCGGCGGGGGAGCACCGGATGCCCGTCACGCCGGACATCGCGGCGGGCGTGGATCCCGGCATCCGTCAACTCCACTCGGTCGCATACGCGGGACCCGACGATCTCGCGGAGGGACCGGTGCTGGTCGTCGGCGCGGGCAACTCCGGGACGGACGTCGCGCTCGAGGCGGCCCGGGCGGGCCACACCGTCACGCTCGCCGGCCGGCACCCGGGGCAGGTGCCGGCCGACATCGACACGCCGGTCGGCAACCTCGTCTCGAGGGTGTTCATCCGCAAGCTGCGGCGCACGACGGTCGACACGGCGAAGGGTCGCGCGGTGCGCGAGCAGGTCCGCGGCCACGGAGTGAACCTCGTGCGCAACAAGCTGAAGGACCTCGACGCGGCCGGCATCGCCCGGCTCCCGAGGATCTCCGGGACGGATGCCGCGGGCCGCCCCGTCGCAGCGGACGGCACCGTCGTGGACTGCCGCACGATCGTGTGGTGCACGGGTTCGGTGCCCGACTTCTCCTGGATCAGCATCGACGGCCTCTTCGACGAGTCGGGGTGGCCGGACGAGTACCGCGGCCTCGCGCGCAGCGTGCCGGGGCTCGCGTTCCTCGGTCTGGCGTTCCAGTACTCGATCGCCTCGTCGACGCTCATGGGCATGGGTGCCGACGCCGACTATCTCGTGCAGCGGCTGTACACCGCGGCATCCTCCCAGCCGGCGCTCACTCCAGCCGTCGCGTCATGAAGCGCGAGAACGGGTCGTGCGCGTACCCGTCGAACGGCTCGCACGTGACGAAGCCCTCGCTCTCGTAGAGGCGTTGTGCGGGGGCGAAGTCGGGCGTCGTGCCGGTCTCGAGCCACAGGCTCGTCATCCCGCGCTTGCGCGCCTCTGCGACGATGTGGCGCAGGATGGCGCGGCCGACGCCCGCGCCGCGGAAGCGGTCGTCGACGCGCATCGACTTGAGCTCGCCGCGATCCGCATCGAGCGCTTTGAGCGCCCCGATACCGGCGAGCTCACCGCCGATCCAGGCCGACCAGAATGTGATCCCCGGCTGCCGCAGCGCCTCGACGTCGAGCGCGTGCACGCTCTCGGGCGGCGAGTACTCGTGCATGCCGTCGAGATGACGGGCGATGAGCGCGCGCGTCGCGTCGCTCGTGAGGTCGTCGACGAGGATCTCGATGCTCGGGGTCATGACCGCGTCATCCTTCCACTGCGAACGGCTGGGGGTCCCGCCGTGCCCGGGAGCCCCACGCGAGCAGGGCGAGGCCCGCGGCGAGCACGACCAGCCCCGTGATGGCGAGGGCGCTGAGCCGCTCGTCGAGCACGGTGATCCCCAGGATGCTCGCCGTCAGAGGCTCTCCGAGGGTCAACGTCGCAGCCGTCGCAGCGGTGAGGCCGTTCAGGCCCCACGTGAACAGCACGTAGGCGATCGAGATCGTCGCGATTCCGAGCCAGAGCCCCATCGCCAGCCCCGCCGGTGTCGCCAACCACGAGAGGTCGACGAACGGCAGCACGAGAAACGAGATGACGGCCGAACTCGCGCCCATCGCCCCGACGACGGTGAACGGGTTCCAACCGCCGTCGAGCAGGCGCCGCTGCGCGTTCGCGATGACCGCGAAGGATGCCGCGGCCCCGAGCGATCCGAGGAGCCCGACGGGATCCGTCCCGCCCGCACCGGTGCCCGACGCCGCGCCGCCGAAGCCCAGCAGCACGACACCGACCGTCGCGAGGGCGGTCGCGACCATCCACGCGCCGCTCGGGGAGCGTCGGGTGAGGAGCCACTCCAGGACGCCCGCCATGATCGGGGCGGAGCCGAGGGCGATCACTGTCCCGACCGCGACGCCGTTGCGCTCCGTCCCGAGGAAGAAGAGCGGCTGGTAGATCGCCAGGCACACCCCGGTGAGCACCATGAGCGCGAGCGGGCGCATCCGGCTCGCCGTGCTGGGAAGGGTGCGGAAGCTCCGTGGCCGCTCTTCACCGGCGCGCTCGGCGCGCACGCGGTGACGGCGGGCGAGTGCGAAGGCGATGATGGCGAGGCCCGTGCCGCCGATCGCGAGACGCACAGCGCCGACGGCGAGGGGCGTCGTTCCCTCCGGGCCGATGGCCTGCGATGTCCCCGTCGTGCCGAACAGCACGGCCGCGGCGAAGACGGCGAGGACGTGGAGCACGCTCTATTCTCACCGCACTGGACGGGATGCCTCGTCCCCGGCAGGCCTCGTCGTCACACCCGATTCGCACAGACCCGCGCCGGTAAGCTTGTGCGGTGACCGTCCGGCTCTATGACACCAAGGCGCAGCAGCTGCGCGACTTCGTGCCCCTCGCCCCCGGGAACGTCACGATCTACGTCTGCGGGCCGACGGTGCAGTCCGGGCCGCACATCGGTCACCTGCGCGGTGCGCTCAGCTTCGACATCCTCCGTCGGTGGCTCGGTCATCGCTACGGGCGCGTCACGTTCGTGCGCAACGTGACCGACATCGACGACAAGGTGCTCGTGAACGCGACGGACGCCGAGCCGTGGTGGGCGCTGGCCTACCGCATGGAGCTCGAGTTCTCACGGGCGTATGCCGCGATCGGCATCCTGCCTCCCACCTACGAGCCCCGGGCGACGGCGTCCATCCCGCAGATGCAGGAGCTGATCCAGCGTCTCATCGACGCGGGGCACGCGTACGCCGCCGCGTCGGAGGGCGCGGCCGGCGACGTCTACTTCGACGTGCGGTCGTGGGCCTCGTACGGCTCGCTGACCAACCAGTCCCTCGATGCCATGGAGCCGGCCGAGGACGCAGACCCCCGCGGCAAGCGCGACCCGCGGGACTTCGCGCTCTGGAAGGGCGCCAAGGCCGATGAGCCGGCGTCCGCCAAGTGGGACTCGCCGTGGGGCAAGGGCCGTCCCGGCTGGCACATCGAGTGCTCCGCGATGTCGCGCCGGTATCTGGGGCCGGAGTTCGACATCCACGGGGGAGGGCTCGACCTGCGCTTCCCGCACCACGAGAACGAGCTCGCTCAGTCGACGGCCGCGGGCGACCCGTTCGCGCGGTACTGGGTGCACAACGGCCTCGTGACCGTCGGCGGGCAGAAGATGTCGAAGTCGCTCTTCAACTTCGTCCTCGCCGAGGACGTGCTGCGCGAGCGCGACCCGCTCGTCGTGCGCTATGCGCTCGCAGCGGCGCACTACCGGTCGAGCCTCGACATCACGGGAACGTCCTTCGATGAGGCCGAAGCGGCGATCGACCGCATTCGCACGTTCCTTCACCGTGCGGCGCGCGTTCTCGCGGCAGACGACGACCAGCGCGTCGAGACCTCCGTGCCCGAGCGATTCGCGGCGGCGATGGATGACGATCTCGGCGTGCCCCAGGCGCTCGCCGTGCTGCACGAGACGGTGCGGGACGGCAACACCGCATTGGATGCCGGCGACCGCGACGGAGTGCTCCGGGCGTTCGGTGAGGTGGCGGTGATGGCGGGGATCCTCGGCATCGACCCCGAAGACCCCAGGTGGATGGCAGGACAGGCGGGGCCCGAGGCATCCGCTCTGGACGCCCTCCTGCAGACGATGATCGAGCAGCGCGCACAAGCGCGGGCTGCCAAGGACTGGGCGGCAGCCGACCGCATCCGCGACGCGATCGCGGCGGCCGGCATCGCCCTCGAAGACGGTCCCCAAGGGACGCATTGGAGTATCGATGGCTAAGCCAGGGCGCCCCGGCGCGAGCAAGGGCGGCAAGGGCCCCACGAAGGGCTCGGGCGGCAAGAACAAGCGGTCGCTTGAGGGGCGCGGACCGACGCCCAAGGCCGAGGACCGCGCGTGGCACCCCGCCGGCAAGCGCAAGGCCGCGGCCGAGCGCTACGCCGCCGCGGGCGGCAAGGGCCGTCCCGGTGGGCAGGCCGGCCAGACCCGTCAGTCGCGGGCGAAGAAGGATGACGACACGGAGACGGTCACGGGCCGCAACTCTGTGCTGGAGGCCCTCCGCGCCAAGATCCCGGCGACGGCGTTCTACATCGCGCAGCGCGTGGAGATGGACGACCGCGTCAAGGAGATGCTGTCGATCGCCACCCACCGCGACATCCCGGTCATGGAGGTCACCCGTCCTGAGCTGGACCGCATGGCGGGTTTCGACGGCGTGCACCAGGGCGTCGCGCTCAAGGTGCCGCCGTACGAGTACGCGCATCCGCAGGATCTCCTCGAGCAGGTCATCGACGCCGGCCAGACCCCGCTCTTCGTCGCGCTCGACGGCGTGACCGATCCGCGCAACCTCGGCGCGATCATCCGGTCGACCGCCGCCTTCGGCGGGCACGCCGTCATCGTGCCGCAGCGCCGCTCGGCGAGCGTCAACTCGGCCGCGTGGAAGACGAGCGCCGGTGCCGCAGCGCGCATCCCGGTGGCGATCGCGGCCAACCTCACGTCGATGCTCAAGGAGTTCAAGAAGCAGGGCGTGTTCGTCCTCGGCCTCGACGGCGGGGGCGACGTGTCGCTTCCCGCGCTCGAGCTCGCCGACCGGCCCGTCGTGATCGTCGTCGGCTCGGAGGGCAAGGGCCTCTCGCGCCTGGTCACCGAGACGTGCGACCAGATCGTCTCCATCCCGATCTCGGCGTCGACCGAGTCGCTCAACGCCGGCATCGCGGCATCCGTCGCGCTCTACCAGGTCGCGACGCTGCGCGCCGCCGGCGCCTGAGTCACCGTCCGAAACAATTCCATTCGAGGGAATGAACCGTCCCGGGCTGAGCTTGCACCCCGAGACACCGACGAAAGGAAGACCATGGCTCGCATCGCCGTCATCGGAGGCACCGGCTACGCCGGCTCGCACATCGTCGCAGAGGCGGTGAGTCGCGGTCACACGGTGGTGTCCGTGGCGCGGACCGTCCCCGCCGAGCGCGTCGAAGGCGCCACCTACATCGAGGGCACGCTCCTCGACGTGCCGAGCCTCGTGGCCGAGCTCGAGGGGGTCGACGTCGTCGTCCTGGCGGTTCCCGCGCGCGGCGACATGGAGGGCAACGTCCGGTCGAACGTCGCGCAGCTCGTCGCCGAGCTGCCCGCGTCGGTGCGCGTCGGCGTCATCGGCGGCGCCGGCGGCAGCCTCGTCGCGCCGGGCGGCGAGCGCCTCGTCGACCAGCCGTCCTTCACCGACGAGTACAAGCCCGAGGCCCTCGAGGCGATCGGGGTTCTCGACGACCTGCGCACCCAGGCTCACGGTCACGACTGGTTCTACATCCACCCCGCCGGCGGGTTCGGCGCGTGGAACCCCGGCGAGCGCACCGGCAGCTATCGCGACGGCGGCGACGTGCTCGTCACCGACGAGGCGGGCGAGTCCTTCATCTCCGGCGCTGACCTCGGGGTCGCTGTGGTCGACGAGATCGAGACGCCGAAGCACTCCCGCGAGCGGTTCACCGTCGGGTACTGATTCCCGGCAGTCGAAGCGGCCCGTCCTCTCGAGGACGGGCCGCTTCGGCGTGAGAGCGCGGATGCCTCGTGCCGGACGACGGCCTCAGACGAGATCGCGCCAGTCGATGTCGTCGTCCTCGTCGACGATGTCGATCGCGCCGCTCGTGAGGACGGGAAGCGACATCGTCTCTGTGGGCGGCCCCATGACGGTCGCCTCGTCCCGGCGGTGCCGGAGCACCCCGTCGATGTAGCTCGTCAGGACCTCGGCGAGCGGGACGGCCTTGCCGCGCGCCTGCGACATGTACCACCGGTGCTCGAGCACCTGGTGGAACACCTCGGCCGGTTCGAGCTTCGCGCGCAGATCGAACGGGATCGCCTTGACGACGGGCTCGAAGACGCGGGTGAGCCACTCGTGCGCGACCATCTCCTCGTCGTCGCCGAGGCGTGAGACGCGGGCCCGGAACTCGTCCAGGTCGTTGAGAAGCCTTCGGGCCTGGTTCTCCTCGACATCCAGTCCCGTCAGCCGCAGCAGGCGGCGCTGGTGGTGCCCCGCATCCACGACCTTGGGCTGGATCGAGACCCGCGTCCCGTCGGTCGTCGCCTGGATCGACATCTCGCCGATGTCGAAGCCGAGTTCGTTCAGGCGCTGCACGCGCTCCGTGATCCGCCAGGACTCGTTCGCGGCGAACGACTCCTTATCGGTCAGTGCGCCCCACAGGGAGTGGTACGACGACATGATGCCGTCGGCGATCGCGAGGGCGTCGACCCCGCCCTCCAGGCGCCCGCCCGCCTCGAGGTCCATGATCTCGCCCGCGATGTTCGTGCGCGCGACGTCGAGGTCGTGCGCGCGCTGACCCGGCGTCAGCCCGGACTCGTGCAGCTCGCCGGTCTCGGCATCCACGAGGTAGGCGGCGAAGGCCCCCGCGTCACGGCGGAAGAGGGTGTTCGAGAGGGAGACGTCGCCCCAGAAGAAGCCGACGTTGTGCAGCCGCACGAGCAGCACGGCCAGGGCGTCGACCAGGCGATTGGCGGTGTCGGGACGCAGCACCTGCGTGAACAGTGCGCGGTAGGGGAGCGAGAACTTCAAATGCGCGGTTACGAGAGCGGCCGGAAGGGGCTCGCCGGCGGCATCCGTCCTCCCGGCGATCACGGCCACGCGCTCGACGCACGGGGCGTCGAGCCGGTGCAGGTTGCCGAGCATGTCGTACTCGCGGCGGGCCATCTCCTCCGTCGTCTCCTTGATCGCGACGACGCGACCAGAGAGGTTGGCGAAGCGCACGAGGTGGCGCGAGATGCCCTTGGGAAGGAAGACGATGTGGTTGCTCGGCCATTCGGCGAGCGTCGTCGACCACGGCAGGTTCAGGAGCCCGGGGTCGACGGAGCTGGCGGTGATGCTCAGGGCAGCGGGCATTGCTCTCCAGAAATGGAACAGCGCGGGCGGTTCACGAAGAGCCGCCCGCGCTGTGTCCGAAGGGTGTTACGCGGAGACGACCGGCTTGTCGTTCAGGCGCTCGCCGGACTCGACGTCGAAGGCGTGCACGTGACCGGCGGTCGCGGCGAGCGTGACGGTGTCGCCGGCCATCGGGTGGCGGCGGCCGTCGACGCGGGCGACGATGTCGGTGCGGCGTCCGGCGATCTCGGTGTGACCGTAGAGGTACCCGTCGGCGCCGAGCTCCTCGACGAGGTCGACCTGGACCGGGAGGCCCTTGCCGTCGGCGGGACCGACCACGATGTCTTCGGGGCGGACGCCGATGGTGACCTGGCTGCCGTTCGCGCGGCCGACGGTGTCGCGGTCGAGCGGCACGACCTCGGAGCCGAAGCGCACACCGCCCTCGGCGAGGTCGGACGGGAACAGGTTCATCGCGGGCGAGCCGATGAAGCCGGCGACGAACACGTTGTTCGGCTTCTCGTAGAGGTCGCGCGGCGAGCCGACCTGCTGGAGGATGCCGTCCTTGAGGACCGCGATGCGGTCGCCCATCGTGAGCGCCTCGGTCTGGTCGTGGGTCACGTAGACGGTCGTGACGCCGAGGCGACGCTGCAGCGACGCGATCTGCGTACGGGTCTGGACGCGGAGCTTGGCGTCGAGGTTCGACAGCGGCTCGTCCATGAGGAACACCTGGGGCTGGCGGACGATGGCGCGGCCCATCGCGACACGCTGACGCTGACCACCCGAGAGGGCCTTCGGCTTGCGGGTCAGGTACTGCTCGAGGTCGAGGAGCTTGGCGGCCTCGAGAACGCGCGCGGCGCGCTCCTCCTTGCCGACGCCGGCGATCTTGAGCGCGAAGCCCATGTTCTCGGCCACCGTCATGTGCGGGTACAGCGCGTAGTTCTGGAAGACCATCGCGATGTCGCGGTCCTTCGGCGGGACGTCGGTGACGTCGCGGTCGCCGATCAGGATGCGGCCCGAGTTGACCTCTTCGAGGCCGGCCAGCATGCGCAGCGACGTGGACTTGCCACAGCCGGAGGGGCCGACCAGGACGAGGAACTCGCCGTCGCCCACTTCGAGGTTGAGCTTGTCCACAGCCGGGCGCGTGCCCCCGGGGTACAAGCGGGTTGCGTTGTCGAACGTGACGGACGCCATTTTGTTCTCCTTCACCGGCAGGTACGTGCCGGACGATCCGTAGTGAATGGAATGCTGCGGGGGCTCTTCCCGCACGCCCACCGTCGGGCGTACCCATCAGTATGACATGACGAGGCGGCCCACCTGCTCACGGGATCCCGGGGGACGGATGCCTCACCCCGCGCTCCGACGCTCCGTCTGGGCTTTTCCCAGCCTGCCTGGCTAGCATCGTGAGCGGTCGCCTCCCGATCCGCGACCCGGCCCACGGCCCCCCGTCTTCAGAAGGTTTCATGTCGAGCGACGAATCACAGAACGTGCCTGTCCCGAGCGATCGCCGCGAGGCGGTGCGCGAGAAGGCGCTTCAGGTTCAGGCGAAGCAGTCCCGCGCGCGGCTCATCCGCGCCAGCGTGATCGCCGTGGCCGTCGTCGCCGTGGTGGCCGTCGCAGCCGTCGTCGTCACCTGGACCGTCGGTTCAGCCGCGTCCAAGCCGCTGCTCGACCCCGCGAACGTCACCGACGACGGGATCGTCGTCACCTCCGTCACGGGCACGACTCTCGACGACGGCCAGGCCGAGATGGGCGTCCCGGGCTCGGGTGCCGGCGGATCGACCGCGACGCCCGCTCCCACCCCTGAGACGACACCGACTCCCGATGCCTCGGCAACCACCGCCCCGGCCGTCGACATCCGCATCTACGTCGATTACCTTTCGCCGGGCTCACGGGAGTTCCAGCTCGCGAACGCCGCCCAGCTCGCCACGTGGGTGGAGCAGGGCGCCGCGACGCTCACCTACTACCCGGTCGCGATGCTGACTTCGAAGTCGAACGGCACCAAGTACTCGCTCCGCGCAGCGAGCGCCGCCGCCTGCGTCGCGACCCACTCGCCCGACGCGTTCTTCGCCTTCACGCACTCCCTCCTGCAGCAGCAGCCCGAGGTCGACTCGGACGGCATCTCGGATGCCGATCTCGCCGCCGCCGCGATCGCTTCGGGCGCCTCGTCGCCGAAGGTCGTGCGGGACTGCATCGAGCAGGAGGACTTCGCCGCGTGGGCGAAGTCCGCGACCGACCGGGCGCTGCAGGGCATCCCCGGCACCGACGGCGTAGCGCTCACGGGAGCGCCCATGGTGCTCGTCAACGGCACGCAGTACGTCGGAGCCCTCGACGACCCCGCCGAGTTCTCGCAGTTCGTCCTGACGATCGCGAGCGACGACTCGACCAAGACGCCGGCCCCCACGCCGACGCCGACTCCCACGCCCTGACGACTCGGGCGGTCCGGCCGGCCCCGTTAGACTGGTCGCTCTGCCGACCTGGCGCAATTGGTAGCGCACCCGACTTGTAATCGGGCGGTTACGGGTTCGAGTCCCGTGGTCGGCTCCAGGCGAATGGGCGTCGACCCCGACTTCTCATCGGGCGGTTACGGGTTCGAGTCCCGTGGTCGGCTCCAGGCGAATGGGCGTCGACCCCGACTTCTCATCGGGCGGTTACGGGTTCGAGTCCCGTGGTCGGCTCCACATGGTTCGAGTCCCTGCGTCGGCGCCAGGCGAATGGGGCGTCGACCCCGACTTCTCATCGGGCGGTTACGGGTTCGAGTCCCGTGGTCGGCTCCACATGGTTCGAGTCCCGTGGTCGGCTCCAGAACGACCGTGGTCGGCTCCCGCACTCCGCTCAGGCGGGCGGAGCGAACGTGATCGAGAGCGTGGTGTACCCGGTCGCGCGGTCGAACACGAGCGTGCCGGTGATGGTCGCGGCATCCGTCGACGTCACCTCGGCCGTGAAGGTGCCTTCGGTGTGGTCGCGTGTGAAGTCCGAGATCTGCTCCTCCCACGAGGCGATCTCATCCTGGTCCCACCCGAACTCCGAGGCGAGACCCTGCACCGTGCCGACGGCGCTCGACCACGGCAGCGCCTGACCGACGCCCAGCGTGAGCGTCGTCAGCTCGTTGCCCTCGCTCACGGCGTGCATCGTCTCGACCTCTTCGACGACGTACACCTCGTCGCCGGCGGCCACGACGGCACGGACGGGACGGCGGAACTCGCCCGACTTCTCTTCGTCGGCGCCGAGCCCGATCTCCGTGGCGGGGAGCGCCCTCTCGCCGATGCGGACGCGCAGCACGCCCTCGACGTTCACGTAGTCGAGGCCGGCGTCGGAAAGCTTGCTGCTGCCGTCTGCCGCCTTCTGGTCGCTGGACGCGACGGGCTGGTCCTCGGCCCACCACGAATTCTGCACGGCGACGGTCGTGAAGACGACGCCGCCGATGATGAGGAGCAGGATCGCCGCGGGGAGCCAGGAGAGCAGCTTCTGTCTGCGGGATTCGGCCACACTCCAGGGTACGTCGCACATCCGACGCTCCCGGCACGGGCAAGATTGAGGCGTGACCCCCGCCCGTATGCCCGCCTGGCTCGCGCTCGGCGGAGCCGTCCTCGTGGGCGTCATGACGGCCGTCCAAGCGCGGATCAACGGCTCGCTCGGCCTCGCGCTCGGCGACGGCTTCACGGCGGCGGTCATCTCGTTCGGGTCGGGACTCGTCATCCTCGTCGTCCTCTGCGCGATCCTCCCGGACGGGCGGGCCGGCTTCCGCAGGCTCGTGCGCGGCCTCGGTCGCGACATACCGTTCTGGATGCTGATCGGCGGCCTCGCAGGCGCCCTGACGGTCGCGACGCAGGGGCTGACGGTCGCGACAATCGGCGTCGCGCTCTTCACCGTCGGCGTGGTGGCGGGGCAGACCGTGAACGGGCTCGTGCTCGACCGCGTCGGCTACGGTCCCGCGGGAGTGGTCGCCGTGACACTGGGGCGCCTTGCCGGGGGACTGCTCGTGATCGTGGCCGTCGTCCTGTGCCTCGCGGGCGAGGGTCTGACGGGTGTGCCGTGGTGGATGCTGCTGCTGCCGTTCCTCGCGGGCGCGGGCATCGCCTGGCAGCAGGCGACGAACGGGCGGCTGCGGCAGGCGGTCGGGAGCCCCCTCATCGCGACGCTCGTCAACTTCATCGGCGGCACCATCGCCCTCGTCATCGCCGACGTCATCCACATCGCGGTCGCCGGGGCTCCGAAGAGCTTCCCCACCGACCCCTGGCTCTACGTCGGCGGGTCGATCGGCGTCGTCTACATCTTCCTGTCGGCCGCTCTCGTCCGGCACACCGGTGTGCTGCTGCTCGGCCTGGGGTCGGTCGTCGGGCTGCTCGCGACCTCCGTCGTCCTCGACGCGCTCTGGCCACCGCTGTCGGGACCGTCGCTCGGGGCGGCGGTCGCCGCGGTCTTCGTCGCTCTGGTGGGCGTGGTCGTCGCCGTCGTGCCGTGGCGCGTCGTGCTGCGGCGGCGACCGCCCGACTAGCGCTTCTCGCCCGGCATGGGCGTGAGGAACCGCGCAGCATCGACCGGACGGCGGCGACCCTCGCGCTTCTCAGGGGGCTTGCCCCCGACATAGAGCCAGCCGAGGAGCTCCTCGTTCTTCTTCAGCCCGTGCGCCTTCGCGACCGGCTTGCTGCGCGTGTAGTGGCCGGTGCGCCACAACACGCCCCATCCGGCCTCGTCCAGCAAGAGGCTGAGCATATGGGCGACGCCGGAGGCGACCGCCTCCTGCTCCCACCTCGGCACCTTGCCGCTCTTGCGGTAACTGGCGACGACGGCGATGAGAAGGGGCGCGCGCAGCGGCTTCGACGACGGGTGCTTGTCTCCCTCCGCCTTCGCGATCGCTCTGCCGAGCTTCTCGCGGTCCGTGCCGCGCAGCTCGATGAGCCGCCAAGGCGCGAGCGACGAGTGGTCGGCGACCCGTCCCGCGGCCGCCACGAGCTCGAGCAGCTCCTCGTGGGATGGAGCGGCATCCGTCACCTTCGACCAGGAGCGGCGGGCGCGCGCCGCCTCGAGGGCGCTGCTCACGCTTCGGGGGTGAAGTTCAGCGAGATCGAGTTCATGCAGTAGCGGTCGCCGGTCGGCGTGCCGAACCCGTCGGGGAAGACGTGGCCGAGATGCGAGCCGCAGTTGGCGCACCGCACCTCGGTGCGCACCATGCCGTAGGTGCGGTCCTCGATGAGCTCGACGGCCTCGGGCCGGATGGACTCGTAGAAGCTCGGCCACCCGCAGTGCGAGTCGAACTTCGTGCCGCTCTTGAACAGCTCCGCCCCGCAGGCGGCACACGTGTAGAGGCCGGCCCGGCTCTCGTCGAGGAGCTCGCCCGTCCAGGGGCGCTCGGTGGCCGCCTCGCGCAGCACGGCGTACTGCTGGGGGTCGAGCTCTTCGCGCCACTCGGCGTCGCTCTTGTTCACTGCGTAAGTCATCGCGTCTCCTTTGCCCCTCCATTCAACCCGAGGCCGGGCCCGCGTGTTCCGGGGTTTCCTGCCGGTTCGCCCACAATGGACCCGTGACGACAGCTCGGGATGCCGCGGCCGCCGGTGAGGCGGCGCTCAGCGCGGAGGCGGCCGCCGTGCGGGAACGCTTCGCGCGATTCGCGACCGATGAGGCCCCTGGCCGCTCCGACGTCTACGAGGCGTGGGCGGCGGGCGTCGCCTCGGACGCGGGCACGGCTTCGCTCCTCGCGCGCATCCCGGCGAGCCGGCGGCAGCCGCCGCTCGTCTTCGCCGTCACGCGACTGCTCGGCGCGCCCCTCGGCGGGTTCGCCGCCTGGTCGCAGTGGCTCGGCGCGAACATCGACGCGGTCGTCGTCGAGAGCGGCCGCCGAGGGCTGCAGACGAACGAGCCGCTGCGATGCGCAGCGCTGCTGCCCGCACTCAGCACGATCGAGGGACCCATCGCCCTCCTCGAGATCGGCGCGAGCGCGGGGCTGTGCCTCTACCCCGACCGCTACTCCTATCGCTACCGCGGCGACCGGACGGTGTCGCTCGATCCGGCGGACGGCGAGTCCGCCGTGATCCTCGAGTGCGACCTGCGAGGTGCGGCGCCGCTGGGGATGCCCGAGGTCGTGTGGCGCGCGGGGCTCGACCTGGATCCGCTCGACGCCGGCGATCCGTCGGACCGGCGATTCCTCACCACCCTCGTCTGGCCGGGGGAGGAGGGCCGCGCCGAGCGGATCGATGCGGCCCTCGACATCGTGGCCGCCGATCCGCCGCGCATCGTGGCGGGCGATGCCTCCGACCCGGCCGTCCTGAGGGCGCTCGCGGCCGAGGCGCCCGCCGGCGCGACGCTCGTCGTGACGACCCCCGGCGTGCTTCCGCACATCCCCCGCGCAGGACGTGAGCGGCTCATCGAGACGCTCGCAGCGCTGCCCGCCGTGTGGATCTCGATCGATCCTCCGGGGCTGCACGAGGCGTGGCATCCACCTGTCGATGCAGCGACGTGGGGAGGCTTCGTGCTCGGCCGCGACGCCCGGCCGCTCGCCGCCGTCGATCCGCTCGGCGCGTTCGTGGAGTGGCGCGCGTGAGAACCCGGAGCCCGCGGCTACCGTGATCGGGTGCCCCTCACCGACCGCGATCGCGCCATCCTCGACTTCGAGGCAGAGTGGCGGCGGCACGCCGGTGCGAAGGAGGAGGCGATCCGATCCGATCTCGGACTCTCGCCCGCCCGGTACTACCAGCTGCTCGGCCGCTTGATCGACACGGCCGAGGCGCAGGAGCACGACCCGATGCTCGTCAAGCGACTTCGTCGCCTGCGGGATGCCTCGCGCCACGCGCGCGTCGCGCGTGCCGCTGCCGAACCGCGCTGACGAGCGGCTGCGGCGCGCCGCCGAATCGGGTTCACGGGCCCCCTCCCGATAGCATTCTGGGGTGCCGAAATCGACCTATCCCCGGGATCGCTTCGACGAACTCCCGGCGGACGGCGGCCGAGTCGGGGCGCACCGCGCCGAGAACCCCCGCATGCGCGGGTGGGTCGTCTTCCTCTGGGCCGTCCTCGCCACCATCGTCCTCGTCGCCGTAGGGATCTTCGGCACCCTCATCGCCTCGGGCCGCATCGTGCTGTTCCCGACGCCCGAGCCGACGCCGACGCCTGTCGCGACGGTCGCACCCGTCGTCGACACGAGCTATTCGGTGATCGTGCTCAACGCGACGCCCGAGACCGGCCTCGCGACGCAGCTGCGCGACCAGATCGTCGCCGCCGGCTGGGCCCCCGACAGCGTCAACGCCGGCCAGGCCGGGTCGACCGACTTCGCTCAGACCACCGTGTACTACGCCTACCCCGAGGACGAGGCGGCCGCCCGCGGCCTCGCCGAGACGGTGCTCGGCGGCGCTCAGGTGGCGCAGAGCGACGTGTACCAGCCGCAGGACGACCCCGAGACGGCCGACGTCGACGAGAGTCAGACCAAGCAGCTCGTCGTCGTCATCGGCCTGGATCGCTCGAGCACCCCGCCGAGCCCGTCGCCGACCTCCTGACGTTCGCGGGAACCCGTGTTTCGCACGGGTAAACACTTCGCGGCACGCGTGTCAACAGTTGCCCACCTCGCGATTCGGCCGGGAAACCGGACCATACGATGGCGAAAAGCACACGGCAACAGGAGTGATTCGCATGACCCAGGGGACTGTCAAATGGTTCAACGCCGAGAAGGGGTTCGGCTTCATCACGGTGGCTGATGGCCAGGACGTCTTCGTGCACTACTCGAACATCGACATGACCGGCTTCCGGGTCCTCGAAGAGGGCCAGACGGTCGAGTTCACCGTCGGAGCGGGTCAGAAGGGACCCCAGGCCGAGTCGGTGCGCATCGTGGCCTGAGACGACGGATGCCGCGGCATCCGTCGCCCGCAGCGGCAGACTTCCGGCACCCCGGCGGCTTTCGAGCCCCGGGGTGTCGTCATGTGTCGGAGAGCCGCGGTGCGGCTTGCACTCGATAGGGGCGAGTGCCAGAATGATTTAGCACTCCATATCTGCGAGTGCTAAAGACCACACCCAACGTCCGGGAGGGACGACACACACATGGCAAAGATCATCGCTTTCGATGAGGAGGCCCGTCGCGGTCTCGAGCGCGGCCTCAACACGCTGGCCGACGCCGTCAAGGTGACCCTGGGCCCGCGCGGTCGCAACGTCGTGCTCGAGAAGAAGTGGGGCGCCCCCACGATCACGAACGACGGCGTCTCGATCGCCAAGGAGATCGAGCTGGACGACCCGTACGAGAAGATCGGTGCGGAGCTCGTCAAGGAGGTCGCCAAGAAGACCGACGACGTCGCCGGCGACGGCACGACGACGGCCACCGTCCTCGCCCAGGCGCTGGTCCGCGAGGGCCTTCGCAACGTCGCCGCGGGCGCTGACCCCATCTCGCTCAAGAAGGGCATCGAGAAGGCCGTCAAGGCCATCACCGACGAGCTCCTCGCCTCGGCCAAGGAGGTCGAGTCCAAGGAGCAGATCGCTGCGACCGCTTCGATCTCGGCTGCTGACCCGACCATCGGCGACCTGATCGCCGAGGCGATCGACAAGGTCGGCAAGGAGGGCGTCGTCACCGTCGAGGAGTCGCAGACCTTCGGCACGGAGCTCGAGCTCACCGAGGGCATGCGCTTCGACAAGGGCTTCATCAACCCCTACTTCGTCACCGACCCCGAGCGCCAGGAGGCGGTCTTCGAAGACCCCTACATCCTGATCGCGAACCAGAAGATCTCGAACATCAAGGACCTTCTGCCCGTCGTCGACAAGGTGATCCAGGACGGCAAGGAGCTCGTCATCATCGCCGAGGACGTCGAGGGCGAGGCGCTCGCGACTCTCGTGCTCAACAAGATCCGCGGCATCTTCAAGTCGGCCGCCGTCAAGGCCCCCGGCTTCGGCGACCGCCGCAAGGCGCAGCTGCAGGACATCGCGATCCTCACGGGTGGCCAGGTCATCACCGAGGAGGTCGGTCTCAAGCTCGAGAACGCCACCCTCGACCTGCTCGGCCGTGCGCGCAAGGTCATCATCACCAAGGACGAGACGACCATCGTCGAGGGTGCCGGTGACGCTGCGCAGATCGAGGGTCGCGTGACCCAGATCCGCCGCGAGATCGAGAACACCGACAGCGACTACGACCGCGAGAAGCTCCAGGAGCGCCTCGCCAAGCTCGCCGGCGGCGTCGCCGTCATCAAGGCGGGTGCGGCCACCGAGGTCGAGCTGAAGGAGCGCAAGCACCGCATCGAGGACGCCGTTCGCAACGCGAAGGCGGCCGTCGAGGAGGGCATCGTCCCCGGTGGTGGCGTCGCGCTCATCCAGGCCGGCAAGGTCGCGTTCGAGGGCCTGCAGCTCTCGGGTGACGAGGCGACCGGTGCGAACATCGTCAAGGTGGCCATCGAGGCGCCGCTCAAGCAGATCGCCCTCAACGCGGGCCTCGAGCCGGGTGTCGTCGCGAACAAGGTCTCGGAGCTCCCCGCGGGTCACGGCCTCAACGCCGCGACCGGCGAGTACGGCGACCTGTTCGCCCAGGGCATCATCGACCCCGCCAAGGTGACCCGCTCGGCGCTGCAGAACGCCGCGTCGATCGCCGGCCTCTTCCTCACGACCGAGGCCGTCGTCGCCGACAAGCCCGAGAAGGTCTCGGCTCCGGCCGGCGACCCGACGGGTGGCATGGACTTCTGAGTCCCGCCCAGCGCTAGCTGAACCGCAAGAAGGCCCCCTCCATCCGGAGGGGGCCTTCTTCGTTCCGGGATGCCGCGGCTCAGCGGAAGAGCGAGAGCGATGCCTGCTCGGCGTCGGCGTACTGGCGGCCGGCGACCGCGAGCGCCTGGTTGATCGCGCCGAGGCTGTCCTCCACCTGGCGCTGCGTCGCGCGCCACTGGTCGACGGCGTTCTGGAAGGCGACGGCCGCCGCGCCCGACCATGCGGACTGCAGATGCGTCAGCTGACTGAGCATCGAGTGGGTCTCGCCCTGCAGGCGGTCGATCGTGCCGCGGATCGAGCCCGTGGCGGAGAGGACGGCGTCGCTGTCGACGGAGAAGACGGCCATGGTGGCTCCTCAGGTAGGGGATGACGTGCAGCCACCGTACGAGCGGGGGGCGAGGCATCCGTCGCCGTCCACCGAAAGCGGACGCGGGCGAGCCCGGCAGGCGCTTGGGGAGGAGCGGGTCAGCGCTCGTCGCGCGGCCGCGCGATGGGCTGCGTGAGGAGGGTCAGGTGCTCTTCGGCGGCGCGCTCGCGGGCGAGGGGGAGGGCGACGCGGAAGGTCGCCCCGCCGCCCGGGGTGTCGACGACGTCTACCGAGCCGTGGAGCGCTTCGACGATCGACGCCACGATCGACAGCCCGAGGCCCGTGCCGCCCGTCTCGCGGGCACGCGAGGTGTCGGCCCGCCAGAAGCGCTGGAAGATCTTGTCCTTGATCTGATCGGGGACGCCCTCGCCGTGGTCGATGACCTCGATCCAGCCGCAGCCGATCATCGGGTCGACGCCTACGCGCAGCTCGATGGGAGAGTCCTCGCTCGTGAAGCGCCGCGCGTTGCCCAGCAGGTTGGCGACCACCTGGCGGATGCGGTTCTCGTCGCCGAGCACGATGGGATCGATCGGCGCCTCGGCGAGCTCCCCGAGCTCGACGGGCGCGACGGGCGGCACTTCGCCCGACACCGGCGCCTCGGAAGCAGGCACGGGCTTCGGCCGGCGGCGCAGGAGCGACAGCGTCGCACCGCTCGCCCGCGCGATCGCCGAGGGGTTGGTCGCGCCGCGCCGACCCTTCGGCGGCGGCTGCGGCGCCTCTTCGAACAGCTCGGGCTCGACCTCCGGCTCCTCCTCCTCGAGGAGCGTCGTGTCGATGACGGTGACGGGACGGCGGGGGGATGCCGCACGGATGTCCATCGCGGCATCGCGCGCGACGGGCCGCAGGTCGACGGGTCCGATCACGACGTCCCGGCGCTCATCGAGTCGGGCGAGCGCGAGCAGGTCCTCGACGAGGAGCCCCATCCGCTTCGCTTCGCTCTCGATGCGGTCCATGGCCTGGGCCACGTCGTCGTCGCCCTCGATCGCGCCCATGCGATAGAGCTCGGCGTAGCCGCGCACCGTGACGAGGGGCGTCCGCAGCTCATGGCTCGCGTCGCCGATGAACCGGCGCATCTGCCGCACCGTCGCATCGCGCTGGGCGATGGCGGCATCCACCCGGTCGAGCATCGCGTTGATGGCGGTCTTGAGGCGTCCGACCTCGGTCGTGGTGGGCTCGATGTCGGTCATGCGCTGGCTGAAGTCGCCCGTGGCGATCGACATCGCGGTGGACTCCACCTGGCCCAGGCTCCGGAAGGTGAGGGTCACGAGCCAGCGGGTGAGCAGCGCCCCCGCGACGATCGTGATGAGCGCGAGCACGCCGTAGATGCCGATGTAGGTCGTGACGACGCGGTTGATGGGCGCCATCGGCAGCGCGACCATCTGCGTGTACAGGGCGCTCGATCCGGCCGGCTGGTACACATCCATGCTGGCGTGGAACGACGTGCCGCCGTCCGTGCTGGGCAGGGAGAACGGATCGAGCCCGCGGATCCTCGCCTGCTCGATCGTCATGGTGTCGGGGAAGTCGGGCTCGGGGGCGCCGTCGTCACCGCCCGCCGTGATGACCAGCTGCCCGCTCTTCGGGTCGCCGTCGTAGATCGCGACGAAGTACTCGGTCTGGGCGTCCGGCTTGACCGAGAACTTCGGGATGCCGTCGACGATCGTCGTCTCGATGAGCGCGTTGACCGCGACATCCGTCGACGTCAGCTGCCGCAGCTGCTCGTCGAGGCTCACGATGAGCGAGTTGCGCAGGAACGCGAGCGTGCCGATGCCCGCCGCGACCAGGCCGATGACCAGGAGCGCGACGGTGACACCCGTGACCTTGGCGCGCAGGCTGATGCCGCGCCACCAACGGGTGACCGCGTCGGACTTGTTCGTCAGGGCCGCCGCCCCCTTCCGGGCTTCGCTGGGTCAGGCGGTCTTTCCGGCCTTCAGCATGTAGCCGAAGCCGCGCTTGGTCTGGATCAGCGGCTCGGACGAGTGCGGATCGATCTTGCGGCGGAGGTACGAGATGTAGCTCTCGACGATGCCGGCGTCGCCGTTGAAGTCGTACTCCCAGACGTGGTCGAGGATCTGCGCCTTCGACAGCACGCGGTTGGGGTTGAGCATGAGATAGCGCAGCAGCTTGAACTCGGTGGGGCTCAGGTCGATCGAGACGTCGCCGACGACGACGTCGTGCGTGTCCTGGTCCATAGTGAGCTCACCCGCGCGGATGACCGACTCCTCGTCGGCCTGCATCGTGCGACGCAGGATCGCCTGGATGCGCGCCACGATCTCGTCGAGCGAGAACGGCTTCGTGACGTAGTCGTCGCCGCCGGCGTTCAGCCCCGTGATCTTGTCCTCGGTCTCGTCCTTCGCGGTGAGGAAGAGGATCGGCGCGGTGTAGCCCGCGCCGCGGAGGCGCTTGGTGACGCTGAACCCGTTCATGTCGGGCAGCATGACGTCGAGGATGATGAGGTCCGGCTCCTCCTCGAGCACGGCCGAGATCGTCTGGGCGCCGTTGGACACCGCCCGGACCTGGTATCCCGCGAAGCGGAGGCTCGTGATGAGCAGGTCGCGGATGTTCGGTTCGTCGTCCACAACGAGGATGCGCGGTGCGGTCATAGGCCCATTATGGTGACGGATGCCGCGCCGCGTCGGCATATCGGGCGGAGGGGCGCCCTTCGGCCCGCCGTCTCAGCCCTGCTCCGCATGGTGTGCGACCGCTCGCACGGCCACGCAGCAGCGGCCCTCGCGGGGTTCGAGCACGGCTTCGCGCGCGTCGCCCGCGCCCTCGGCGAGACCCCGTACGAACGCGACGTTCGCGCCGCACACGAGATCGGTATGGTCCCTCGCGAGCGCGTGGAACGGGCAGTTCTCGAGCCGCAGGCCGCCCTCGCCGTCGTCTGCGGGCTCATAGCCGCAGCGCTCGAGGGCTGTCTCGAGCGGGACGTGTGCGGCCCCGATCTCGGTGCCGGTCTCATGGGCTTCGTCGGCCAGGACCTCGCGGATCGGCCGGGCCTCGGCATCCGCTCGCTCGATCGCGGAGGCGAGCAGACCGCCCGCGATCTCGTAGTGCCGCTCCGGGACGCTGCCCACGACGTCGACGGATGCTGCGGCGTAGAGCTTCGACGGACGCCCGGCGCCCGGACCGCTCCGCCCCGTGAGCCGGCGGTACGACACCGTGACGAGCCCCGCCTCGGCGAGCCGATCGAGGTGGAACGCCGCGGTGCTGCGGGGGATGCCCATCGCATCGGCCGCCTCGTCGCGCCCGAGGGGTGCCCGGACGGTGAGGCGGTAGAGCCGCCGGCGCAGGGGATCGGCGAGTGCTGCAATCGCACCGATGCGGTTCTCGGCCACCATGGCGTGAGTATAGCTCTAAAACCGAAAAGCATTGACAAAAGAAAAGCGCGGATCTAGCCTCGCCATCAAAGGCGACGGGATCGTCGAGTACTCGGTCGGGCGCATGCTCCGTGCGCTCGTCGCGCGAGGAGGAGACATGACGCACTTCGTGATCGTCGGCGGCGGGCTCGCCGCCGGCAAGGCCGTGGAACGGCTGCGGAAAGAGGGCTTCGACGGCGACATCACCGTCCTCGCCGCGGAGCAGCATCCGCCCTATCAGCGCCCGCCGCTCTCCAAGGGCTATCTCGAGGGCAAGGAGGGGACGGATGCCGTCATCCTCCACCCCGCCGACTGGTACGGCGAGCAGGGGGTCGAGCTCCGCACCGGGGTCGCGGCGACGGAGATCGACCCGGCAGACCACCGGGTCGCGCTCGCGGACGGATCGACGCTCCGCTACGACAAGCTGCTGATCGCCACCGGATCCTCGCCGCGCCGGCTGCCGCTCGACGGGGCCGAGCTCTCCGGGGTGCGGATGCTGCGCACGCTCGACGACTCCGACGCGCTCGCTGCGGAGCTGCGCGGCGGCGGGCGCCGGCTCGTGCTGATCGGCTCGGGATGGATCGGCATGGAGGTCGCCGCGACGGCGAAGACGCTCGGCAACGACGTGACGGTTCTCGAACGCGGTGCCGTGCCCCTCGCCGCCGCGGTGGGGGCCGAGATGGGCGCGGTGTTCCGCGACCTGCATCTCGCCCACGGCGTCGATCTTCGCGCGTCGGTCGAGGTCGAGGGCATCATGGGCGGGCAGCGCGCGGAGGGCGTGCGCGTGGACGGCGACGTCGTCCCGGCCGATCTCGTCGTGATCGGGGTGGGCGCCGTCCCCAACACCGCGCTCGCGGAGGAGGCGGGCATCGCAGTGCAGAACGGCATCGTCACGGATGCCTCGCTCCTCGCGGACGCGCCCGACGTCTACGCGGCGGGGGATGTCGCGAGCGCCTACCACCCCGTCATCGAGCAGCACCTCCGCAGCGAACACTGGGACAACGCGCTGAAGTCCGGTGCGGTGGCGGCCAAGTCAATGCTCGGCATCCCGGCGACTCACTCGACGATCCCGTACTTCTACACCGACCAGTTCGACCTCGGCATGGAGCTCTCGGGCTACGCACCGCTCATGAAGGATGCGCAGGTCGTCACGCGCGGCGACGTCGCGGCCCGGGAGTTCATCGCGTTCTGGCACGATGGCGAGCGAGTCGTCGGGGCGATGAACGTCAATGTGTGGGACGTTCAGGACCAGCTGAAGAAGCTCATCCGCGACGCCGCGCCCTTCACCGCGGACGCGCTCCGCGACGAGTCGATCGACCTCGAGCAGCTCGCCGCCGCGGGGGCGCCGCAAGCGTGACGGCAGACACCGGAGGACGAATGACCCCGACTCGCGACGAGCTGCTCACCGCCTACGCGTTCGCCGACCGCACGTCGACGCGCGTGCGCATGAACTTCATCGAGAGCGCCGACGGCGCCGTCACGCTGGGCGGAGAGAGCGCCGCGCTCGGCGGTGGCACGGACCACGCGCTCATGCAGGTCCTGCGCACCCTGAGCGACGTCGTCGTCGTGGGCGCCGGCACCGTGCGAGCCGAGGGCTACGGCAGCATCGAGGTGTCGGACGAGGATGCCACGTGGCGGCGCGCCAACGGCCTCGCCGAACAGCCTCGGCTCGCCGTCGTGTCGAACCGCCTCGAGCTCGACCCGATCGATCCCGTGTTCGCCGAGCCGTCGCGGCGGCCGGTCGTCGTGACCCACGCCGACGCGCCGCCCGACCGGCGGAGGGCGCTCGAAGAGGTGGCGGACGTCGTCGTCTGCGGCGAGGCATCCGTCGACCTTCACGAGATGCTCGCCGAGCTCACGCGGCGGGGGCTGACGCAGGTGCTCTGCGAAGGCGGCCCGCACCTGTTCGGCGCTCTGCTGGATGCAGGTCGAGTCGACGAGGTGTGCGTGACGATCGCGCCGCGGTTCGTGGGCGGGGAGGCGGGCAGGATCGCAGCGGGCGCGAGCGAGGCCGACCGGCGCTTCGCCCTCGCGAGCGTGCTCACCGACGACGAGGGCTTCGTCTTCCTGCGCTACGCGCGGGCGTGACCGTCAGGCCGACAGGCATCCGCGCACGGCGACCTCGACGCTCTCGCGTACGGGAGCGTTCGGGTCGACGCTGAGCCGGTGCAGGACGATGCCGTCGCCGAACGCCATGAATGCGTGCAGGGCGGTGTCGGGATGCCGCGCTCCGAGATCGACGAGGAGGCTCCGCGACCACGCCGCCATTGCTTCGCGCTGCGCGCGCAGGGGGGCGAACAGCTCGGGGTCGGACGACGCCTCCAGAAACAGGGCGTAGCGGGCGCGCGTGCGGACCGCGTGAGGGCCGGTCAGGAGCTCGATGCCGGTGCTGAAGACGTCGACGAAGCCGTCGACGTCGTCGAAGGGCTGGGCGAGGACGGCACCGAGGTCTCGTGTCTCCTGCTCGGCGATCCACTGCGCGACGCCCGCGACGAGGGCGGCGCGGGTGCGGAAGTGGTTCGACGTGGAGCCCCGCGGGAGACCGGCCTCGGCATCCACCCTCGCGTGCGTCAGCGCCCGGATGCCCTGCGTGCCGACCAGGTCGACGGCGGCTTCGAGGGAGCGCTCGCGGGTGGTGGCCACGCGGGGAGCCTAACAGGACGACTACTTCTGTAGTGACAAGGCACTATGGAAGTAGTACTCTCGACACTGCAGACGTAGTACCCGAAGGAAGTGGTGAGCATGGATGCCGTACCCGATGAACCCGCCATGGCAAATCCCCGCGCGACCGCTGCGACAGAAGGCGGCGCTGCCGACCTGCCCCCCGCATCCGGCTTCCGTCATCGGTTCCTACAGACGCCCGGACTGACCAGTCACGTCGCCGTCGTCGGCGAGGGGGAGCCCGTCGTCATGCTCCACGGGCTCCCTCAGCACTGGTGGCAGTGGCGCACGATCGGGGCGGCGCTCGGGGAGCGCTATCAGGTGATCTGCCCGGACCTGCGCGGCTTCGGCTGGACGAGGGCGGACTCGCCGGGCATGGGGCGCCTGACGCAGATGGACGACCTGCTCGCTCTTCTCGACGCCCTGCACCTTGATCGGATCCGGCTGGTGGCTCACGACCTGGGGGCGGTCACGGCCCATCACCTCGCCTACGCCGAGCCCGAGCGCGTGCAGGCCATGGCGATCCTGTCGGTGCCGCCGCCGTTCATGCCCTTCAGCGTCTCGATGCTGCCCGCGATGCGGCACATCCCGCCGCTGCTCTTCCACCGGAGGGGCCGATCGATCGCGCACGTCTTCGAACCGCCGTACGTCGTGAAGCGGATGCCGCCTGAGACGGTGGCGACCTACCTCGCGCCGATGCAGCGGCCCGACATCGATGCCGCGATCAACGAGGTCTACCGGTGGCTCGTCTTCTCGGAGATGCCGCGGATGGCGGCGGGGAGCTACCGGCGGCAGAGGCTGACCGTTCCGACCCTGTACGCCTTCGGCGCGGAGGACCGGCCGCTCACGGCGGACTTCGTCCGCGCCCAGTGCGGCGACCTCAGCCGTTTCGCCGAGCACGTCGAGATCACGGAAGTGCCGGAGGCTGCGCACTTCATGACGGACGACAACCCGCAGGCCGTCGAACGAACGCTCCGGGACTTCTTCGAAAGGGTCGGCTGAGGGTCAGGCGGCGATCTGGTCGGCGTCCAGGATCGTATAGCTGTAGCCCTGCTCCGCGAGGAAGCGCTGGCGGTTCTGGGCGAAGTCCTGGTCGACGGTGTCGCGCGCGATGAGCGTGTAGAAGCTGGCCGTGTGGTTCGACTGCTTCGGTCGGAGCAGGCGGCCGAGCCGCTGGGCCTCCTCCTGGCGCGAGCCGAACGATCCCGACACCTGGATGGCGACGGATGCCTCGGGCAGGTCGATCGAGAAGTTCGCGACCTTCGACACGACGAGCACGTCGATCGTCCCCTCGCGGAAGGCCTGGTACAGCTCCTCCCGCTCGTCGACGGGCGTTGCGCCCGTGATCTTCGGTGCGTCGAGCGCCTCCGAGAGGATGTCGATCTGGTCGAGGTACTGGCCGATGACGAGGATGCGCTCGCCGCGGTGCCGCTCGACAAGGTCGCGCACGACGCCGATCTTCGCGGCGGCGGTCGCCGCGAGGCGGTAGCGGTCCTCGTCTGCGGCGGCGGCGTACTCGAGGCGGTCGCCCGCCGGGAGGTCGACCCGGACCTCGTAGCAGGCGGCGGGGGAGATGAAGCCCTGCGCCTCGATCTCCTTCCACGGCGCATCGAACCGCTTGGGTCCGATCAGGCTGAAGACGTCACCCTCGCGGCCGTCCTCGCGCACGAGGGTCGCGGTGAGGCCGAGACGGCGACGCGCCTGGAGGTCGGCGGTGAGCTTGAAGACGGGCGCGGGCAGGAGGTGCACCTCGTCGTAGACGATGAGACCCCAGTCCAGCGCGTCGAGGAGTGCCAGGTGGGCGTACTGCCCGGCCCGCTTCGCCGTGAGGATCTGGTAGGTCGCGATCGTGACGGGCTTGACCTCTTTGACCTGGCCCGAGTACTCGCCGATCTCATCGGGCGTCAGCGACGTGCGCTTGAGCAGCTCGTCGCGCCACTGGCGGGCGCTCACGGTGTTCGTCACGAGGATGAGCGTGGTGGTCTTGGTGTCGGCCATCGCACCCGCGCCGACGAGCGTCTTGCCCGCGCCACAGGGGAGCACGACGACGCCGGAGCCGCCGTCGGTGAACTTGTCGACGGCCTCCCGCTGATAGGGGCGCAGGTGCCAGCCGTCCTCGGCAAGATCGATCGGATGCGGCGTCCCCGGCGTGTAGCCGGCGCGGTCCTCCGCGGGCCAGCCGATCTTGAGGAGCTCCTGCTTGATGTGGCCGCGCGCCCAGGCATCGACCAGGAAGGAGTCGGGGGAGGGGCGGCCGATGAGGAGGGGGGAGACGCGCTTGTTCTTCGAGACCTCGGCGAGGACCGCGGCATCCGTCGACCGCAGGATCAGAGCGCCTTCGTCATTGCGCTCGATGACGAGCCGGCCGTAGCGCCCCACGGTCTCGCGGATGTCGATCGAGACCGACGGCGGCACGGGGAAGCGCGTCCAGCGGTCGAGGGTTCCGAGCATGTCGTCGGCGTCGTGGCCCGCGGCGCGGGCGTTCCACAGGCCGAGCCGCGTGATGCGGTAGGTGTGGATGTGCTCGGGAGCGCGCTCCAGCTCGGCGAAGATCGCGAGCTCGTGGCGCGCACTCTCCGCGTCGGGATGTGCGACCTCGAGCAGCACGGTTCGATCGCTCTGCACGATGAGGGGGCCGTCAGCCATAACGTTCGATTCTACCGGGGAGCAGGACGACGCGGACGCGGGCGCACCCACTACCGGCGGACGCCGCTTCAGACCGGGCGGACCGAGACGATGCTCGAGACCGGCAGGGTGCGCTCGATGTCGGCGCCGCGGTCGCGGCCGCGCAGGCGCCCACCACCGAGGCCTGTCGCCTCGAGCGTGAACGCGCGCTCCGAGCCGTCGGGGAGGCGGACGGCCACCGCGATGACCGCGCGAGCGCGGACCGCCTGCTCGAGCTCCCGGCCGAGCCACGCGGCGTCGGAGTCGGTCTCGTGCGTCTCGCGGAGGCGTGCGACGAGTGCGGCGTACGGGCGCGCGCCCGGCTCCATCCCGGAGCCGCGGCGCCCGCGACGGCGGCTGACTGACTCGGGCTCTCCCGAGGCGTCCACCGCGACGACCGGATACCGAGCGTCGGCGAGCGACCAGTACACCACGTCGCGCCCGGCGCGCGTGATGAGGGCGCCGCGGTCCTCCACGAGGCCCAGGGGACGCAGCGCCTGGTCCACCGCGACGGCTCCGAGCACGCCCCGGTCGGAGCTCTCGATGGAGGTGTAGCCGCGCTCGTCGACGCGGACGCGGATCAGGCCGTGCCGTGCCCAGCTGCTCGAGACGAGATAGTCGAGGGGCTGGGGGATGCCGGTGAGCGACAGCGCCGCGAGGAACTCGCGAATCGAGTCCGCCGTCTCACCCTCGGTCATGCCGCCCGCGACGGAGTCGGCGGTGAAACGGTAGGTCGAGGCCTGCGCGCGGGATTCCCGCACCGCGATGCGGCGGAGGCGCAGGTCGAGCGCGGGCACGAGCGGTCCGGGGGCGATCGCCGAGAGGTCGGCCTGCAGGTACACCCGGTCGATCTCGGCGGGAAGCAGCGCCGCGAGGGACGCGGCATCCGGATCGCCGCCCGTCCGGAGCGGCTCGGCCCACACGGGCTCGGCGCCTTCGGGGGTCACGAGCGCCCACCGGATCGCGATGCGACGGAGGCGTGCTGCCTCGGGCTCCCAGTCGGGGTCGAGCGGGTACGCGTCGGCCCACGCGGCCGGCGGGAGGTAGCCGCCGTCGGGCGTCCGCAAACCCGAGCGGAGCGCGGCCCGGAGTCCGACGACGGCCCGCGACCACCGCTCGGTCGTCGAGGCGTCGAGCCACACGTCGGCGGCGTCGCTCGCGATCCACTCGCGGTCGAGCGACTCGAGCAGCCCCGCGGCATCCGCGATCTGGACGAGGTCGTCGAGCTCCTCGGGCGTCGCGATGGCGCCCGCGTCCACGAGGCGCTTGCGGTCGACGGCGCTCACCGTCCCGGTGCCGGTGCGGGCGAGCGGGGCGTGCTGCGTCGCGATGAGGAGGTCGGCGAGAGCACCGGTGGTCGCCAGGACGCGCTCGGCGGCGGCCGCTGCGGCGCTCTCGTCGGCGCGTGGCGGAGCCGTTGCGGCCGTCGCGGGCCCCTCGAAGGCGGTGGGCGCCGACGACTTCGCCGCGCGTACGCGCTCTGCGACCGCGGTGTACGGGGCTCCGTCGGCGTCCACGAGCGCGAAGCGCGAGAGCACGGCCTGCTCGGCGCCGGATCCGGTCGCAAGAGCCACGAGGGCCGGGCGTGGCAGCCGGGTGAGCGCGCGGTCGATGGATGCTGCGTCGAGCAGCCCTGCCGCGGCGTCGAAGAAGTCGTGCCACGACGTCGAGGCGGCGACCGATCGCAGCGCGAACGTCTTGGCCAGCTCCGCGTCGTCGCGGGATGCCAGCCACGTCGCGAGCGAGCGCTCGTCTGTGGTCATCGAACCCGCCTTACGCGCTCTTGTTGGCCCGGGACCGGCGGACGAAGCTCATGATGAGCAGCGCGACGATCATCAGGAAGGCGATCGGAAGCGCGAGAAGCGGGAGCACGACGACGAGCGGCCAGATGCCGGCGGAGAAGTCCTCGACCCCGAGCGGGCGCGCCACGATGACGGCGAAGAAGCAGACGATCGAGAGGATCGTCAGTCCGAGCGCCATGAAGGCGAGGATGCGGTCGATGCGCCGGACAGGGAGGTCCGGACCGCTGCTGCGCGTGCTCATCCGTCTCAGCCTAGTCCGTGGCGGGTGTGCCGTAGGCTTGAGGGCAGGGACCCTCCGGTCCCGTCACACCCTGCCCGCGAGAGCGGGCTTTTCCACAGTGAGGTTCTCCCATGCCCACCGGCAAGGTCAGGTTCTACGACGAGGAGAAGGGGTTCGGCTTCATCACCAGCGATGACGGCCAGGACGTCTTCCTGCACGCCACTGCCCTTCCCGCCGGCACCCCGGCTCCCAAGACGGGTGCACGGCTCGAGTTCGGCATCGCCGACGGCAAGCGCGGGCCGCAGGCGCTCTCGGTGCGCGTCCTCGAAGCGCCGGTGAGCCTCGCCAAGCGCGCGCGCAAGCCCGCCGACGACATGGCGATCATCGTCGAGGACCTCGTGAAGCTCCTCGACGGGATCGGCGGCGACCTCCGTCGCGGCCGCTACCCCAGCGGCGCCCACGCCAAGAAGGTCGCCGCCGTGCTCCGCAAGGTCGCGGATGAGCTCGACGCCTGACCCCGAGGTGACCTCCCCGGGCGAGTCCGACGACCACGCGCTGTTCGACATCCCCGCCGACGACCCGACCGAGCCCGGTCAGGATTCGTCGACGGATGCCGAGGCCGCCGCTGCTGAGACGGACGAAGCCGAAGAGACCGCCGAGCCCGAGTCGGCGGTGTCCGAGTCGGACCAGTCCGAGTCGGTCGCTCCCGTCGAGCCCGATGCCCGGCTCTTCGAGGCACACGACCTCGCGCTCGCCGCACTGCGCGAGATCACGCCCGAGACCACGATCGGCCCGCCGGCGGGCTACACCGTCGAAGACGGAGGCGTCGTCTCGCTGCGCTTCGAGAACCGCCTCGCCGGGTACCCCGGCTGGTTCTGGACGGTCAGCGTCGCTGTCGTCGACGGATCCGAGCCCACGGTGCTCGAGACCGAGCTCGTCCCGGGCGACGGCGCGCTCCTCGCCCCGGACTGGGTGCCGTGGGCCGAGCGGCTCGCCGAGTATCACGCCGCGCAGGCAGCGCTCGCCGAAGCCGGGCGTGACGAGGATGCCGAGGCGGACCTCGAGGACGTCGAAGATCTGGATGCCTCGGACTTCGACGACGACGGGTCGTCGATCCTGCACGCGGGCGACGTGGACGGCGTCGACATCGACGAGCTGGCGGATGCGGACCTGAACGGCGAAGAGCCCGACGACGACGACTCGGACGACGACGATTCTGACGAGGACGCCGACGACGAGGATGACTCGGATGACGAGGACGACGACTTCGACGAGGAGGACGAGTTCGCGGAGTCCGACGACGAGGAGGACGACCTCGGCGGGACCTTCGACGACTCCGACGACGACTCCGACGACGACCTCGACGACGACTCCGACGGCGACCTCGACGACGACTCCGATGGCGACCTCGACGACGACTCGGACGAGGACCAGGACGACGGCTTGGATGATGAGGACGACCGCCGCGGGTTCGACGCCGGCTGACTGAGCGCTTCCGCCCTCAGTCGGTGGCGCGAGGGAACGACGGGGCGGGCTGTCCCGTCCGGAGGCGGTCGACGAGCTCGTCCATGACCTTCTCGACGATGCGCGGCATGTCCACCGCGCCGGGGTCGAGGAGCCACTGCACCTGCAGGCCGTCCATCAGCGCGATGAGGGCCGTGGCGTCGTCGCGCACCTCGGGCTCCGAGGCATCCCGACCCGTCACCTCGGCGAGCACCCCCGCGATCTTGTCGCGCAGCCCCGTGAAGCGGTTGCGGAAGTAGTCCTGCGCCGGATGCCCGGCGGTGACCGACTCGGCGGCCAGCACGGCGTATGTCTGGACCACGCCGGGTCGGTCGGTGTTCTCGGTGACGGTGTCGAGCATGTGGCCGAGGAACGCCGGACCCTCGGTCTGCGCTCGGCCGGGGATGCCCGCAGCCTCCTCGCCGTCCCGGTACTGGAGCATCGCGACGAGGAGCCCCTCCTTGCTGCCGAAGTGGTGCAGCACGCCGGCGTGGGTCATGCCCGCCTGCTCGGCGACCTCGACGAGCGCGCCCTTGTTGTAGCCGCGCTGGCCGAAGACGCTCATCGCCGCGCGGAGCACGGCTTCGCGTCGCTCGAGCGTCCGCGCCTGCGGTTTCGGCGTTCTCGCAGCGCCCGGTTCGGGGGAGCGGGCGTGCTCGTTTCGGCCGTCATGGTTCTCCTCCGCGCCGTTACGCAACCGTTACTCAGAGTAACTTACTGACCTGTAAGTAAGTATGCAACGATGGCGTGGCACCTCGAGGTGGAGGTGCGTGAATGGAGTATAGGCGTGACCACGACGGCCACCCCGACCGCGTCGGAGACCACCAGCGCGGCAGCGGCGCAGATCCGGACGGCTCTTGACGAGCTGTCGCTGGAAGAGAAAGTGCGGCTGCTGACCGGCGCGAGCACCTGGAGCCTCCACGCGATCCAGCGCATCGGGCTGGACCCCGTAACTGTCTCGGACGGACCCATCGGCGTGCGCGGAACCTCCGACGACGGAGGTCCCTCCGTGCAGCTTCCCGCACCGTCGGGAACTGCGGCGACGTGGGACGTCGACCTGCTCGCCCGGCTCGGCACGCTCATCGCGGGCGAGGCCCGGCGCAAGGGCGTCGACGTCGTTCTCGCCCCCGTCGTCAATCTGCAGCGCACGCCGGCGGGCGGCCGCCACTTCGAGTGCCTCGCCGAAGACCCGCACCTCACGGCCGAGCTCGCAGCATCCTTCGTCTCCGCCCTGCAGGCGTCCGGGGTGGGGGCGTCCGTCAAGCACTTCGTCGGCAACGAGCAGGAGACCGAGCGCACGAGCTACGTCTCGCGGATCGACGAGCGCACGCTTCGCGAGGTCTACCTGGCACCGTTCGAGGCACTCGTCGAGGCCGGCGTCTGGTCGGTGATGGCGGCGTACAACGGCGTCTCGCTCGGCGGGGTCGAGCAGACCGCGACGGCGCACGGGCCCCTCCTGAACGACCTGCTCAAGGGCGAGTGGGGCTTCGACGGGGTCGTCGTGAGCGACTGGCTTGCGACGAAGGACACGGTGTCGTCGGCGACCGGTGGGCTCGACCTCGTCATGCCCGGTCCGGGCGGCCCGTGGGACGACGCCCTGGTCGCAGCGGTCGAGCGCGGAGACGTTCCGGAGGCGGTCATCGACGACAAGGTCGCGCGCATCCTGCGGCTCGCCCACCGTGTCGGCGCCTTCGGCTCCGATCCCGTGGAGGTCGCAACCCCCGAGCCCGACGACGAGACCGTCCGCAGCCTCGTTCGCGAGGCGACGGCGCGCTCGATCGTGGTGCTCGGCAACGACGGCCTGCTGCCCCTCGCGCCCGGCTCCCTCCGCAAGGTGGCGCTCGTCGGCGCCAACGCCGTGGAGCCCTTCGTGCAGGGCGGGGGCAGCGCCTTCGTGCAGCCGCCCCACGTCGTGTCGCCTCTCGAGGGACTCCGCCGTGCGCTGCCCGGCGCTGACATCACCCTGGTCCGCGGCGGCATCACCGAGCGCCGCGCCCCGCTGCTCCCGGCAAGCCTGGTGCGAACGCCGCGCGGCGCGGCGGGGATCCTCGTCGAATTCCTCGACAGCGCAGACCGCGTCCGCGAGGAGCGTGTCATGACCGATCCCGGCGCGCTGTGGTTCCCCATCGACGACCCCGCGGTCGTCCGCGTGCGCTTCACGACCGCGATCGCTCTGCGCGGCGATGGACGGCACGTCGTCGAGGTCGGCCCGGTGGGAGCGCATGAGCTCGCCGTCGACGGTGCGACGGTCTCGACGTCGGAGCACCGCGTCGGCTCCGAGGTCGTGCTCGACTCCTCCTACTCCGACCCCGCCACCATCGAGACTCCGGTCGACGTGCACGGCGAGGGGCACCTCCACGTGTCGCTCACCGTGCAGGTCATCGACGCCGACGCCTATGGGCGATTCGTCCGAGTGCACCTCCGTCATCGCGCGCCCGGTGCGTCGATCGATGAAGAGCTCGCCCAGGCGGAGGATGCCGCGGCCGCCGCCGACGTCGCGATCGTCGTCGTCGGCACCAACCCCGAGACGGAGTCCGAGGGTTGGGACCGTCCGAGCCTCGCGCTGCCGGGCCGGCAGGACGAGCTCGTCCGCCGCGTGCTCGCTGCCAACCCGCGAACCGTCGTCGTCGTCAACGCCGGTGCCCCCGTCATCCTCCCGTGGCTCGACGAGGTGCCCGCCGTGCTGTGGTGGTGGCTCCCGGGCCAGGAGGCGGGCGATGCGCTCGCGGATGCCCTCGTCGGCGCCACCGAGCCTTCGGGCCGCCTGCCCTGGACCCTCCCCGCCGCCGAGGCGGATGTCCCCGTGCCCGACGGCCTGCCGACCGACGGCTACGTGGACTATGCCGAGCGCCTCGACGTCGGGCACCGCGGCTGGGATCGCCTCGGCCGCACGCCCGCTCGCGAGTTCGGGTTCGGCCTGGGGTATGCGCAGTGGCGCTACGACGCGCTGGAGGTCGAGGCATCCGTCGACGAGTCGGCCCCCGCGCTCGCGCGCGTCGAACTGACGAACACCAGCGGACGCGACGGGCGCGAGGTCGTTCAGATCTACCTCTCCGCCGACGCCAGCGACCCCGTCCGCCCCGTGCGGTGGCTGGCGGGATTCGCGGTGGTCGACGTCGCAGCCGGCACGTCGGCGACCGTCGAGATCCCCCTGCGACGTCGCCGCTTCGAGACCTGGTCCACCGAGACGGGGTCCTGGACCCTTCCGGCTGGCGAGTACACCGTCCACGCCGGCCGATCCAGCCGCGACCTGCCGTTGACGGCGACCCACGTCATCCCCTGACTCAACCCACCCCCTCACCCTGAGAAATGCAAGGAGGCAACTCATGAAGTTCCGTCGGATCGCCCCGCTCGTCGCGGGGGCCGCCGTGGCAGCGCTGCTGGTCAGTGGCTGCGCGGCCGGCGGCGGTACCAGTGCGACGGGCGGCGACGGCGCCGTCCTGACGGTCGGCATGCCCAACGGCACGCAGACCGACAACCAGTCGCCGTTCGCGACGGGCTCGTCGGCCCTGTCGCTCGGCTACGCATACGTCATCTACGAGCCGCTCATGATGGTCAACAAGGCCAAGCCCTCGGACGACCCGAAGCCCTGGCTCGCCGAGAAGATCGAGTGGAACGACGACTACACGCAGGCGGTCATCACCCCCCGCTCGGGCGTGAAGTGGTCGGACGGCGAGGACTTCACCGCGGAGGATGTCGCGTTCTCCATCCAGCTGCGCAAGGACAACGAGGCGATCAACACCGCCGCGCTGCCCTACGGCGACATCACGACCGACGGCTCGACCGTCACCGTGACGTTCGACGCACCGCAGTTCGTCAACCAGGCGAAGCTGTACGACCTCCTGATCGTGCCGGAGCACATCTGGAAGGACGTCAAGGACCCCGCGACCGACCCGAACAAGAAGCCCGTCGGCACGGGTCCGTACACCCTCGAGTCGTGGACCCCGCAGGCGGCCACCGTCGTCGTCAACCCCGACTACTGGGGCGGCAAGCCCGCCGTTCCCGAGATCCGATACTCGTCGTACAACGACAACAACGCCCTGACCACGGCCCTCACGACCGGTGAGGCGCAGTGGGGCTGGACGTTCATCGCGGACTACGAGAACGTCTACATCAAGAAGGATCCCGAGAACTACCACCAGTTCGCGGCGGCCGGTCTCGGCATCGACGCGCTGTTCGTCAACAACGAGACCAAGCCGTTCAACGACAGGGCCTTCCGCCAGGCGCTCAACATGGTGCTCGACCGCGAGCAGCTCGTGGACGTCGCCACGAGCGGCGTCAACCCGGCGCTCACGAACGTCACGGGCCTGCCGCTCCCGGCGGGCGAGGCCTACCTCTCGTCCGAGTACCAGGGGCAGGACTACAAGGTCGATGTCGACGGGGCGAAGCAGCTCCTCACCGACGCGGGCTACACGTACGACGGTGACAAGCTCCTCGACCCCGATGGTGCGCCGGTGACGTTCACGCTCACCAACCCCGCCGGGTGGAACGACTACCTGACCGCGCTCGACATCATCAAGACGGCCGCCGCCTCGATCGGCGCGACCGCCGACGTGCAGCCCGCGAACGTCGACGGCTGGTTCGCCGACATCATCCCTCCGGGTGACTTCCAGGCCACGCTCCACTGGACCGACGGCGGCTCGACGCCCTACGACATGTACTCCGACATGTTCAACGGCGCCTACTACCAGCCGCTCGGCGAGGCGGCGAACTGGAACTTCGGCCGCTTCAAGAACGACGAGGCGACGGCCGCGTTCGAGACGTATGCGTCGACGTCGGACGACACGGCGCGCACGACGGCGATGGACACCATCCAGCGCGTCTTCGTCGAAGAGGTGCCGGCGCTCGCGATCTGGTCGCGTCCGTCGACGGCGCAGTACTCGACGAAGAACTACGCCGGGTTCCCGTCCGAGGACGACCCGTACAACTCGGCCCAGCCCACCGGACAGCAGGCAGCCGAGATCGTCATGAAGCTCAAGCCCACGGGCGACTGACGACGTGACGACGATGCGCGGCGACGGGACCCCGACCCGTCGCCGCGCATCCCTCGCTGCATCCGCTGGATCGCGGGCCCCTCGACGGCCCGCCGCACGAACGAATCGACACTGGGAAACGACATGACGCAGACCGACCCTCCTGCAGGCGGAGGCGAGGCATCCCTCGACTCTCCTCGACCCGCCGTCGCGCCCGTGCTGCAGGCCGTCGATCTGACGAAGCACTTCAAGGCCCGCGGCGCGGGGCGCGGCAAAGTGGTGCACGCCGTCGACGGCGTGACGATCGAACTGCGCCGGGGGCGCGTGCTGGCTCTTGTGGGGGAGTCCGGTTCGGGCAAGTCCACGATCGCGCGGCTCCTCGCCCAGCTCATGCCGGCGACGAGCGGGCAGATCCTCCTTGACGGGAAGGATGCCACGGCCCGGGGCGGCCGCGCCTTCCGGCGTTACGTCCGCCGCGTGCAGATGATCTTCCAAGACCCGTTCGGGTCGCTCAACCCCGTCCACACGGTGCGGTACGTCCTCACCCGCAGCATCCGCATCCACAAAGGCCACCTGCGGGGCAGGGCGCTCGAAGACGCACTGCACGACCTGCTGCGGCGCGTCCAGCTGACGCCGCCCGAGCGGTACGTCGACTCCTATCCCCACGAGCTGTCGGGCGGACAGCGCCAGCGCGTCGCGATCGCCCGCGCGCTCGCCGCCGACCCCGACGTGCTCCTCGCCGACGAGCCGATCTCGATGCTCGACGTGTCGATCCGGCTCGGCATCCTGAATCTCCTGCGCGATCTGCGTGATCGCCTGAACATCGGCATCCTGTACATCACCCACGACATCGCGTCAGCCCGCTACTTCGCCGACCGCACGAGCGTCATGTACGCGGGACGCATCGTCGAGACCGGTGACTCCGAGTCTGTGACGCAGGACCCGAAGCACCCCTACACGCAGCTGCTCATCGCATCGGCACCTGACCCCGATGACCTCGAGGCGCGGGCGCATGGTGCGCGCGGTGAGGCGCCGAGCCTCGTCGATCCGCCTCCGGGATGCCGCTTCCACCCCCGCTGTCCGTTCGCGACGGAGCTCTGCAAGACGGAGGTGCCGCCGCTCCTCGCTGTCGGCGGGGGGCGCGAGGCGGCGTGCTGGGGCTACTCCGACCGACCCGACAAGCCGATCGTGACGAGCGTGCTCGAGCAGTACGGCGAGCGCCCCAGCGACGAGGTCCTGATCGCCGAGTCTGCAGACCCGACGTCGATCCATACCGAGGAGGTGGCGTCGTGAGATTCGTGCTGCGCCGCGGCGTCTTCTATCTCTTCACCGCGTGGGCGGCGATCACGATCAACTTCATCATCCCCCGCCTCATGCCCGGGGACCCCGTCAAAGCCATCATGGCTCAGATGCAGGGACGCATCCCGGCCGAGGCCGAGCAGTCACTGCGCGTGCTCCTGGGCCTCGACGAGAACCTGAGCCTGTGGGACCAGTACGTCATCTACTGGAGGCTGCTCTTCCAGGGCGACCTCGGCGTCTCGTTCAAGTTCCTCACGCCCGTCGCCGACATCGTCGCCCAGACCCTGCCCTGGACCATCGGGCTCGTGGGCATCGCGACGATCATCGCGTTCGTCGTCGGCACGCTGGTCGGCGTGGGCATCGGGTGGCGCCGGGGCACGTGGGCCGACTCGCTCGTGCCGATCTCGACCTTCTTCTCGTCGGTGCCGTACTTCTGGCTCGCCCTCATCGCGATCTGGGTGTTCTCGGTGACGCTCGGCTGGTTCCCGTCGAACGGCTCCTACGACCGCTCGCTCATCCCCACCTTCAGCTTCGAGTTCATCGGATCGGTCATCTGGTACGGCTTCCTTCCCGCGATGACGATCATCGTCGCGTCGATCGCGGGCTGGATCCTCGGCATGCGCAACATGATGGTGACGGTCTCGTCCGACGACTACGTCACCGTCGCCCACGCGAAGGGTCTCTCGGGCCGGGCGGTCATGTTCGGGTACGCGGCCCGGAACGCGATCCTCCCGCAGATCTCGAGCTTCGCGCTCTCGCTGGGGTTCATCGTGGGCGGCACGCTCGTCATGGAGATGGTCTTCTCCTACCAGGGCATCGGCTACACGCTCTATCAGGCCGTCAACACGCACGACTACCCGCTCATGCAGGGCTGCTTCCTCGTGATCACGCTCGCGGTGCTCCTCGCGAACCTGCTCGCCGACGTCGTGTACGCGTTCCTCGACCCCCGCACCCGACAGGAGGGCTGACCCATGCCGATGGTGGACTGGACGCTCGACGATCAGCAGGCCGCTCCGGTCGAGGTGGAGGAGACGGATGCCGAGCCCGGCCGTCCCCGCAAGCGCAAGCGTCTCCTCTTCCTGCGCAACGGCAAGGCCGTGACGGGGCTTGTCATCCTGGGCTTCTTCGTCGTGCTCGCGATCATCGGGCCGTGGATCGCCCCCTACGACCCCAGCGCCTCGGGCCCCGACCTTCTGCAGCCGCCGTCGTGGGAGCACTGGCTCGGCACCGACCATCTCGGCCGCGACATCCTGTCGCAGATCATCGTCGGGACGCGCGGCGTGCTCGTGGTGAGCTTCGTCGCCGCCTTCGCGGCGACGCTCATCGGTGCCGTCGTCGGGATCACGGCCGGCTACCTCGGCGGCGCCGGGGACGAGACGCTGTCAGCCCTGTCGAACGTCTTCCTCGTCATCCCGCAGCTGCCGCTCATCATCATCGTCGCGGGGCAGCTGCCGACGACGGGCGGGCTCGTGGTGGCGCTCGTCATCGGCATCACGGGCTGGGCGTGGGGCGCCCGCGTGCTCCGCGCGCAGACCCTGTCGCTGCGCCGGCGTGACTTCGTCGAGGCGGCGCGGGCGAGCGGCGAGCGCACGTGGCGCCTCGTCTTCGTCGAGATCCTGCCGAACCTGACCGCGATCCTCGCCGCCGGGTTCATCGGAACCGTCACCTTCGCGATGCTCTCGCTCATCACGCTGTCGTTCATCGGCATCCTCCCCGTGAGCGAGTGGAACTGGGGCACCATCCTCTTCTGGGCGCAGAACAACCTCGCCCTGCAGCGGGGTGCGTGGTGGTGGTTCGTCCCGGCGGGGCTGTGCATCGCGCTCCTCGGCATGGCGCTCACGTTCATCAACTTCGGCATCGACGAGTTCGTCAATCCCCGGCTGCGCTCGACCGGCGCCAATGCGAAGGCGCTCAAGCGTCGAGGCGTCCGTCCCCGTGTCGGCTTCACGCCTGTCGTACGTGAGGCGCCGGCGAAGGCCCGCGAGATCGACCCGACCGCGAAGGAGGCTGCCGCGTGATCGGCACCCAGACCACTGCGCCCCTGCGAGCGCGACGCGATGGCGGCCGCGAGCCGATCCTCGAGATCGACGACCTCTCGGTCTCGTACGGCTTCGACGACGATCCCACTCAGGTGCTGCGGGGTGTCTCGCTGACGCTGCACCGCGGCGAGGTCCTGGGGCTCGCGGGGGGAGTCGGGCTGCGGCAAGTCGACACTCGCCTACGCGGCGACGCGCCTGCTCGCGCCGCCCGGACTCATCACGGGCGGCAGCGTCTGGTTCACCGACCGCGACGGGTCGCGCCGCGACATCCTCGCCCTCGACGACCAGGGGCTGCGCGAGACCCGGTGGGAGGACGTCGCGATCGTCTTCCAGGGCGCGATGAACTCGCTCAACCCCGTCGCGCGCGTCGGAAAGCAGATCGTCGACGGCATCCTCGCGCACCGCCCCGAGTGGTCGGCGGCGCGGGCGCAGGAGCGCGCGGCCGAGATGTTCGAGCTCGTGGGCATCTCGCCCGACCGGATGAGGTCGTACCCGCACCAGCTGTCGGGCGGCATGCGTCAGAGGGTCATGATCGCGATGGCGCTCGCGCTCGATCCGCAGGTGCTCATCATGGACGAGCCCACGACGGCGCTCGACGTCGTCATGCAGCGCCAGATCGTCGAGCAGATCGCCGATCTGCGCGAGCGGCTGGGCTTCTCGGTCATCTTCATCACGCACGACGTGTCGCTGCTCATCGAGATCGCGGACCGCATCGCGATCATGTACGCCGGCGAGATCGTGGAGGATGCCGCGGCCACGGACGTGTACCGGCATCCGAGGCATCCCTATTCCGACGCCCTGCTGCACTCCTTCCCGCCGCTGCGCGGGCGCGCCGCGAGCTGACCGGGATCCCGGGGTCGCCGCCGGATCTGTCTCGGCTGCCCAAGGGGTGCCCTTATGCGGCGCGCTGCGCCTTCGCGTGGGACGCGTGCCGCGCGGTCGATCCGGTGCTCACCGTGCCGCGGGTCGAAGGCGACGATCCCGCGCGCTCGGTCGCGTGCCTGCGGCACGACCCCGCGCGCGTGCGTGCCGCCGGCTTCGGGCCTCTCCCCGTGCCGGACGAGCTGGCCCGCTAGGCGTCGCCTACGGGATCGGGCTCACCCCCTGGTCTCGCTGCGCGAGGATTTTGGGGCGTGATCCGTCGGCGACACGCGAGGGTCCGCGGCGCGTCGGGGACGGAACGCGCCCCAAACCCCTCCGGGATGGGGGAGGGCAGGCGAGGCGTCAGCCCAGGCGCTCGACCGTGTAGTCGATGCAGCGGATGAGCTGGCGCACGTCGTCGGGCTCGATCGAGACGAAGGTCGCGACGCGCAGCTGATTGCGGCCCAGCTTGCGATACGGCTCGGTGTCGACGATGCCGTTCGCGCGGAGCGACTTGGCGACAGCCGCGGCATCCACCGACTCGTCGAAGTCGATCGTCACGACGACGGGGGAGCGGTCGGCCGGATCGGCCACGAAAGGCGTCGCGAAGGCGGATGCCTCGGCCCAGTCGTAGAGCGCCTGCGAGGACTCGCGTGTCCTAGCGTCAGCCCACTGCAGGCCGCCGTTGCCGAAGATCCACTCGAGCTGCGACTCGAGCAGGAGGAGCGTAGCGAGCGCGGGCGTGTTGAGCGTCTGGTTGAGACGCGAGTTGTCGAGGGCGTTCTTGAGGCTCAGGAACTCGGGGATGTACCGTCCCGACGCCGCGATGCGCTCGATGCGCTCGATCGCGGCGGGCGAGACGGCCGCGAACCAGAGCCCGCCGTCGGAGCCGAGGTTCTTCTGCGGCGCGAAGTAGTAGACGTCGGCCTGCGCGACCGAGAAGTCGATGCCACCGGCGGCGCTCGTCGCGTCGATCACGGTGAGGGCTCCGTCGTCGCCGTGCACGCGCTCGATGGGCGCCGAGACGCCCGTCGAGGTCTCGTTGTGCGGCCACGCGTACACATCCACGCCCTCGGTCACCTCGGCGGTCGTGCGGGTTCCGGCGGGTACCTCGCGCACGTCTGGCGCTTCGAGCCACGGAGCCTTCGCGGCAGCGGCGAACTTCCCGCCGAACTCGCCGAAGACGAGGTTCTGGCTGCGCTTCTCGATGAGACCGAAGGCCGCGGCATCCCAGAATGCCGTCGATCCGCCGTTGCCGAGGATGATCTCGTAGCCCTGCGGAAGCCGGAAGATCTCCGCGAGGCGGGCCCGCACGCGACCGACGAGGTCTTTCACCGGAGCCTGGCGGTGGGACGTGCCGAGGATGCCGGCGCCGGGGCCGTTCAGGAACTCGAGCTGCGCGGCTCGGACCTTCGACGGACCGCATCCGAATCGTCCGTCGGCGGGCAGGATCTCGCGAGGCAGAAGGACGTGGGCCATGGCACCGATTCTATGGTCGGGGGCCGAGGCGGCCCGGACCGTGTGACGCCCGGTGTCCAGGCCGATTGATAGGCTGGACCGGCCCACCGACCCCTCGCGAGGACCCTGGATGACCGACCTCATCGACACGACTGAGATGTATCTCCGCACGATCCTCGAGCTCGAGGAGGAGGGCATCATCCCTCTGCGTGCGCGCATCTCCGAGCGTCTCGGTCACTCCGGTCCCACCGTGTCGCAGACGGTCGGGCGCATGGAGCGCGACGGCCTGGTCGTCGTCTCCGACGACCGCAGCCTTCAGTTGACGGATGCCGGCCGCCAGAAGGCGGTCGACGTCATGCGCAAGCACCGACTGGCCGAGCGGCTCCTCTCCGACGTCATCGGCCTTGATTGGGCGTACGTCCACGAAGAGGCGTGCCGGTGGGAGCACGTCATGAGCGAGCAGGTCGAGCGTCGCCTCGTCGAGCTGCTCGGGCACCCGACCGAGTCCCCTTACGGCAACCCGATCCCGGGCCTCGACCAGCTCGGCGACGTCCCGTCGCAGAACTTCGAGCAGGGCGTCGTGGGTCTCGTGCGCCGGCTCAACGAGGCCGGGCAGCCCGTCGCCGGCACCGTCCGCCGACTCGCCGAGCCCGCGCAGGTCGACCCCGAGCTGCTGCAGCAGCTGAAGGGCGCCGGTGTCATGCCCGGGGCGAGCGGCGGGTTCCGCTACAACGAGGGCTACGTGCTCGTCGAGATGGACGGCACTGACGAGGCGCTCGAGCTGCCCGTCGAGGTCGCCGCGCACATCTTCCTCGTCGACGACCGGGTCTGAGTCCCCCTTCCGAGGGTGCGGGGCGCGGCTCTCGGGTGCGCGGGGCGCGAAGCGCTTCGGCCCCCAGGGATCTGCCAGCGTGTGAACGTGACTTATTCGTTACCTTCGGGTAGCCTCGGAGAGTCCACCAGGCGAGAAGCCCGCCGAACGGACCCCGCACGGATTGCCTCCACGGCTCGTCGTCCGCGCGGTGAAGCCCGCACCAAGTGCCCCGAACACCCAGTGCTGACGAGCCAGCGCTCCGGCGCAGAGGCGCCGGAGGACCAGTTTGGCTGAAGAGATAGATCCGCCTGCGCGCGAGGAATCGGCGCAGGAACCTCAGAGCATCACCCGTCGTTCGCGACCCCGCGGTCTTTCCGTGCGCCGCGTCAAGGCGAAGGCTCCCGCCCGGCGTTCTGCTGCGGCATCCGGTCCTCGTCGCAAGACGGGCCCCGTTCGCAGCCTCGTGATCCTCACCATGGTCGGCGGTCTCATCGCGACCGTCGCGCTGCCCGCCTATGGCGCGTGGCGCACGCCGGCCGAGGCATCCGTCACGCTTCAGCAGGTCGCCGCCGACGACGCCCAGTCGCTCGTCGTCGCCTCCGACGCCACGTCGGCCGAGCTCAGCCGCGGCAGCTACTCCGCGACGACGCCCGAAGAGATCGACAAGAAGAAGGCCGAAGAGGCCGCCGCCGAGCGCGCTCGCGCCATCGCGGCCGCTGCGGCCGCCGCCAAGAAGTCCGGCTCGAGCAGCGGCTTCAGCCGCATGAACCTCTCGATGACGGCGCCTGGCACCGGCGAGGTGCGCTGGCCCGTAACGAACTTCACGTATGCCAGCTACAACCTGTTCCGTCCGCCGAACCGGCCGAACCACGACGGGTTCGACATGGTGGCCCCCGCGGGCACGCCGATCTTCGCCGCTGCGGCGGGTGTCGTGCGCGTCTCGCAGGAGAGCTACGCGGGTTACGGCGTCGCCGTGACCATCGACTCGGTCGTCGGCGGCCAGCAGGTCTCGACCCTGTACGGCCACATGACATACGGCAGCCGCCAGGTCGTGTCGGGCCAGACGGTGTCGGCCGGCCAGGTCATCGGCGCCGTCGGCAGCACGGGCAGCTCGACGGCGAACCACCTGCACTTCGAGGTGCGGATCAACGGCTCGCTCGTCGACCCGCTCGCCTGGCTGCAGGCGAACGCAGGCTGATCAGAACCCTTTCGCATGAACGCCCGGTGGGCGGTCGAGGCATCCATTGCTCGACACGCCACCGGGCGTTCATCCGTGTGTGCCGCCCTCGTCGTCCCAGGGTGCATTAGCCTGATCCCGACGCTGAAAGAGGCGGAGGGAACTCGATGGACGCCATGCCGCGCATCCGAACCATGGATGCGCTCGGCCTGTTCGTCCTTCGGCATCGTGTGAGCGGATGCCACGGCCAGTCCGTGGCGCCGAGGCGCTGTCTGTAAGACAGCGCCTTTTTTCATACCCTTCCACCCCCTCTCATCGTCGCAAGTCGAACAATCCGCGAAGCCGTCCGGGCCGTTCGAGAGGATGAGGAATGCGCACCCTGGTGCTGAACGCAGGTTATGAGCCGCTCGCTGTCGTCTCCTTCAAGAGGGCGATCGTGCTCGTCATGAACGACAAAGCCACCGTCGTCGAACACATCGACGGTGAACCCGTCTGGGGCACGACGCAGTCGTACGATCGCCCCGCCGTCATCCTCCTGACGCGGTACGTCCGCGTGCCGGGAGGGCGCAGTGTCCCCGTGACGCGACGAGGCGTTCTGCGCCGCGACGCTCACCGGTGCGGATACTGCGGCAAGTCGGCGTCGACGATCGACCACATCCTCCCTCGCTCGCGCGGGGGCGGGGATACGTGGGAGAACCTCGTCGCGTGCTGCCTGCGCTGCAACAACGTCAAGGGCGACCGCACTCCTCAGGAGATGCGCTGGGAGCTGCGGATGACACCGCGCCCGCCGCACGGAGCGCAGTGGACTGTGCGGGGGACCGATCGCACCGACCCGCGGTGGGAGCCGTACCTGGCCCTCGCGGCCTGATGCTCCTCACTCGTCGAGAAGAGCCAGCCACCGCGTGAGGATCGGCTCGAGAGCCGCCGTGTCTTCGGGTCCGAGTGCATCGAGCAGACGGTGCTCGTTGGCGAGGTGCGCCGTGAAGGCCTCGTCGATGAGCCTCTTGCCCTCCGGGGTGAGTCGCACGAGCCGCCTGCGGGCGTCGGATGCCTCGGCCCGCCGCTCGACGAGTCCGCGAGCCTCCAGTCGGTCGACGCGCTTGGTGAGGCCCCCCGTCGTGACGAGCGTGTGGTCGGCCAGTTCGCCGGCGAGCCGCTCGTAGGGCTTCCCCGCGCGGCGCAGCGTCGCGAGCACGTCGAAGTCGCCTTCGGTGAGCCCGTACTCGGCGTAGACGGCGGTGAGGCGATCGGTGAGCAGAAGCGCGACGCGGTGCAGCCGTCCGATGACACCCTGCGGGGAGGGATCGAGGTCCGGGCGCTCGCGGCGCCACTCGTCCTGCAGGTGTGCGATGCGGTCGCCGTCGTCCGTCATCCTCCGATGCTAGCAATTATCTTCCCGGTAAGATAAAGTATCTTCCATGGAAGATAAGCGGTGGCCCTGGATCCTCGTGACAGCGATCGCGCCCGTCGCGTGGGGGAGCACTTATGTCGTGACGCGACACCTCCTTCCCGCCGATGCGCCGCTGTGGGGAGGGGTGCTGCGGGCTCTTCCCGCCGGGCTCCTCGTCCTGCTGCTCGCGCGACGGCTTCCGCGCGGGTCGTGGTGGTGGCGCTCGATCGTGCTCGGAGTGCTGAATGTGGGCGGCTTCTTCGTCCTCGTGTACATCGCCGGGCAGCGGCTGCCCTCGAGCCTCGCCGCCACCGTCATGTCCACTTCGGCCGTCTCGATAATGCTCTTCGCGTGGCTCCTCCTTCGCCGTCGGCCCCGGCTCGCGGCCCTCGTCGGTGCGGCGGTCGGGCTGGTGGGAGTCGGCATCCTTCTCGGCTTCGATCCCGCCGGCGTCGACGCCTGGGGCGTCGCGGCCTCGCTCGGCGCCATGGTCTCGTCGTCGATCGGCTTCGTCCTGACGGCGAAATGGGGTGCCGACGTGCCGGCTCTCCATATGACCGCGTGGCAGCTGCTCGCCGGCTCGATCGTGCTGCTTCCCGTCGCCATCGTCGTCGAAGGCGCACCGCCCGCGCTGACTCCGTCCTCGCTCTTCGGCTTCGCGTACGTCGCCGTCATCGGCACGGCGGTCGCGTACGTCGCATGGTTCACCGGCCTCCGTCGCCTCCCCGCCGAGACCGTCGGGATCGTGGGGCTCCTCAATCCCGTCACGGGCGTCGTGCTGGGTGTCGCGCTCGCGGGGGAGGCGTTCGGGGTGGCGCAGGTCGTCGGCGTCGCGCTCGTCCTGGCCGGGATCGCGGCGGGGGCGATCGCACCGCGGCGTCGTGGCGGTGCTGTTGCGACGGTGACCGCCGTGACGACGGGCACAACGGCAGTCGTCTGACGGCGAACGGCTGTCGAGGCATCCATCCCGGCATCCCGCCCGTGATGTGATGGGTGCATGACCCGAGCCCTCCTCGTCATCGACATGCAGCGCGGCTTCGACGACCTCGACTTCTGGGGACCGACCGCGAACCCCGACTGCGAGGCCAACGTCGCCTCCCTTCTGGCCGCGTGGTCGGCCGCGGATGAGCCGATCGTCCTCGTGCGGCACGACTCCGCATCGCCGTCGTCGCCTCTGCATCCCGACAATCCGGGCAACGCCCTCGTCGACGCCGTGGCGGCGGTGGGCCCCGCGATCCTCGTGACGAAGAGCGTCAACTCGGCGTTCTACGGCGAGCCCGATCTGCACGCCTGGCTCGGCGATCGGGGGATCGACGAGCTCGTGATCTGCGGCATCCAGACGAACATGTGCGTCGAGACGACGGCGCGCATGGCGGGCAACCTCGGCTACGACACGACTGTCGTGCTCGACGCCACGCGCACCTTCGATCTGTCGACGGACGTAGCGGGCGTCGGCGCCGTCACGCGCAGCGCCGAAGAGCTCATGGCCTCGACGGCGCTCGTGCTGCAGGGTGGCGGATTCGCGCGCATCGCGACGACGGCGGAGGTCGTCTCGGCCTGATCTGGTCCATTCCGCCATCGAACCCGATGTCGGAGGGTGGATATAAGTTCGATCCCATCATTGAACGAATAGAACGGATGTTCTATTCTGTGGAGGTGAGGGCGATCGTGCGGAACGAGGCGCTTCGGCAGGAGCAGGGCGGTGACGTGCTGCGTCTCAAGGCGCAGCTCGAGCGGGTGCAGGGACGCCGGCTCGAAGCGCCGGTCCTGCCGACGCATCCCGCCTTCGCTTCGCTGCTCCCGGGCGGGGGGTTGCGCCCGGGGGCGGCGTACTCCCTCGGCCGGTCCGCGTCGCTGCTCCTCGCGCTCATGGCGCGGCCGTCGCAAGACGGCTCGTGGTGCGCCGCCGTCGGCATGCCCGATCTCGGGGCCGAGGCCGCCGAGTCGCTCGGCGTCGACCTCGCACGACTCGTGCTCGTGCCCGATCCGGGGCCGCGCTGGCTCGCCGTGACGGCGACGATCGCCGAGATCGCGCCGGTCGTCGCCGTGCGCCCGCCCACGCGGGTCGCCGACGGGCAGGTCTCGCGTCTCGCCGCGCGGCTGCGCGACCGGGGCACGGTGCTGCTCGTGCAGGGACCGTGGCCGCAGGCCGAGGCGACGCTCGACGTGGGCGACCCGCAATGGTCGGGCGTCGGCCGTGGGCACGGCTACCTCGCCGGTCGCGAGGTGACGGTGACGTCGATGAGCAGACGGTGGCCGCGCATCAAGAGGGAACGGATGCTGCTGCCCGGCGCGAATGGCGAGGTCGCCCTGGTGTCGCCCGCGGTCGAAGCGAAGGCCCCCGTCGCACCGGTGCATGAGGCCGCCCCCGCACGGGCGCTCACCGAGGAACGGGAGTACGAAGAGCTGCAGCGGATCGAAGCCGAGGAGCGGCGCCAGGAGCGCCTGCGCATCGCGATGCGGGTGCTGGAGGCGGTGAGCTGACATGCCCCCGGACGAGACCGTGCGCAGCATGGTGCTGTGGTTCCCGGACTGGCCGGTGACGGCGCTCGCCCGCGAGGGCGCCATCGATCCGTCCGCGCCGGTCGCGGTCTTCGAGCGCAACGAGGTCGTCGCGTGCTCGGCCTCGGCCCGTGCGGACGGCGTGCGGCGGGGGCAGCGGCGGCGCGACGCGCAGGCGCGGTGTCCGCGGCTCACGGTCATCCCCGCCGATGCGATGCGCGACCACCGTGTGTTCGCGCCCGCCGTCGCGCGTATCGAAGAGCGCGCCCCGGGCGTGCAGATCGTCCGGGCGGGGCTGTGCGTGCTCAAGGCGCGCGGACCGGCCCGCTACTACGGCGGCGAGCTCGAGGCGGCGATCGTCCTTCTCGAGTCCTTGAGCGACCTCGGCATCGAGACGGCACGAGCGGGCATCGCCGACGGTCCGTTCACCGCCGAGCAGGCGGCGCGTGCCGGCACGCGCCCTGACGATCCGGTGCGCGTCGTGCCGAGCGGGGCGGCGGCGGACTTCCTCGCACCGCTCCCGGTCGCGCTGCTCGACGACGCCTCGCTGGGTGGCGGCCCCGAGTTCACGGGGCTCCTCGCGCGGCTCGGCGTGCAGACGCTGGGGGAGTTCGCCGCGCTCGAGGCCGACCGGGTGCGCGAGCGGTTCGGGGAACGAGGCATCCGTCTGCACGCACTCGCAGGTGGGCGCGACCCGCGGCTCGTCGACCCGCGCACGCCCCCGCCCGAGCTGCACCGCGAGGTCGCCTTCGAGCCGCCGCTCGAGATCGCCGACCAGGTCGCCTTCGGCATGCGCGTCGCAGCCGACGAGTTCATCGCGAAGCTCGGCGCGATCGACCTCGTCTGCACCGAGCTGCGCGTCGAGCTGACGGGCGATCGGGGCGAGCGCAGCGAGCGCGTGTGGCTGCACCCCGGCTCGTTCGATGCGCCGGCGATCGTCGACCGCGTGCGGTGGCAATTGGGCGAGGATGCCGAGGGCCTCCGCAGCGGGGTGTCGGTCGTGCGGATCTCGCCCGAGGCGGTGGACGCGGCATCCCATCACGCTCCGGCGATCTTCGGAGCAGGGCCCGAAGAGCGCGTGCACCACGCCCTCTCGCGGGTGCAGGCGATGCTCGGGCATCGCGGCGTGCTCACGCCGGTCATCGGCGGAGGGCGCTGGCTCGCCGAGCGGCAGGTGCTCGTGCCGTGGGGCGACCGGGTCGTGCTGAAGAAGGAGCGGTCGCGGCCGTGGCCCGGGAGCCTTCCCGATCCGCTGCCCGCGTCGGTGTTCGCCAAGCCTCCCGTCGTCGACGTGCTTTCGTCGATGGGCGGTCCCGTCGCGGTCGACGAGCGCGGTCGCGTTCTGGCGCACCCCGCTCAGCTGATCGAGGGCGGGCGGCGCCGGGCGATCGAGCAGTGGGCGGGGCCGTGGCCGATCAGCGAGCGGGGGTGGGATGCCGCGCGTGCGCGTCGTGCGCACCGCTTCCAGGTCGTCGACGCCGACGGTGTCGCGTGGCTGCTCGTGTGCGAAGACGGCGGCTGGACGGCGGAGGCGCGCTATGACTAGAACCTCAGCGCGCTGCCCTCGGTCCCTGAGCCGTACTTGGTCCCTGAGCTTGTCGAAGGGTCGAACTCTGACGCTTCGACAGGCTCAGCGACCGGGAGCGGGCCGAGCACCAGACCGCGGGGGGTGCGGCTGATGGGCTTCAACAACCCCTCGGTGCCGTGGTCCGAGATGGAGCGCCTGCTCAGCGACCGGCGCCGCCCCCGCAACATCCCCGCGGGCGCCGACGGCGGCGACAGCCCGGCGTGGTCGCACAAGCGCGGCAAGTATGTGGCGCCCGAGATCGAGCGTCCGACCGACGTCGTGCCGTACGCCGAGCTGCACGCGCACTCGACGTACTCGTTCCTCGACGGGGCCTCATCGCCCGAAGAGCTCGCCGAAGAGGCTGAGCGCCTCGGCCTGCATGCCCTCGCCATCACCGACCACGACGGCTTCTACGGCATCGTGCGCTTCGCCGAGGCCGCCGAGGCGCTGCAGGTGAAGACGGTCTTCGGCGCCGAGCTGTCCCTCGGTCATGAGGACCGGTCCGCGACGCCGGCGAGAAGCGGCGAGCCCGACCCGTTCGGCACGCATCTGCTCGTCCTCGCACGCGGTGAGGAGGGCTACCACCGCCTCGCCGCAGCACTGACCCACGCCCAGCTGCGGGGCGCCGAGAAGGGCCGCCCGCTGTACGACCTCGACGAGCTCTCGATGCAGGCGGACGGCCATTGGGCCGTGCTTACGGGATGCCGCAAGGGCACCGTGCGGCACGCGCTCGCCGTCGACGGTCCTTCGGGCGCCGAGCGCGAGCTCGATCGGCTCGTCGCCCTGTTCGGCAGAGACGCCGTGCACGTCGAGCTCATCGACCAGGGCAATCCGCTCGACTCCCGTGACAACGACCTGCTCGCCGCGCTCGCCGCCGACCGTGGGCTTCCGCTTCTCGCGACGAACAACGTCCACTACGCCGTCCCGCAGCGCGAGCACCTCGCCGCCGCCGTCGCCGCCGTGCGGGCGAACCGCGGGCTCGACGAGCTCGACGGCTGGCTGCCCGCGCACGCCGGCGCGCATCTGCGGTCTGGGGCCGAGATGGCCGAGCGCTTCGCGCGCTACTCCGGCGCCGTCGCCCGCACGGTGACGCTCGCCGAAGAGCTCGCCTTTCCCCTTCGCCGTGCGAAGCCCGCGCTGCCCAAGCAGAAGGTCCCCGAGGGGCACACGCCGATGACGTGGCTGCGGCACCTCGTGTGGGAGGCCGTGCCCCGCAAGTACCCGGATCTCACCGACGACCAGGCGAAGCGCATCGAGAAAGAGCTCGGCGTCATCGAGATGAAGGACTTCCCGGGCTACTTCCTGATCGTCTACGGCATCGTGCAAGAGGCGCGGCGCCGCGGCATCCTGTGCCAGGGGCGCGGCTCTGCCGCCAACAGCGCGGTGTGCTACCTGCTCGACATCACGGCCGTCGACTCGATCGCGTACGACCTGCCGTTCGAGCGCTTCCTCTCGTCGCTGCGCGATGAGGAGCCCGACATCGACGTCGACTTCGACTCGGATCGGCGCGAAGAGATCATCCAGTGGGTCTATGCGGAGTACGGCCGTGAGCGGGCGGCGCAGGTCGCGAACGTCATCCAGTACCGGCCCAAGAACGCCGTGCGCGACATGGCGAAGGCGCTCGGGCATTCGCCCGGGCAGCAGGATGCCTGGTCCAAGCAGGTCGAGAGGTGGGGCGCGACGCTCGAGAGCGGGCCGGACCACGACATCCCGGATCAGGTCATCGAGTACGCGTCCGAGCTGCTGAAAGCGCCCAGGCACCTCGGCATCCACTCCGGCGGAATGGTGCTGACCGACCGGCCCGTCGGCGAGGTCGTGCCCATCGAGCACGCGCGCATGGAGAACCGCACGGTCATCCAGTGGGACAAGGATGACGCGGCCTGGATGGGCCTCGTCAAGTTCGACCTGCTGGGGCTCGGCATGCTCGCGGCGCTGCAGTACTGCTTCGACATGATCCGCGATTCGACGGGGGAGGAGTGGGAGCTCGCGACGATCCCGAAGGAGGAGAAGGCGGTCTACGACATGCTCTGCCGCGCCGACTCGATCGGCGTCTTCCAGGTCGAGTCACGTGCGCAGATGGGACTCCTGCCGCGCCTGCAGCCCCGGCGGTTCTACGACCTCGTGGTGCAGATCGCGCTCATCCGGCCCGGGCCGATCCAGGGCGGAGCCGTGCACCCCTTCGTGCGGCGCAAGCTCGGACGCGAGCCGATCACGTATGCCCACGAGAAGCTCGCCCCCGTGCTCGAGCGGACGCTCGGCGTGCCGGTCTTCCAGGAGCAGCTCATGCAGATGGCGGTCGCCGTCGGCGAGGTGAGCGGAGAGGATGCCGACCTCCTGCGTCGTGCGATGGGCTCGAAGCGGGGGATCGAGCGCATCGACTCGCTGCGCACGAAGCTGTACGAGGGGATGGCGCGCAACGGCCTCGTCGGGCAGGAGGCCGACGACATCTACGCCAAGATCCAGGCGTTCGCGAACTTCGGCTTCGCCGAGTCGCACTCGCTGTCGTTCGGGCTGCTCGTCTACGCGAGCTCGTGGATCAAGCTGCACTACCCCGGAGCGTTCCTCGCGGGGCTGCTGCGCGCCCAGCCGATGGGGTTCTACTCGCCCGCGACGCTCGTCGCCGACGCACGTCGGCACGGCGTCGAGGTGCTCCGCCCCGACCTGCTGCTCTCCAACGCCGAGGCCACCCTCGAGCCTTTGCCGGTCCCTGAGCTTGTCGAAGGGTCGAACACCACCCCGCGGTCGTTGAGCGAGGAGCGGAGCGACGAGACGAACCGCGCCACCCCGCCGCACGACCCCTCCCACCGCCCCGCTCCCACCGGCCTCGACTCCTGCCTCGACCGCCACCAGCCTCCCGTCGGAGACTTCGACCCCTCCGAACCCGACGAGTACGCCGCCCACCGCCGCGACGGGCGCTTCGCCGTGCGGCTCGGCCTCGCCGGGGTCAAGGGCATCGGCTCGGCCGTCGCCGAGCGCATCGTCGCCGAACGCGAGGCATCCGGTCCATATCGCGACCTGCGCGACCTCGTCCGCCGCACCGGGGTGACGGCCGTGCAGCTCGAGTCGCTCGCCACCGCCGGAGCCTTCGAGTGCCTCGGCCTCACGCGCCGCGAGGCGATCTGGCTCGCCGGCTCCGCCGCGCAGGACCGCGCCGAGTACCTCCCCGACTCGCTCATCTCTGTGCAGCCGCCGCTCTTCGCCGACCCCACGAGCTACGAGCGGCTCGCCGCCGATCTGTGGGCGACCGGGGTGTCGACCGACGACCACCCCATGACGCATTACCGGTCCGCGCTCGATGCGCGCGGGGTGCTGACCTCGCACGAGCTCCGCGAGCATGAGTCGGGCAGGCGCGTCGAGGTCGCGGGACTCGTGACCCACAGGCAGAGGCCGGCCACGGCATCCGGAGTCACCTTCATCAATCTCGAAGACGAGCACGGACTCGTCAACATCGTGTGCTCCGTCGGGGTCTGGAACCGCTACCGCCGGGTCGTGCGCGACTCGCCGGCACTCATCGTGCGCGGGATGCTGGAGCGCTCGGTCGAGGGAGTGACGAACCTGCTCGCCGACAGGTTCGAAGACCTGCGCGTCGGAGTGCATCACCAGTCGCGGGACTTCCGGTGACGAACCGGGCGTAGCCTCGGAACGTGACCGAGCAGCAGCCCTACGATGTCGTGGAACAGCGGGATGGCTGGGAGCTGCGTCGCTACCCCGCGCACGTCCTGGCAGAGACCGTCGTGCGCGGTGCGTCATTCGAGGACGCCGGCAACCGGGCCTTCCGCTTGCTCGTCGGCTACATCGGCGGCGACAACGCCGGGCGCCGCTCGATCGACATGACCGCACCCGTCGTGCAGTCCCCGGAGAAGATCGCGATGACGGCGCCCGTCATCCAGGAACGCGACGGCGAGGACTTCGTCGTCGCGTTCGTGCTTCCCGCCGAGTTCACCGAGACGGATGCCCCGGCACCGACCAATCCCGAGGTGCGGCTCCGCACCGTTCCCGAGCAGCTCGTCGCAGCGCTCCGCTTCTCGGGTCGCTGGACGCGCGAGTCGTGGGACCGGCACCGCGACGAGCTGCTCGCCGGGGTCCGTGACGCCGGGCTGACGGTCGAGGGTGAGCCCCGCTTCGCCCGCTTCGACCCGCCGATCATGCCGTCGTTCCTGCGTCACAACGAGGTGCAGGTCGAGGTGCGCGGGCAGACCTGAGAGTGGACCCCTCGCGAAGGCTGGTCATCCCGTCACGACGGGCACGGAGCCCGACCGTTCAGAACCGCGCGGGTCAGGCGTCGGCGGTCGCCGTCGACGCGGTGGCCGGGGCGATGGTGGGGGTCGGGACGGTCGGGAAGGTGAGCTGCGGGGCGGTCTGCTCCAGGATGAGCCGCGCGAGCTCGTCCGCCCGCTCCATCTGTGGCCACCGTCCCGACGGCAGGTCGACCAGTGTGAGATCCGTCATGCGACGCAGCTCGCGCGTCAGATCGACCCCGACGCGAACCCAGCGCAGCACGTCGTCGACGCGGTACTCGGTCGCGACGATCGTGGTGGGAACGCTGTAGCGGCGCTCGTCGGTGAGTCGCTGCACCGAGTCGATCGCCTGCGCACCATTCTCGCTGATGCGCTGGTAACGGGCCTGAAGCACGGGGTCGGTCAGATCGCGCACGACGACATCGACCGGTTTCGTGCGCAGGTCGATCGCGCTCGCGCTGAGCACGCGGGTGCCGTCGGCGCTCGGGAAGCCGCCGACGTGGATCACACGCGCGATGCGCTCTGGCCGGCGATTGACCGCGGCGTGCACGAGGCCGCAGGCCTCGGCATGCCCCACGAGCACGACGGCGCCGTCGGCGCGGTCGATGACATCGACGATCTCGGCCACGTGATCGGCCAGCATGATGCCGCGCCGGTCCGATGTGCGCGATGCGAGTCCACGCAGAGTCAGCGGGTGCGGGCTGTGCCCCGCCGCCGCGAGGCGGTCGGCGACATCGGTCCATGTCGACCCGTCGAGCCACAGGCCGGGCACAAGGATGACGTCCAACGGCACCTCCCTCATGATCCGTTGCAGAACCATGTTCCGGGGGAGAAGCGGTTCTCCCCGGGGGGTTGATCCGAGAAGCGTCTTGTGCAAGCGCTTCTCGGTCACGCGGGATGGCGCGGGGCCGGCGCCGGTCAGACTACGGAAGCACCGATGCCGAACGGCCAGCCGGCCGTCACTCCGGCTCCTCGCCGAGCGGCCATTCGAGCAGATCGACCTCGACGACCTCGGCCGACGGGTCGAGCGGCACCCGGAAGGTCCGCACCTGATGCGGGCGGAAGTCCGCGGCAATCTCGCGATCGACGATCGGAAGAGAGAGGCGAGCGGATGCCGCGCGCCCGCGCGTCTCGACCGCCCGCACGATCAGGTCGGCCGGCGCGTCGCCCGGCCGGTCCTCGCTGCCCTTGACCGCGGTGATCATGACCGCGTCCGCCCCGTCGGAGGCGAAACTGCGCCGCGGAGGAAGATCGCCCGAGTGGAAGGACTCGAGCTGTGCCCGCACCGGTGCGCCGAGCGCCGCGGCCCGGCGCGTGGGTTGCGCGGAGCGCCAGTCGCCGGCATGCGGCACGAGCTCGAGGCTGAAGCGCTGCACCCCCTGATCCTGGAACGAGTAGACGCCGTCGGGGTCGAGCAGGCGCGGGTCGTGCCATGAGTAGACGGGGGAGCGGACCGCCGTGATGCCGATGCTCGGTGTCCGCGCACCCGCGGCCGCGGCCGGGGAGACGTCCCACCCGTGCTTCGCCGTGCAGATCACCGTGAGCCCCGCCGCCTCGCCGTCGAGGCGCCCCGTGAGGTCGACCCACGACTGCGCCGGCTCTTCGGCTCCGTCGACAGGGCGCTCGATGGTGCCGTACGGAATCTCGTACGTCGCCGAAGGCTCGTCGAGGCCGACCGGGAACCGCAGCTTCAGAACGTGTGCGCGCTCGCGCCAGTCGAGCGTGACGTCGACGCGCAGCGCGGGCGCGTCGTGCGAGAGCAGATACTCCTCGGTCAGCCGGCTCGACCCCCACGAACGCTCGACGCGCACGCGGATGCGGAGCGGTCCCGTCTCGCGCACGACGATCCGGTCGACCCGCATCGCGAAGCCCGGCCACGCGTAGGAGACGACCCGGTGGCCCCACGTGTCGGTCGGGTCGTCGCACACGACCGTTCGCGGCTCACCGCGCGTCGCGCGGAGCGGATCCACGCCGGTGTGCTTGTCGAGGAGGGAGATGAGGTCGCCCGTGGCGGGGTCGAGCTCGGCGCGCAGGTGCGCGTTCTCGAACGTCGTGCCCGCGGCATCCGTCACCAGCTCCGTCTGCCGCGGCGCTGCCGGCCCCGGCAGCATGCGGTAGAGCGCGTAGCCGAGGGCCGGTACGTCGGCTCGGAAGGTCACGGCGCCCCGGCTCGTGTCGCCGGTGGTCGCGGTGGACTGCGTCGCCTGTGACAGCACTTCGGCGCCGTCGTGATCGACGACCCGTACACCGCGTGGCTGAGCGCCGTACTGCATGTCGACGTCGACCGAGACGTCCCACGGGTGCGGATTGAACACGACGATCGGCTGCGTCGCCGTGTCGACCGGGATGTCGATGCGCCGCGCGATGCGGTTGTGTGCGCGCGTCGTGATCCGCTTGGCGATCGCGACCGCTTCACCGAGTTGGTCTCGCGCGTCGTCGTACGACGGCTCGATCGCCGAGCCGGGAAGGATGTCGTGGAACTGGTTGAACAGCACCTGCTTCCACGCCCGCTCCAGGTCGTCCCGGGGGTACTCGTCCGCACCGAGTGCGACGTCGATGGCCGCCCAGCGCTCTGCGACGAGCACGGCGTGCTGCGCGCGGCGCTGCCATGCCTTGATGCCCGAGTGCGACGAGTAGCAGCCCGGAGCGTGATGCTGCAGGTCGTCGCGCCGCACGTTCAGGCCGTCGAGGAATGCGTCGCCGCGGGCCGTCATCTCGTCGAAGTACGCGCGTGGCGACGACATCGTCATCCTCCCGAAGCTGCCCATGCGGTCGTAGCGGTGGATCGACTCGATGTTGGCCTTCGTCGGGCCACCGCCGTGATTGCCGACTCCGTAGAACACCATCATCTCGCCGAGCGTGCGGTCGAGCTGGGCCAGCGACTTCTCGGTCTGCCCTGACACGTCTCCCGGCGGGCTGCAGTACTCGAAGGGGATGCGGTAGGCGAGCACCCGGGATCCGTCCGGCGACTCCCAGTTGAACAGGGTGTCTTGCAGGTCGCCCTCGTGCGGGCCGGGGCGAAGGAAGCAGTACGAGTCCATCCGCTGCCCGCGGAGGATCTGCGGCAGCATCGCGTTGTGCCCGAAGGGGTCGACGTTCATTCCGACGGTTGCGATCCGCCCGAACCGCGAGTGCAAGTAGCGCTGGCCGTACAGTCCTTGGCGAGCGAAGGACTCTCCCATCGGCATGTTGCAGTCCGGCTCGACCCACCAGCCGCCGACGTTCACCCAGCGGCCTTCGTCGACACGCTCGCGGATGCGCGCGAAGAGCGCCGGGTCCTGCTCCTCGACCCACGACAGGAGCACCACCTGGTCGCAGGTGAAGACGAAGTCAGGGTACTCGTCCATGCGGTCGAGGGCGCTCGCGAACGTGGCCCGCGCCTCCTGGTACCCCTCCTGCCACGGCCACAGCCACACCGGGTCGATGTGCGCGTTGCCGATCATGTGGAGAGTCCGATCGGCGGTCGCGAGGGGCCGCGGCACCGGCCGCAGGCCGCGCGGCTGCTCGCCGGAGGGTGCATTTGCGATCGGCGCCGCGGCGGTGTGGCCCGTGATCTGGGGCGCATCGGGTGAGACGCCCGAAGGATCGTCCGCGGCATCCGGAGCGGGAGATGCGGAATCCGCGGCGGCGGCGGGGTGGGTCGCGACTCCGGCGCGCTGAGCGGGATCGGTCATGCCAGGCGCTCTCCCGCTGCCCAGGCGTCGAGCATCTCCGACAGCGCGTGCAGGAGGAAGGTGTGCAGCTCCTGGATGCGCGGAGTCTCGGTCGACGGTGCGAGGAACGCGTGGTCGGCAAGAGCCAGAGCGGGACCGCCGTCGCCGCCGGCGAAAAGAAGCGTCGTCGCCTCGTTCGCGCGCGCGGCTTCGAGGGCCTTCACGACGTTGGGGGATCGACCGCTCGTCGTGAACGCGGCGACCACGTCCCCCGGCCGCGCGAGCGCCTCGACCTGGCGGGAGAACACGTCGTCGAACGAGTAGTCGTTCGCGATGCAGGTCGAGACCGTGGCATCCGTCGTCAGCGTCACCGCGCGAAGCGGGCGGCGGTCGCGCCGGTAGTGGCCGATCAGCTCACCGGTGAAGTGCTGCGCGTCGGCGGCACTGCCTCCGTTGCCCAGCGTGTAGACGGTGCCGCCGGCCTCGAGCGCCGCGATGAGCATCTCGCCCGCCGCGCGAACGTCGGGAAGGAGTCGCTGCGCATCCTGCGCAGTGCGGATGTGGGCCGCGAGTTGGGCGTCGAGCAGGTCAGACACGGGAGGAGCCTTCGCGGTCGAGTCGGAGGGACAGGTCGTGGCCGAGCGCTCCGGCACCGACGACGCACACGACGTCGCCGAGCGCCGCGAGGGTCACGGTCGCTGCGCGGGCGGCGGGGGGCATGGCGGTGCGGCGCACGATGTCGCGGACGGGCTCGAGAAGCATCGCCCCCGACCGGGTGACCCCGCCGCCGAGCACCACGACGTCGGGCTCGAACACGTTGACGAGGTCGGTGATCGCCTGGCCGAGCACTTCGACCGTCTCGGTCCACACGTCCGCGGCGAGAGGGTCGCCTGCGGCTGCCGCGGCTGCGACGTGCTCGGCACGCACCACCGGAAGGTCGCGCAGGGTGGACGCCCGGTCGTTTGAGGTGAGGAGGTCGGCCGCGCGGTCGGCGATGTTGGTGCCCGAGGCATAGGCCTCGAGGCATCCGTTCCTGCCGCATCCGCACAGCCGTCCGCCGGGGCGCACCGTGATGTGCCCGAACTCGCCGCCGTTGCCCGCGGCGCCGCGGTGCAGCCGGCCGGCGATGACCGCGCCTCCGCCGACGCCGGTCGAGAGCGTGAGGTACAGCGCGGTGTCGGCGCCCCGGGCCGCCCCGAAGCGGTGTTCCGCGAGCGCCGCCGCGGTCGCATCGTTCTCGAGGGCGGCCGGCACGCCGAACGTCTCGCGGGCGAGGTCGACGATCGGGATGTCGATCCATCCCGGGAGGTGGAGAGGACCGGTGAGCACGCCCGAGGCGGCGTCGAGCGGGCCGCCGCAGCTGATGCCCACGGCGACCGGCGAGCCGAGACCCGCGAGCTCGATACTGCGGCGACCCATGTCGAAGAGGTGCGCGATGACGGCGTCCGGCCCGCGCAGCTTGTCGGTCGGCTCGATGAGGAGCCCAAGCGTCTGCCCGCGCTCGTCAACCATGGCCACGGCAAGCTTGGTGCCGCCGATATCGAGCGCGAGAACGGGGTGCTGACTCGTCATGATCCTCCTCCGGTCCGCCCTGTCGCTTCAGGTTCGGTCGGGATGCCGCGGCATCCCCCGATGCGACCACACGGACGAGCGGCGGTGTGACATCGTTCCCACATCCTAATCACGGGCCCGCGGAGTCGCCAGAGAGCCGCTCACGAGCGAGGTGCGCTCGACATGGAATCGTTTCGATCGGCGGGCGTCGAGATCGATCCGCGGTCGAGGAAGCGGGTCGGCATGACGATGGTACGAACGGGAGCGTCCGGCGTGTCTAGGCGGTCGAGGAGCGCCCGCATCGCGGTGGCGCCGAGTGCTCCGGCATCCTGCACCTGGGTCGACACCCCCGGCTGCACCATGCTCATCCACGGCGCATCGTCGAAGCCCACCAGGCTGAGATCCTCGGGAATGCGGAGGGCGAGATCGTGCGCAGCGCGCCAGGTCCCCTCGGTCAGCACGTTGTTCGCCGCGAAGACCGCCGTCGGACGATCGCGCAGCGACAGCAGGCGCACCGCGGCGGCCGTGGCGTCCTCGGCATCCCATCCGGCCCGGACGATGAGGGCGTCGTCGCGCCGTATGCGCCCCGCGGCGAGCGCGTCGAGGTACCCGCGAAGACGCTCGTCGCCCGTGGTCCACTCCGTCTCATCGATCACGAGGGCGATGCGACGGTGCCCGGCGCGCAGCAGGCGCGTCGTGATGTCGCGCGCGGCGACACGGTTGTCGACGACGACGGCGTCGGTCGTCTCGGCGTCGAAGCGCCGATCCACCTCGATGAGCGGCACGCCGATGCGCCGCAGGAACCGGCTGAGCTCCGCCGACACCGGGGTGGCGATCACGCCCGACACGCGCGACGAGACGAGGGTCTCGGCCGCCTCGAGCTCGTCCTCCGGATCGCCGTGCAGGTCGACGATGACGAGCGTCCGACCGTGCGCGCGCGCTTCTTCGACGACCCCCGAGGCGAGCTCGGCGTAGAACGTGTTGCGAAGGTCGGACACGAGGATGCCGACCGATCGGCTTGTCCGCTGCTTGAGGCTGCGCGCCGTGACGTCGACCACATAGCCGAGCTCCTTCGCCGCTGCCCGCACGCGCTCGCGGACCTCGGGCGCGGCGTACCCGTTGCCCGAGAGGGCGCGTGACGCCGTGGACCGGGACACTCCGGCGGCATCCGCGACGTCGCGGATGGTCGCGCGCGTCACAGGAGGGCGCGAGGGCTGGGTCATTCCGGCCCCGCCACGTCGACGAGGGCGTCGGCGTGCTGACCGAGAAGCAGATCGTCGATGCGCACATCGACGGCGAGACGCTGTCGTCGCCCCGGCGACATAGGCGTCACGGTCAGCGGCACGGTGGACTCCTCGCCTGGATCGAGAGGGATGACGAGCTCCGTCTCGGACGTCCGCCAGCCTAGCGGGACGACCGGCCGGATCACCGCCGTGGCTCGAGCCGGAAGCGGATTGCGCACCTGAACGGCGTAGTCGACCGTCTCGCCCGTGCGTGCCCGCGCCCGTGCGGGCATGATGCGGGCGACCTGGCCGTCGGCGGGGATCGCGAGCTCGTCGATCGGCAGCAGACGGCGATGCAGCTCGTCGACGAGCCGGCCCGCCTCCTCGAGGTGCGCGAGGTACGCGTCATCCACCCATCGCGGCTCCCAGTGACCGCTTGCCATGAGGCCCGGCGCGATGCGGCGGTACAGTGCGGCGCTGCGTGAATAGTCTCCGAGCGCGAACAGATTGCGGTACTGGTAGTTCAAGACGTCCCGCCGCCCGTCGCGCCCGCCGAGTCCCTCCTGCTGGTCGCCCGTGAACACGACAGTGACGCCGTCGACGACCATCTCGTAGGCGACTGCGTAGAGCGTGTGACCCGGCTGCGCGTGCGGCGTGATCGTGTACTCGTTCCAGGTGAAGGGCTCACCGAGCGGCAGCACGCGGTCGGCGACGATCGGGTCGTACCACTGGCACGGAAGGTCCTCGCGCCACGGGTCGGCCATCGTCGGCGCGACGTTCTCAGGGATCCACAGCTCCGCCCCCTCGACGTCGCGCAGCAGCGGCATCCCGGCGATGTGGTCGTCGTGGTAGTGCGTCGGGATCGCCACGGTGATGCGGCTCACCCCGTAATCGCGGCGCAGTGCGGGGAGCGAGGCGAGCCACGGGCGGCGCGCCGATCGATCCTGGCCTGGCACGAGGCCTGTGGTCATGTCATAGCCGTAGTCGATGAGCAGCGCCTCGCCGCTCTCGGACAGCAGCACGTACGAGCACGAGAGCGACGTGCGGTTGAGCAGGAGGTGGGGCGTGAGCGACACGAAGGGGTCGTCGAGCCTGGCCTGCAGGTCCCAGGGGTACGAGCGCCGGGAGTCGACGTACTCCTGCATCGCGCCGGCGAGCGCCAGGAGAGGACCGGATGCCTCGTCCATCACGTCGCCGTGCGAGGGTGCGAGTCGATCGATTCGCTCTGCCGCCAGCATCCGGCAGCTCAGCACGGTCATCGCCGGGCCCTCGGTCTCGGTGTACGACCACTGCGTCGCCGCGAGCGACCACACCCGACCGGGGGAGTGGATGAGGTCGCCCGTGAACGCGATCACCTCCTCATCGCGCTCGAGCAGGTACGACACCGACCCGATCGTGTGGCCCGGAGTGGGGAGCACCCGCAGCCTCACGCCGGCGAGCTCGAGGTCCCGGTACTCCGGCACGACGTCGTGGACCGGCACCGAGGAGAGCAGCGAGAACCGGTCCTGGCGCAGGTTGTAGTCGTTGTCGAGCTGCCGTCGCTCCCACATCTCCTCGACGCGGTCGAAGAGCTCGCGCTCGACGGGCGGCACGTGGATGCGCGCGCCGTGCGCGACGGCGAGCGGCAGTCCCTGCGCCTGGTCGCGGTGGTGATGCGTCATCACGACATCGGTGATGCGACGGATGCCGAGTCCGCCGAGCTCGTCGACCGCCGCGCCCGCGCCGAAGTCCACCGCCACGGCATCCCGCTCGCCCGCCGGCGCATCGGGGTCGACGATGAGGTAGACGCTGCACGTGTCGGCGACCCGCCAGACGCCGCGCGCGATCTCGGTCGTCATCCGATGTTCTTCCGGTAGTCGGCCCACGTGCGGCCGATCGCCGCGAGGTGCTGCGCGTCGATCGGCTCGTCGCCCTCGCCCACCCGTTCGAGGTAGTAGAGCGCCGGCACGCCGAAGCGCGTCTGCGCGTGGGCGTACTCGAGCCACTCGTCGCGGTTGGGCATGGGCCACTGGTCGGTGTCGACCGGGTGGCCGGGCAGGGTCGTCGCGACGATCTCCTGGCGGGCGCGCAGCTGCGCGGCCACGGGGACGGGGCGGCCCGCGACGTCGTGCTCGAGAACGTCGTTCGTGCGCACCATGTCGGTCACGTCGGCGAAAGAGGGGTGCACGGTGTGCGTGACGACCAGCGCGTCGGGCTTGATGCGATGCGCCGCGCTGTGCAGGCGCCCGACGAGGCGGTGGAGGGCGGCGATGCCCCACACGCCGTCGCTGTCGGGCGCCGAGCGGAGCGTGTGCCCGCTCGGTGCGTGCTGCGTGAAGTCGACCTTGAAGCCGTCGGCATCGATCCCGTCGGCGGAGAGGAGTCGCTCCACAATCGCGTCGAGTCGTGCGAGGTAGGCCGGACTCCCCGGATCTGCGGCGACCGGCCGGCCCGCGGCATCCGTGATGCATTCGTCTGCGGGCAGGCCCGCCGGATCCCAGGCCTTGAACCACAGCAGCACGCGCCGTCCCTCGGCGTGCCGCTCCGCGATCCATCCCCGCAGGTCGGGCCACGCGTCGAGGTCGGGCTCGGCGGTGCCGTACCGGGCCTGCCACCGGTCGTCGACGACGATCGTTCCGGGACTGAGTGACGCGCGCGCGAGCCGCTCCAGGAATTCGTCGTAGATCGACTGGCGGCAGAGGTCCGGGGCGGGGGCGCCGCCGCGCGCGACCTGCGCACCCCATCCGCAGAAGATCGGCTGCAGCCACCAGGGCACGATCGCAGGGGAGGCCGCCGGTGCGTTGCCGGTGGCGACGAGGTCGGCGCGATGCGCCTGCAGGGCGGCCGCGGGGGAGTCCACGGGACGGATGACGAGGGTCGGCGACCGCCAGGTGCCCTCGACGTGCGTGTGACCCTCGTACGCCAGCCGAACGAGCGCGCCGCCGTCGACGGGGTCGAACCGCATCGTCGTGAAGCGGAGGGCTTCGACCGGCGACCGCAGCCACGCCCCGAGCCACGGGCCCTCGCCGGGGATGAGGGCGTCGTCGGCGGGCGTGCGCCCGAACGCGAGCGCCAGGGGAGGGGGCGAGAACACCCCGTTGAGGCGGCCGGGGTCGGCATCGCCGACGACTCCGAGGGATGCCGCCGACCAGATGGGCCGGACGAACGCGATCGGCTCGGTCGGGCTCGGCACATAGAGCGAGTGGGCGTCGAACCCGGAGCGGAAGATGCCGGCCGCTCCGGTGGGCAGGACTCCGTCTCCGCCGAGCAGCGTGACGTCGGTCAGGTCGCCCTCGCCGACCGCTTCCAGCGTGATCTCGATCGAATCGGCCGTGCACCGCACCTCGAACGAGCGCGCCTGCCACGCGGGGGACTCGGTGCGCACGACGATCACGACCGCATCGGCCTCGTGCCGCACCTCCGGTGCATGCAGCACCATCGCCTCGTCGCGGGCGCTTCGCGTGTGGACGCTCGACAGCGCGCAGAGCTTCATCCACGGCAGATCGTCGGCGTCTGCGATGTCGAGATACGGCGAGAGCGGGACGCCCTCCGGGCCACCGAGCCAGGAGAGCGAGTACCCCGTGCCGCGGACCGTGTGACGATCCCCGACGACCATGAGCGAAGGACTCTGGCTCATCGGACCAGTCTATGTGACAACGTTCCCAGACGCTTCTCCCGCCACGCATTCCGAGCGGATCCGCACCGTGGCGCGGCCGGCTCAGGAGCCGGCGCTCAGTCCGGCGACGAATGCCGCCGACCCCGAGCGGGGCGAGGTGAGAACACGGCTGTCGTCGCCGGCTCCCGTCGCCATGGAGGCCTGCGCGAGCACGATCGCCTCGACGTCGCGTGCCTCGGCGATCGCCTCGGCGATGAGCCGGTCGTGCACCGCCTGATCCCCACGTGCGCGGGCATCCGCGGCGCCGACCACGAGATGCGCCGTCACTTCGACAGCCTTCCCGTGGGCGGACGCCTCGACGAGCCGGGTCGTCGGGCCGAGGGTCGCCTCGAGCGTCGCGAGCACGAGCACGCGTCCACCGCCCCGCGAGGCGCGGGTGACCGCCTCCGCCCCCATCGCGGCATCCACCCGCACGACCGGGACGCCCGCGCGTGAGCCCGCCTCGACAGCCGCCTCTCCGATCGACGAGCACGTCACGAGCACGGAGGTCGCGCCGCTCCTCGCGAGGCCGCGGAGGTGGTCTGCGACCGCGGCGATCAGTGCATCGTCGACGCCACGCTCGATCGCGCCGGCGAGCAGCGCGGGATCGGTGGTGTGGACCACGTCGAGGCCGGGGTCGAGCTCGGTCAGCAGGGAGTGGAAAACCGGAACGAGGCCGGGAACGGTGTGCAGCGCTCCGACGCGCATGTCAGGCGTCCCTCCACGGGCGGGCGGACTCGTCGACGATGTCGCACAGCACCCGCAGCCGATCGGCTGCGCGCGTGCGCAGATCGTCGCGCAGCGCACGGCTGCCCACGAGGTCGCTCCACAGCGCACGGCCGGCGAGAAAGCCGCTCGCACCCTCGAGGCACGCCGCGCGCACGGCATCCGCGAACCGCTCCCTCTCGACCCCCTGCGAGAGCACCACCCATGGGCCCGTCATGCAGTCTTCGAGTGCGGCGCTCGCCGTCCGCTGCGCACGCTCGTCGCCCATGCCCGCAAGGGGCACTTGCGCCTTGTACAGATCCGGGTGGAGTGCCGACAGCTCGCGCGCCGCCTCGCGGATCGCTTCGTCGGCGTCGAAGCCGGTCTCTCCCGGGGCGGCTCGCACGACCGGTTCGAGCACCGAGAGCAGACCCCTCTCGCGCGCGGCCTCGATGAACCGCGCCGCGAGCTGTACCCGCGCCTCGCGCCGGTCGTCGCGCCGCCAGATGAGCAGCAGCTTGAGCGCCACGACCTGATCGGGGATCCCCTCGAGCGCCGACTCGTCGAGGGAGGTGTCTTCGACCGGTCCGCCGCTCGCCTGTTCGAGTGCGTCGACGGCGAGGATGAGTCCCGTGGATGCCGGGAGCTCGGCGCGCACGGCTTCGAAGCCGTACTGGCGGTCGGCGAGGAATCCGGACGCGAGCGGACCGAGCTCCGCGGCGACCGCTACCTTGAAGGCGATCAGCGCGTCGTCGTCGGGTCGCCCGTCCCCGGCGAGGTCGAACATGTGCCGCAGGCTCTCACGCTGATCCATCGCCACCATGGCGAAGGCTCCGGACGGGCGCGCGATGGCATCGAGGCTCATGGGGTGTCTCCTTTCGGGGCTGCGGCGGGCGCGGCCCGGTCCGCGAGCGCGGTGGCGACGAAGCGCCGGAAGATGCGGTCGAGGTGGGCTCGAGGCGCCGGCGCGACCGGCTCCCGCGGAAGCGCCACGTCGTCGGCGAGGACGCCGGCGCGCACTCCGGCGATGAGCGCCGCGCCCGCCGCGACTGGTTCGGACACGGTGCACCGGAGCGTCGTCGTCGTGCCCGCTGCGGCCGCCGTCAGGCTCGCCCACACCGGGATGCGCTGCGCGAGCGACCCGAGGAGAGTGACGGTGGATGCCGCGTCCCCCGCGAGGGCGTCGGTGGTCTCACGCATCCACCGGGCGTGGCAGACGAGCGACTGCAGGAGACTCCGGACGCGGTCGTCGGTCGTGTCGGTGGAACCCGGGAAGATGCGCAGTGCCGCGTCCGGCCGGGGAGCCGGGCACTGGCGCCCCGACGGATAGGGGAGCACCATGCCTGCGGCGGGAGTCCACGTTTCGGCGTCGAGCTCGGCGAGCCGCGCGTGGACGCGGTCGTCTGGATGCTGTTGGTCCCACTGCGCCAGCAGCGCCCCGCACGCGGGACTGCCGCCCAGGATCGTCGAGGCCGCACCGTCGATCGTGCGCCCGACCGCGAAACCGGCGGCGACCGCGCCGCGCCGGTCCGCGGCATCCGTCACCCGGACGACAGCCTCGGCCGTCCCGAGCGAGTCCGCCGCCTCGCCGGGCGCGCGCACCCCGGCGGCCCACGCTCCGACGATGTGGTCGTGACCGGCGACGGTGACCGGGATTCCGGCAGGCAGCCCGAAAGCGAGCGCCGACGTCGACGTCCGAGGCAGCGCCGCGCCCGGAGTGCGGAGTTCGGGAAGAACGGAGGGATGGATGCCGAGAAAGGCCAGCACCTCGGCATCCCAAACCTCGCCACGGCCTCCGGCCATCATCGTGCGGCCCGCGAGGGTGTGGTCGGTCGTGCGCACTCCGGTCAGCGCGTGGGTGAGGAGGTCGGCGGCTCCGGCCCAGTGACGCATGCGGGCGAAGGCCTGCGGCTGCTCGCTGCGAAGCGCCGTCAGGGCGACGGCGGCCGGCTTGGTGGTCGCCGGCACGCCGGTGTCGGTCGCGAGATCGGGAAAGGACGAAAGTAGAGCGTCGAGGTGCGCGCGGTCGACGTGCGCGTCCCAGCGCACGAGGCCGGTGAGCGGCAGCCCGGCATGGTCGATGGCCGCTCCGCTCTCGGCCATGGCGGCGATGCCGACGGCCGCGATCGGTCCGTCGGCATGCTCCGCGCACGCACGCGTCACCTCGGTCGCTCCGGCGAGGAGGCCCGGCACATCACGCGCCGAGACGCGGTGGGCGACGTGCCTCAGGACGGGTTCGCGCGCGGAGGAGATCTCGACGAGCGCGGCCTTGGTGGAGGTGCTGCCGAGGTCGATTCCGATGAGCGCGGTCGCTCTCGACCCATCGCCCAGCGAGGGCGCTGTTCCACCGCTTGGTCTCGTCGTCAAGCCTGTTGCCACTTCTTTTGGGCGCACTTATAGTCGCGCTTGTGGCAACGATGCCACATCCCGACTCCAGAGAGGACCACGATCGTGCGCCGCTCCCGAACAAGGACGTGCAGGACATGAGCGTCGACAGCGATGTCGCGGCCGACGCGGTGGCGGCGGAGGGATCTGGGCGCAAGCGCCGCGTGAAGAAGGTCCGCGTGAAGCAGGAGTACAACCGGCGCGAGGTGCTCACGGCTTACGCGTTCATCTCGCCGTGGATCATCGGCTTCCTCGTCTTCACCGCGGGCGCCATGATCTACAGCCTGGTCATCTCGTTCAGCCGCTATCAGCTCGCGACCGGCGCTATGCGTCCAATCGGACTGGCCAACTACGAGGGGCTCTTCCAGGACCCCAAGGTCATGACGTCGCTCGGGAACACCCTGTTCTACGCCGTGCTGGCGGTGCCCCTCGAGATCACGTTCGCGCTCTTCCTCGCGTTGCTCCTCGACCGCGTCACCCGCGGCGCAGGCGTTTTCCGGACGCTCTACTACCTTCCCAAGATGACCCCGGCGGTCGCCACGGCGGCGGTGTTCTTCCTCCTCCTCAACGGCAACCAGGGGGCGATCAACAAGGGACTCGCAGCCATCGGCATCCAGGGTCCGCAGTGGCTGCTGGACCCGAACTGGGTCAAGCCCTCGATCGTGATCATGACCCTGTGGGGCGTGAGCGGCACGATGGTGATCTTCCTCGCGGCGCTCAAGAACGTCCCGCGGGACCTCTACGAGGTGGCGCAGATCGACGGCGCCGGCCCGGTGCGCCGCTTCTTCTCCATCACGCTGCCGATGATCTCGGGAGCGCTGTTCTTCAACATCATCGTGCTCACGATCGCCGCGCTGCAGACATTCGATCAGGCCTACCTGCTCTTCTATCGAGATCAGGTGCAGGGAGCTTCGGATGCCTCGCTCTTCTACGCCGTCTACCTGTTCCAGCAGGCGTTCCGGCAGTTCAACTTCGGCTTCGCCGCGGCGATGGCATGGCTGATCTTCGTGATCATCATGGTCATCTCGCTCGTGCAGGTGAAGCTCGGCAACCGATTCGTCTACTACGAGAACGAGCGTTGATCATGGCCATCGACACCCGCACCCCACCTCCCCAGACGTCGGCCGCCGAACCGGAGGAGACGGTCGATCCCCGTCGGCGTCGCTCGTGGCGCGCCGGCGCCGTGATCTTCGGCATCCTCAAGTGGGCTCTCCTCGTCGGCTTCGCGATGCTGTTCCTCTACCCGCTGGTATGGCTCCTCGCCGCGAGCCTCAAGCCGCGCGGTCAGGTGTTCGACAACCGGCTGATCCCGCTCACCTTCCAGCCCGAGAACTACGTGAAGGTGTGGGACGAGCTGCCCCTGCTCGCCTGGGTCGGTAACAGCCTCCTCATCGCGATCCTGGCGGCAGGCTTCGTCACCATCTCGAGCTCGCTCGTCGCGTGGGGATTCGCCCACTTCCGGTTCCCGGGCCGGAACATCCTGTTCGGAGTGGTGCTCGCCACCATGATGCTTCCCGGCGCGGTCACACTCGTTCCGCAGTACCTCATCTGGAACAACCTCGGTCTCGTGGGGACGAACGTGCCGCTCTGGGGGATGAATCTCTTCGGCTCGGCGTTCTACATCTTCCTTCAGCGCCAGTTCTTCCTGGGACTCCCGCGGGAGATCTTCGAGGCGGCCAGGGTCGACGGCGTGAGTCAGTGGGGCATGTTCTGGCGCATGGTCTTCCCGCTGTCGATCCCGTCGTTCATCATCGTGTTCCTGTTCGAGTTCCAGGCGAGCTGGAACAACCTGCAGGCCGCCCTCATCTACCTGAACGCGGGATCGGCCGAGGGCTACACGGTGCCTCTCGGCATCGCGTCGGCCATGACCAAGTACAGCCCGACCAACGGAGGGCACGGCGACTATCAGTACGTGATGGTGGCAGCGCTCGTCGTCACCCTGCCGATGCTGCTCCTGTTCGCCTTCGGCCAGCGCTACTTCGTCGAGGGCGTCGCCACGCAAGGTCGCAAGGGGTGAGCCGGCCACCGCGACACGAGAGCGGAGAACCGCTTCTCCTGAGAACGTTCCCAGAGAAAGGCCCTTGGCAGGTGCAAGGTTCGTGCGCAATTCTGCGGAATGGCAAGAAGAGAGGGTGGCGGTTGTCGTAGCGATGACCACTGCTCTATCGTCCGAAATGTGGGAAGGTTCTCACAATTGCATCGCCCGAGGCGAGTTCGCAGCTGAGCACGCCATCGGATCACAGCTCCGAGAGGAAGTTCGATGAAGAAGACCAGGTACGCACTGATGGCCGTCGCGGCCGCCGTGTCGCTCGTCACCCTCACCGCATGCGGCGGCGGAGGCGGGGGAGCGGCGGGCGGCGGCGACCTCTCGAAGGATTACAGCGGCGACCTCGCCGTGTGGGGCTTCGAGAACGCCGACGAGGTCGGCACGTCGCGGATGGACGTCGCCGAGAAGGTCGTCGGCGAGAACGACGTGAAGGTCAAGGTCGACGCATCGGCGTTCGATGCGCAGAAGTTCACCACCCGCGCCGCCAGCGGCAAGATCAGCGACGTCGTCCAGATGGATCGGCAGTTCGTGGCCACCTACGCCGCCCAGGGCCTCATCATGCCGCTGGACAAGTGCTTCGACCTGTACGGCGTCGACCCGAAGTCGTACTGGTATCCGCAAGTGATCGATGACGTGACCTACGACGGCGAGGTGTATGCGGTGCCGCAGTTCTACCAGCCGCCGGCCCTTCTGCTCAACGAGCGAGTCATGCAGCAGGCCGGCGTCACCGACGAGCAGCTCGACACCTCCAACCCCGACGCACTCCTCGAAGCGATCAAGAAGATGACCGTTCTGGACGGCCAGAACCCCACGCGACTGGGCTTCGATCCGCAGGGCGTCTCGAAGGCCGGACTGTGGATGCTGAGCTTCGGCGGTCAGACGATCGACAAGGACGGCAAGCCCGCCCTTGACGACCCGAACAACGCCAAGGCGGTCGAGTTCCTGAAGGAGATCTACGACGCGCAGGGCGGCTACGCCAACGTCAAGAGCTTCGTCGACTCGTTCGACGTGTTCGGTGACAACAACTCCTACGTCGCCGACCAGGTGGGCGCCGCGGTGTTCGACCAGTGGTACGTGAACGTGCTCACGCCGTACGCCGAGAAGGTGCAGATCGGCGCTGTGCCGCTCAAGACCCAGGACGGCGACCCGTTCACGGTCGCGAGCGGAACCTCCTTCGTGATCCCCACCTCGGCGAAGAACCCCTCTGCGGCCTGCGCGTACGCGCTCGCCCTCACGTCGAAGGACGCGTGGGAGGCTGCGGGCAAGGCGCGCGATGAGACGACGAAGGCCGACGCCTCGCGCTTCGGCATCAACGCCGGTCTGTTCACGGGCTCACCCGAGAACGACCAGTCGATCCGCGAGCAGTACGTCAAGGCGACCGATTTCCCGGGCTTCGACCAGGCGATCAACACCTATTACGACGTCACCGCGAGCGGCAAGTCGTTCGGCTCGTCTCCGGCCGGCCAGCAGATCCAGACGGAGCTGCAGAACGCGGTCACCTCGGCGCTCCTCGGCGAGAAGACCGCCGAAGAAGCGCTGAAGGGCGCTCAGGAAGCGGCCACGCGGGCCTACAACCAGGCTGCAGGCTGACCTGAATCCGACGGCGGGCGGTCCCCTCGGGGCCGCCCGCCGTCGCATGCGACCCCGGCGCGGGGCCGGAGACATCGCCGCACGGGTCGGGCCCCCGGCATCCTGATCCCGTCCGAACCGTCCCACGCCCCCTCGCCGTGACCGCGGGGTTTACGATGAGCCGAGACTGACGACGCCGGAGTCGCCGAGCCAGAACGAGCACCTCTTCGGGAGAATTCATGTCGGACGTCGCCGCCTCGCGAACGAGCCCATCGCCGAGCACCGATCCGGTGATGACGCACCGGATGATCCTGTTCGTGATCTTCGGCCTGATGGCCGGCATGTTCCTGTCGGCCCTCGACCAGACGATCGTCGGCACCGCCATCCGCACGATCGGCGACGATCTGCACGGACTCAGTCAGCAGGCGTGGGTCACGACGGCGTACCTCATCACCTCCACGATCTCGACGCCGATCTACGGCAAGCTCTCCGACATCTTCGGCCGTCGGCCGCTGTTCATCTTCGCGATCGTCGTGTTCATCATCGGGTCGATCCTCGCGTCGTTCTCGACCTCGATGCTCGAGCTCGCGGCCTTCCGCGCGATCCAGGGACTCGGAGCCGGCGGTCTTATGTCGATGCCGCTCGCGATCATGGGCGACATCCTCGCCCCGCGCGAGCGCGCCAAGTACCAGGGCTACTTCCTAGCGGTCTTCGGCATCTCGAGCCTGCTCGGCCCCCTCATCGGCGGCCTCTTCGCCGGCGCCGACCAGATCCTCGGCATCGACGGATGGCGCTGGGTCTTCCTCATCAACGTGCCGATCGGCATCTTCGCTCTCGCCATCGTGCTGCGCTTCCTGCACATTCCGAGGCATCCACGTCATTCCGTCCGCATCGACTGGTTCGGGGCCGCATTCGTCATCACGGCGCTCGTGCCGCTGCTGCTCGTTGCCGAGCAGGGACGCGAGTGGGGCTGGGGCTCGCCGATCTCGCTCCTCTGCTACGCGATCGGCGCCATCGGCATCGTCGCGTTCATCGTCACCGAGATCCGGATGAAGGATGACGCGCTCATCCCGCTGAAGCTCTTCCGCTCGCCGACCTTCTCGATGGCGACCGTCATCGGCGTCTTCGTCGGCTTCGGCATGTTCGGCGCGATGCTCACCATCCCGCTGTACCTGCAGCTCGTCCTCGGATCGACGCCCACCGAGAGCGGCCTGCAGATGCTGCCGATGATCCTCGGCCTCATGATTGCCTCGATCGGCAGCGGCCAGATCATCGCCCGCACGGGCCGGTACCGGATGTTCCCAATTCTCGGCACCGCCCTCATGACGGTGGCGTTCTGGTGGCTGACGCACCTGCAGTACAACGGGTCGTACTGGTTCATGGCCGGCGCGATGCTCCTCCTCGGGCTCGGCCTCGGGCAGCTCATGCAGACGCTCACGATCGCGAGCCAGAACTCCGTGGGCCTGCGCGACATGGGCGTCGCGACGAGCGCCTCGACCTTCTTCCGCCAGATCGGCGGAACCCTCGGCACCGCCGTGCTGCTCTCGCTCATGTTCGCCGTCATGCCGGCGAACATCCAGACCTCCTTCGCCGACGAAGACACCCTCACCTCGGCGCTCGATGCGGCGTTCGATCCGGACGTCGCGAACGATCCGGCGAACGCCGAGATCATGGACAAGATCTACACGCCGATCGTCTCCGGCATCACCGGTGCGACGACGGCTCAGGTGCAAGCCGGGCTTTCAGAGGCGACGGATGCCGCGGTCCAGGCCGTCGCCGAACAGGTCGCCGATGGCACGATCCCCGCCTCTGCGCAGGAAGCAGCGACCACCGCGGCCGTGGCGCAGGCGCAGGCCGCCGCGACCGAGAAGATCCAGCAGCAGGTGCCCGTAGCCCGGGTCGCCGAGGACGGCACGGTGACCCTCGACTTCTCGGATCCCGAGCAGCGCGCGGCGTTCGTCGCATCCGTCGTCCCCACGATCCAGGACCAGTTCGCCGAGGGTGACGACGATTCGGCGACGGATGACTCGGCCATCAACGACACCTCATTCCTGCTCGGAGCCGACCCGGCCCTCACCAAGCCGATGCTCGTCGCCTTCAACGCCTCGGCCGTCACGGTGTACTGGGTCGCGATGTGGGTCGTGCTCGTCGCCTTCATCCTGTCGCTGTTCTTCCGCACGCCGCCGCTGCGCGACAAGTCGGCGCTGCAGGAGGCCGTGGACGACCAGGCGGCGCTCGAGGCGCAGCGGGCGGCCAACGAGATGGGGGCGCTCGTCGAGCCCAACGCCTCGCACACCGAGGAGCTCGCCGTGGTCGGCGTCGGCGGTCCGCCGCAGACCCGGCGCGAGGCCCGCGCTGCCCGCGAGGCGGCGGAGCGCGACTCGGCCGAGCCCTAGCCACGGCGGTCTGAACTCACGGCGCGATGTGGCCGAGACTTGACCCGTGAGAGCTGTCGTCTACGACCGGTACGGAGGCCCTGACGAGCTGCGCCTGGAAGACGTCCCGGTTCCCGTGCCCAGGGCCGGTCAGGTGCTGGTAGAAGTCGTCGCGACGTCGATCAACCTGAGCGACTGGGAGAGCCTGACCGGCAGACCGGCCTACGCGCGCATGGGCGGGTTGACCGCGCCTCGCCGGCACGTCCTCGGCTCCGACATCGCCGGGCGCGTCGCCGCCGTCGGGCCTGGAGTGTTGGCCTTCCGCGTCGGCGACGAGGTCTACGGCGACAACCTGCAGCTCATGGGCGGCTTCGCCGAGTACGCCGTAGCCCCCGCCTCCGCGCTCGCGCCGAAGCCCGCGGGACTTTCGTTCGCCGAGGCATCCACGATTCCGCAGTCGGGCGCCATCGCGCTGCAGGCCGTCGCGCGGGTGAAGCCGGGGGAACGGATGCTGATCAACGGCGCCGGCGGTGGTTCCGGGTCGTTCGCGATGCAGCTCGCGAAGGCCGCCGGCGTGCACGTGACGGGCGTCGACAACGCCGCAAAGCTCGCGTTTGTGCGGGAGCTCGGCGCGGACGAGGTCATCGACTATCGCGCTCAGGACTTCACGCGCACCGGCCCGTACGACCTGATCGTCGACTTCGTCGCGAGCAGGTCGGTGTTCGCCTACCGCCGTGCTCTCGCGCGGGGCGGTCGCTACTTCATGGTCGGCGGCACGACCCGCACCATCTTCCGCCTCCTGACCCTCGGAACGCTGGTCGGCGCCGTTACCGGCACACGACTCGGCCTCCTGGTGGTGCAGGAGGGGCCTTCGCACTTCACGCCGCTGGCCGACCGCATTCTCGCCGGCGAGGTCAGCGTTCACATCGACAGCGTTCACCCTCTCGAGGCGGTGCCGCATGCGCTCGCGCACCACGGCGAGGGTCGCGCTCTCGGCAAAGTCGTCGTGGCGGTGCGCCCCGAGTAGGCCGCGCCGGAGGCCGGGGGATCCGACGCCGAGCCCTAGACTGGATGCCGCCAGCCTCTGTAGCTCAATGGAAGAGCAGTTCCGTCCTAAGGAAACGGTTGGGGGTTCGAGTCCCTCCAGGGGCACAGTCTCTTTTTGCCTCTGACCAGAAATTTTTTCTGTGGTCTGACCACGCAGAACGCGCTTTTGCCCGCTTTTTGCCCGCATACTGAAAATTCGGTGAGCCGAAAATAGCCGTCCGCAACGGGCTGCGCGCGACGTCTGAGAGCGCCAAAATCGAGCGTTTCGGGCGAAATCTGCCTCGTCGAGAAACTGAGCAATCTGCTCTCGGCGGTCACTGAGGTCGCGCGTGGCGCGTCTGCGGACCCGACGGCAGCGCGACCAGCGGCATCTGGTCGTTCAGCCGCGTCGCGACGGCATCCAGATCGTCGTCGAAGAGGTCGGCGTAGGTGTCCAGCGTCATCGCTGCGGACGCGTGCCCGAGCATCCGCTGCACGGCCTTCACGTTCGCGCCCGAGCTGATCGCGAGCGACGCGGCCGTGTGTCGAAGGTCGTGAGGAGTGAGTCGAGGGATCGATGGATCGAACTCCTGGGCGCGCCGCACGGCGTTCGCGAACCATCCCTTGCTGCCCGAGTTGCGCATGTGATTGACCCCGTCGCCGAACAACAGACCCTCCGGACCCTTGCCGGCGCACGCCTGGTCGATCATCGGCGCGAGACGCTCGGGGTACGGGACCGAGCGCTTCTCGTGCGTCTTCGGCGTGCCGACGTGGATCTCGTACGCGATCATCACCGCGTTCTCTTCGATGACGAAGCGCCGGCGGAGCCGGTTCACGCTGCGCACCCGCAGCCCGGTCGCCTCGCCCCACCGGAGCCCGGTGTACGCCAACGTGAGGACAAGCGTCGGATACGCCGAGCACGCCGCCAGCGTCGCGACCTGGTCATGCGAGAGGTAGACGCGACGCTTGCCTGGGCCGCGCCGAGGAAGACTGCGCACGTTACGGGCCGGATTGCTGGCAAGGCGACGGTCGTCGATGGCAACGTCGAGGATGCCAGCGAGGACTCCTAGCGCTCGAAGAACGACCGTGCGCGACTTTTGCATCGCAAGGTCCGACACCCAGTCCTGGACTTCCGCGCGCCGGATCGACGAGATCTCTCTGTCGGCCCACACCGGCTCGACATGGTTCTTCCACGCCCGCTCGAGCGTCATGTAGTAGGACGGCTTCGACATCGGCGGCTGCTTGGACCGCAGCCAGCTGTCCGCGAACATCCGAACCGGAACCCGTGACGAGGATGGGTCGATGTACTCGCCCTTCGACTTCGACACCGTGACCATCGAGAGGTACAGCTTCGCCTCGCGCATCGTCGTGAAGCCACGCTTCTCCGCCTCAGTGCGATCCGGCTTGCGATAGCGGACGCGGTAGCGTCGACCCTTCGCCGATTCGTACGGCGTGATGCTGCCCATCTCGACCTCCGCTCGTGCCGGCTCGACGGTCAGTATCGGGCCAGTGTCGGACACTGTCCGGCGGTCGTCAACGCGGTCGATCACCGATGTGGATAGATGTCGGAAGACGTCCTCAACTGGCGTTGGGTTGGAGGAGCGCCTCCCTCCGACGCCGAGAGTGTAGCGATCGGTCGCGTCTCCGTTCTCGCCGCTCACTCCTTGCAGACTCCGCGCTGGCGCGCGTCCCTTAGCAGCCGTTCGCCGACGAGCACTGCGCCGCGCCCGAGCGCTGAACTGGCGGATGTCGGAGGACAGCTGAACTTGATCATTCCGGCAGCCGCAGTAGTAGTGGCGCCCATGGATCTCAGTAAGGGACCGATACGCTCGCGCAATGGAACCTGTAACCCCGGCGACGCTCGCGCTGGACTTCGGGGTATCACAGAAGCGTGTCCGCGACGTCCTCCGGTCACTGTACGGCACACTCCCCGACGATGCCACGAGGTGGGTGCTTGACGATCTCCAGGCGCTCGAAGTTCGCTCCCGACTCCCGACAGTGTCCGACGAGTCGGAATGGGCGCTCGAGATTGGAGATCGGGTCCGTCGTCGCGCGATCCATCGCCGGTACGGTGGTCGCCACCAAGGCGGAATAACCACATCGACGAAGACGCGCGACATCTTCATCTTTACTGACCCCGCCCGCGGCGCACGATACGGGTACGACCTGCTCGAGGGGCTGCGGCCGGACGGTTCGTTCGCCTACACAGGCCAGGGCCCCTCGGGAAATCAGGAGTTCATTGACGGAAACAAGGCGCTCTTAGAGTCAGCCGACGAAGGGCGCATAATCCGCCTCTTCAACGCGAAGTCCCCCTACGCTACATACGTGGGCGCCTTCACGACGGGTGATCCAGTGTGCGAGCTCCACATGATTCCCGGTGAGGACAAGGTTCTCCGGCGGGCAATTGTTTTCAACCTCGTGCCTCTCGACGCGAACCCGATCCTTCTGGCACCGAACCGCAGCAAACTGCGGATGCTCAAACCTCAGATCGGCCCGTGGAATCCGCCGGACGCGTCGGACATGAAGCTCGTCGTCGATGGCACGCAACTCCCGCCGGGTGACAGAGTAGTGTCGCGGGTCGAATTTCAGCTGCAGGCTGATTTTGGTCGATGGCTGGAAGGCCGCGGCACCCCTGCGAGCCGCCTGCGGCTGCCCGTCGGCGGGACCATTATCGAGCCAGATATGTATGTCGAGGCCGAAGGTTGGGTGGTCGAGGCGAAGAAGTCAACCGGACGCGAGTACGTTCGTATGGCAATCGGCCAAGTACTCGACTACGCGCACAACGCCCGAGAACTCGCTACGGAGGTCTCTCCGATGATCCTTCTGCCCGGGCGGTCGGAGCCAGACTTGCAGGAGCTCTCTGCAGACCTTGGGATAACAGTCGCCGCGCGCGACGGCGACTCGTTTGAGCTGCTCCACCCCTAGCCGGGGGTGCCCTGCGCAACGATCATTCGCACTGAGGGAATGTCAGCCGGCGCCCAATCAAGCGATTCGAGATCTCGCGCCGGCAGCCAGCGCACGTCGGCATGCTCGGTCAGCTTGGGAGCGCCAGACTTCAATGTGCACCAGAACGTAGTCAGTGTGACGTCACCGAAGTCATAGGCGTGCGTGGTCGTCGTCAACTCCGCGCCCACGTCGACCGTGCAACCGAGCTCTTCCGCGATTTCGCGCTCAAGCGCCTGCCGAGCCGTCTCGCCGGGTTCGATCTTGCCGCCCGGAAACTCCCATCTGCCGGGCAGGCTTCCGAGCGGGCCTCGTTGCGCGCACAGCACCGCGCCATCGCGGACCATCACGGCGCCGACCACCTTGATCTGCTTGCCCACGGGCTGCCCTTCGACTGCACATCCCGCACGCCCGTGCAGCGGGCGGAATCTGCGCCAGTCTAGATCCGCCAATCGCGATAACACCGCGGGTGAGCACCGCGCGCCGAGGTTGAGTGCGTCTGCTCGTGCCGGCGGTGCGCAGGGGAGTCGCTGCTGGAGAGCCGCGTGCGATGGGCCAGGATGGGAGAGTTCGCGGCGTCGCTGCCGCTTGTTCGTTGCCCTATAGCAGGAGTGCCCACCTGTGGTGAATCACGTCGCCTTCATCTGGAACATCGCCGAGTCCCTTCGCGGCCCGTTCAAACCCTCGGAGTACGGGTCGGTCGTCCTGCCATTCACGGTGCTCCGCCGCCTCGACGCCGTCCTCGCCGACACGAAGCCCGCCGTGCTGGAGGCGGCCAAGGGAATCGCGTCACTTCCCGAGATGCTGCAGACGATCAAGCTGACCGAGGCGTCGAGGCACCAGTTCTACAACACCTCCCCGTTCGACTTCTCCAAGCTCGTCGCCGACCCCGCCGACCTCCGCGCGAACCTCTCCTCGTACCTGGCGGGGTTCTCCCCGAACGTGCGGGACATCTTCGAGCGGTTCGAGTTCGACAAGACGATGAACAAGCTGGCGGAGAAGAACAAGCTGTTCGCGGTGACGGAAAAGTTCGCGCAGGCCGACTTCCACCCTCGCACGGTCAGCAACATCCAGATGGGCCTGGTCTTCGAGGAGCTCATCCGGTTCGCGAACGAGAAGTCGAACGAGACCGCAGGTGACCACTACACGCCGCGCGAGGTCATCAAGCTCATGGTCGAGCTGCTGTTCGCGCTCGACGACGACGCGCTGTCCAAGTCGGGTGTGGTTCGGTCCATCTACGATCCCACCGCGGGCACGGGCGGCATGCTCTCGGTCGCAGACGAGTACCTCCACACCCTGAACCCGAGCATCCAGCTCAGCCTGTACGGGCAGGACTACAACGACGCTTCCTACGCGATCTGTAAGGCCGACATGGTCATCAAGGGCCAGGACGTCGACAACATCGCCCTCGGCGACACCCTCACTGAAGATGCCTTCGACGACAGGAAGTTCGATTACGGCCTGTCCAATCCGCCCTTCGGAGTCGACTGGAAGGACCAGCGCACCTACGTCGACGACGAACACACCAAGCTCGGCTTCAACGGCCGCTTCGGCCCCGGCACCCCAGCCGTCAGCGACGGCGCGATGCTGTTCCTTCTGCACCTGGTGTCGAAAATGCGTAGACCCGAAGACGGCGGCTCCCGCATGGCGATTGTCCTCAACGGGTCTCCGCTGTTCTCCGGCGGCGCCGGCGGTGGTGAGTCGAACATCCGCAAGTGGCTGCTCGAGCGCGACCTCGTCGAGGCGATCATCGGACTGCCGAGGGACATGTTCTACAACACCGGCATCTCCACCTACATCTGGGTTCTCACCAACCGCAAAGACGCGAACCGCAGGGGCCGGGTGCAGCTCATCGACGGCCGTGAGATGTTCACCAAGCTCCGCAAGGGCCTCGGGTCCAAGCGCAACGAATTCTCCCCGAAGAACATCGAGACCATCGTCGGCCTCTACGCCGGATTCGAGGACGGCGAGCACTCGAAGATCTTCCGCAACGAGGACTTCCTCTACCGCACCATCACCGTCGAGCGCCCCCTCAAACTCAACTGGCGCGCCACCCCCGAACGCATCGACACCGTCTTCGAGGCGAAGGCGATCCAGAAGCTGAATGAGACGGATGCCGCGGCCCTGCGCGTCGCCCTCGGCCGCCTCGGCACCGACATGGTGTGGACCAACCGTGCCGAGTTCCAGAAGGTGCTGAAGGATGCCGCGAAGGCCGAAGGCCTCACCCTCCCCGCACCGCTGCTCAAGACCGTGACGATGGAGCTCGGTGAACAGGACGACACGGCCGACACCTGCATCGACGCGAAAGGCAACCCGGAACCGGACGCCTCGCTTCGCGACACGGAGAACGTGCCGTGGGATGAGGATGTCGACGCCTACGTCGCCAGGGAGGTGCTTCCGTACTCACCCGATGCATGGGTCGACCGCTCGAAGACTAAAGAAGGGGCGGAGATCCCCTTCACCCGCCACTTCTACCAGTACGTCCCTCCGCGCCCGCTCGAAGAGATCGACCGCGACCTCGACGTCGTCATGGAGCAACTCCGCGCAATGCTCGTCGAGGTCGAACGGTGAATCGCAGAGCCCACGACTCAGGCGTGCCCTGGATCGGCGGCATTCCGGAAGGGTGGGCCGTCGAGCCGTTTAGGAGGCTATTTCGCGAGTCGAAGGAGGTCAATGGACCAACTCCGGTCGGACCGATGCTTTCGATCTCGGGGTACCGCGGAGTCGAAGAGAAGGTCTACGAGTCCGAGTCGCTGATCCGCGACAATGACCAGCTTGAGACCTACCGGGTTGTTCGTCCGGGCCAACTCGCCGTGAACACGATGTGGCTGAACTACGCCGGGCTCGGCGTATCAGAGCTCCTTGGCCACGTCAGCCCCGCTTATCGGGCCTACTGGATCTCCGAGCGCCTCGATAGCAAGTACGCGCACCACCTGATGCGCTCCGCCATCTACGTGCAGGGATACACCGCGCTTCTGACCGGAATCCGCCCCAACTCGCTGCAGATGAGCAGAGCAGACCTGATGGCATTTCCTGTGCTTGTTCCGCCCCTCGAGGAGCAGCGGGCGATTGCGGACTATCTGGATCGGGAGACGGCGCAGATCGACGCGTTCATCGCTAAGAACGAGGAACTCATCACCCTCCTCACCGAACGTCGCTCGGCGCTCCTCACCCGCGAATTGTTCCAGGCGAGCACTGAACGAGTCCGCTTGAAGCACCTCGGGCGCATTCGGTATGGGATCGGAGAGCCTCCGCCCTACGTCGACGAAGGCGTACCCCTCATCCGGGCCACCAATGTGAACGCAGGCAAGGTCGATGCCAGGGGCCTAGTCTTCGTTGACCCGGCCGACATTCCATCCTCCCGAATCGTATGGCTTCGCGAGGGTGACATCGTGGTTGTGCGAAGTGGAGCACTTACCGGTGACTCGACCATCATCAGTGCGGAGTACGCCGGGTCGATTGCCGGCTTCGACATGGTCTTCCGCCCGCACGATCCGCGCCTTGCTCAAGTAGTCGGATACTCGCTTCTTGCGAGAGAGGTCAAGGAGGCGCAGATCGATGGCCTGAGCGCGCGTGCGGCGCAACCGCACTTGAATGCGCAGGAACTGGGCGATGTTGAGGTGCCACTCTTCACACCCTCGCGCGCAGAGTGCATCGCAGCCCGAATCAGCAGAGCGTGGACGGACACCGAAGCCGCGATCCTTGCCGCCCGACACGCGGTTGTTCTCGCTCGCGAGCGTCGCGCCGCGCTCATCTCGGCTGCGGTGACGGGGAAGATCGATGTGGGGGTGGTGGCGTGAGTGGTGTTGCTGGGGCGCATCTGGAGTCGGTGCTGGAGAACGAGATCGCCGAGCACCTCGCCTCGAACGGGTGGCTGTATTCACTGTCCGATGCTGGCTACGACCGTGAGCTCGCCCTGTTTCCCGAGGATGTGCTGGGGTGGTTGGCGGAGTCGCAGCCGGCCGAGTTTGCGAAGGTCGTTCGCCCCGGCGATACCGAAGTTCAACGCAGGGCCGCGGGTGACGGCATCCTGAACCGTCTGGCGAAGTCGCTGGATCTGGATCCGTTGAAGAACGGTGGGACGATCCGGATTCTTCACGAGGGTTTTTCGATGGTGCCTCTGCATGGGGGTGCGGTGAAGTTCCGGTTGGCGCAGTTCCGGCCGGCGACCACAAACAACCCTGACACGCTGGAGGCGTACGGGCGGATGCGGGTGCGGGTGATGCGTCAGGTGCGCTACTCGGTGAAGCATCCGAACAAGGCGTTGGATCTGGTGCTGTTCGTCAACGGCATCCCGGTCGCGACGGTCGAGTTGAAGACGGACTTCACGCAGTCGATCGGGAACGCGGTGAACCAGTACCGGTTCGACCGGTCACCGGCGGGTGAGCCGTTATTCGGGTTCGCGAAGCGATCGCTAGTCCATTTCGTGGTTTCGAACTCCGAGGTGCAGATGACTACGAAGCTCGCCGGGCCGAAGACGCGGTTCCTGCCGTTCAATAAGGGCGCGGACGAGGGCGCGGGGAACCCGGTGAAGCCAGACGGGTCGGCCTCCGCGTACTTCTGGGAGGAGATCCTGCAGCGCGACACCTGGCTGCAGCTGCTGGGGTCGTTCGTACACCTGCAGGTCGAGGTCGATGTCGACCCCGACACCGGGAAGAAGACCCGGTCGGAGAAGGTGCTGTTCCCGCGGTATCACCAGTGGCGGGCCGTGACCCGACTGGTCGACGCAGCACGGGTGGAGGGGCCGGGGAACAGGTACCTGGTGCAGCATTCGGCGGGGTCAGGGAAGACGAACTCGATCTCGTGGCTCGCGCACCGCCTCTCGCAGCTGCACGATGATGCGAATGAGCGCGTGTTCGACACGGTCGTGGTGGTCACGGACCGGACGGTGCTGGACAAGCAGCTGCAGGACGCGATCTCGCAGTTCGAGAAGCAGGCCGGGGTGGTGCAGTCGATCACGAAGGATGCGGGCGAGTCGAAGTCGAAGCAGCTCGCCGCCGCGTTGACCGGTGGAAAGAACATCGTGATCGTGACGATCCAGTCGTTCGAGGCGCTGATCACGGCGATCCAGACCCTGCCCGAGTTGCAGGGGCGCCGGTTCGCGGTGATCGCGGACGAGGCGCACTCGTCGCAGGCCGGGTCGACCGCTGGCGCGTTGACGAAGGTGCTGTCCCCGGACGAGCAGGCCGCGGTGGCGGAAGGCGCGCCGATCAACTCGGAGGCGTACCTGCAGTGGGCGATGGAGGTCACCGCCTCCGCCCCGAACATCTCCTACTTCGCATTCACCGCGACCCCGAAAGCCAAGACGCTCGAGCTGTTCGGGCGGGTGCCCGAGGATGCGGGGCCGGATGCGACGCCGGAGCCGTTCGATCTGTATTCGATGCAGCAGGCGATCGAGGAGGGGTTCATCCTCGACGTGCTGCAGAACTACACCCCGTACAAGGTGGCGTGGAAGCTGCAGCATCCCGATTCCGACTACGACGACGCCGGTGAGGTCGACGAATCGACCGCGGTAAAAGCGCTGGTCCAGTACGTCAGGCTGCATCCGACGAACATCAGCCAGAAGGCGAAGATCGTCGTCGACCACTTCCGCGCGTTTGTGCAGCCGCTGCTGGACGGCAAGGCGAAGGCGATGGTTGTCACGGGGTCGCGTGTCGAGGCGGTGCGGTGGAAGAAGTACCTCGACACCTACATCGCCGACGCTGGCGTGCAGGGGGTGCGGTCGCTGGTCGCGTTCTCGGGCACGGTAGAGGACCCTGACGATGTCGGTGAGGGGTTGACGGAGCGGACCCAGAACCCGGGGGTGCCGTCGGATCTCGCGGAGGCGTTCAAGCCAGCCACGTACAACGTGATGATCGTGGCGGAGAAGTTCCAGACCGGGTTCGACCAGCCCCGCCTAGTCGCGATGTATGTCGACAAGAAGCTCGGTGGCGTGCAGGCCGTGCAGACCCTGTCCAGGCTGAACCGCACCTATCCGGGTAAGGACAAGACGTTCGTGCTCGACTTCGTCAACGACCCGGTCGAGGTGCTGGACGCGTTCCTGCCGTACTACCGGAAGGCGACGCTCACCGCGACGACCGACCCCAACCTGATCTACGACCTCGTCGTGAAGCTCGACGCGGCCGGGATCTACGACATGACAGAGGTCGAGCAGGCGTTTGACGCCGCTCTTGTCGGCGGCGTGAACGCGAACTCGAAGGTGTCAGCGGCGACCGCTCCGGCGGTGAATCGCTTCGCTACGCGTTGGCTCGCTGCGGTCGTCGGGGATGACAAGTCTGAGCAGGACGAGTTGCGGCTGTTCAAGGCGGACGTGGGGAACTTCGTGAAGTTCTACGACTTCATCTCCCAGGCCCGCAACCTCGAAGATACCGACCTGCCGCGCCGGCACTACTTCTTCCGCCGCATCCTCCCGCAGCTGTCCACCGCGACTATCCTCGAGCCGGTCGATATCTCGGACGTGACGTTGGTGGGCTACAAGATCAGTGCCGGCGAGTCGGTGAAGCTGAACCTCGAGCAGGGGCCGGGGCTAGACCCGATCACTGCGATCGGGTCGGGCGCGATCCACGAGAAGCACCGCTCTGCGCTCGAGGAGATCATCCACAAGCTCAACGAGCGCCTCGGCGACAAGTACGGCGTCGGCGTCATCGACCTTCACATGAACCACATCGTCGGGAAGCTTGCGTTGGATGTGGAGCTCGCGAACCAGGCGGCGGTAAACAGCCCGCAACAGTTCGCGGAGTCCCCGGCGCTGCCGAAGGCCTTCACGAAGGCGCTGCTCGGGGTACGTGACGAGACCCCCGCGTTCATCGACGACCTGTTCAATGACAGCGGCCTGTTTGCGGAGTTGGGGAAGGCGCTGCCGGCGATGTTGTACGAGTACCTCAAGGACCAGGGGGCTACGCGTGGCTGACCTCAAGCTCTTCCGCGTCACCGCAGGAGTTGCCACCGAGCTGCACAGTATGACGGTGGCGCTCGAACGATCGCTGCAGCAACTCATCGAGCGGAACATGGAGGAGATGTTCGCTACGCGATTCCTCGCAAGCGAGTTCTCCACCGGCAGCCGACACGGCGGCCGCATCGACTCACTCGGCATCGACGAGAACAACTCGCCGGTGATCTTCGAGTACAAGCGGGCAACCAACGAGAATGTCATCAACCAGGGGCTCTTCTACTTGAACTGGCTCCTCGACCACAAAGCCGAGTTCACCCTGCTCGTCATGGAGAAGCTCGGACGCGACGTCGCCGGTGCGATCGACTGGCGGGCGCCCCGCCTCGTCTGCGTGGCGAGCGGCTATACCCGATACGACGAACACGCTGTCGAGCAGATCAACAGATCGATCGACCTCGTCACCTATCGCGACTTCGGTGGCGAACTGTTCGCGCTCGAACTCGTCCACGCCTCTCGAGTCGAGCCGCAGTCCGCGAATGATGCTCCCGACGTATCACGCGGTCACGGGCGAACCGTAACGGAGCTGCTGGGTCAGTCGTCTGCCGAGCTCACTGCCTTGTATGAGCAGTTGGATGCCTATCTCGTGGCACTCGGTGACGACGTTTCCAAGAAGGCCACCAAGCAGTACTTCGCGTACCGCCGGCTGAAGAACTTCGCGTGCGTCGAGGTGCACCCGCAGTCCCGCAACCTCCTGGTGTATCTGAAGGTCAACCCCGATGATGTCGAACTCGAAGAGGGCTTCTCTCGCGACGTCAGGAACATCGGGCACTTCGGTACCGGCGAGCTTGAGCTACGGATCTCGAATCAGCGCCATTTGGATCGAGCGCAGCACCTCCTACAGGCGAGCTACGAGAACAGCTGACTCGGCCCGCCAGCCGGTCGTCGAGCATGCGGATGACCCTGCGGGTGACCAGGGCGGCGGCAACGGCATCGCGATCACCGACGCAGGGTGTGCGTTCACGCCGCCCGCAGGAATGCACCCGTCCCCGCTCCAGAACGTGCGGTAGTTGACGAACGGCATCGGCTGAGTTGAGTGACGTGAGCAGTGGGGGGAATGTCCGTTCAGTGTATTGATGAGAACGATTTCGTGATCATGCCCGCGCCTGACGGGTTCGCACGGGCACGCGCGCTGTATGTTGTTCTCATGTGCGGCGGCGTGTCACTGTGAGAGCTCTACCCACATTCGGTCAACCACCCGTGATCGAAGCGGTCGCCGGCGTTGAGTTCGGCGCCGCATGGGACTTTGCGCCCGCATCGGCCGAGGTCGTGAACACCCTTCGCGGGGAGTACCGCACGTCGGCGTTCTTGCCTGCCATCCCGCCCACACCTGTGGGTGAAGGTGATTCAGTCTTCCAGACATTCTTCAGCGCGGGCGTCGGTCCCGCACCAGTTCGCCTTCAGCTCACGTCGGCCGACAACGTGTGGGTCGCCCAGCTCCAGGCCGACCGCCTCACCGTGAATTGGCGGCGGGTAAATGAGGGCACGGTCTATCCCGGTTACGGAGAGATGCAGAGGCGTCTCGAGCAGCTTCTGGCGGCCGTCACGGCCCAGATTCCTGGCGGAGCGCTCCGTCCAACCACTCTCGAGTACACATACGTAAACGGGATCAACCGGCCCGCCCCAGAAGTCTTCCGACTGCTAAACCCCGACGTGTTTGGGGATCCCGACCTCGAGGGTGTCGAAGTCCGGTTTCAGGTAAGTGTCCCGAACCCGAGCGGCCGCGTCGCTCTGTCCGTGGAGCCGCGGCTCGAGGGCGGGCAGCGCGGAAGCGTGCTCACCGTGGTGAGCAACTACTTTGTCGCGGGTGCCGTGGATATGCACCACTTGTTACAGTTGGTAGATAGCGCGCACGTCCAAGCACGCCACGCGTTCGCGTGGATCACGACGGACGCGGCACGCTTCGCCTGGGGGGAGTCGCAACATGACAATGACTGATCCTGGACTCACGAACGTCGGGACGACTACCTGGCGAGAAGCCACATATCCAGATGGCTGGAATGAGTTCGCCGTCGTTGAGAACGCCGCGACATGGGCCGAGGTAGTCGACAAGTCGCCGGCTCAGATGTCAAAGGCCGCACTTCTCCGCTACGCAACGACGCGGCTCACCCGGCTGCTCAATGCAAGGGCCGCGTCCACGCGTTCCGCGGTTACGGCCCAGCGGGCACTCGCAGTCCTGCTCGTCGAGGGCGCGCCCACTCCGCAACCCAGTGCCACCGAAGACGGCGGTGTCTTGATTGAGTGGCTTGTAAACGGAGCGAGCCTGCACATGCGCATCGATTCAGACGGCGACTCAATTGAGATCTGGGGTATGAGTGCAGATGGAGTCGTGGTTCTCGACGATGTCATCCCGTCACGCCAGTTCTCAACGAGCCCGTCGCGACTCTCGGCTCGGGTCGTTCTTCGCGAACTTTCTTCAGGCGTTGAGAACCGGGTGGCGGTTGCCAGCTGAGCGGTCGCCGCGACTGCTTCCGAGCGACCACTCCCTTCTGGCCACTGTTGCCGCTGACGAGGTCCTCTGGCGCACGTTCTCGCCTTCGAAGCACATCATGGCGTCGGACAAGGCGGACGTTCTCACTCAGGATGAAGGAAGTCAGGTCGCCTTCCAGTTGAAGGCGGGAGCGATCGACCTGCGAAAGGACGGCGGTTCCGTCTGGCGACCAAAGGTCCTTGATGCCGCGCGAGTCGAAACTGCTTCGATCTTCGTTGGTGAGTACGTCGGGCTGGCCGAGTCCACTCGCGACGAGGTCGAGCAGTGTGAGATCTCGAAGATGGGGTGCGTACCTGAGAAGCCGTTCGAGGTCCGGCCCGATCCCTATCCACCGACTCAGCCGCGAGAACCGAAGTTTGCCGCACATGCTCTGATCGTCTTCAATCCAACTCAGATGATCGGACGCGGCCCGGCCGAGACCCGCGTTGCGCAGTGTTTTCGAGTGGTAACTCTCGGCTCAGTGCCGTCTGCCCTGGCGGACGAGGTCTAGGTCGGCGGGCTGCAGTCGATCCTGACGATCGCCCCGACGGTAGCTGGTTCCATCGCTACGGGCCGCAACCGCGATAGGTCTGCAACTCTGTTCGACGAACGCAAAAGCCGTGGCGGGACCCCACAACGACAGCGGCGCTGTCGATGCCGAGCGCGCCGAACGCGGACCTGGACAGAGTGAAAAACAGCATTACGAAGAGCAAGCCAAGCAGCAAGACGAAGACCAAGACGAACAGCTCAAGACGAACAGCTCAAGACGAACAGCTCAAGACGAACAGCTCAAGACGAACAGCTCAAGACGAACAGCTCAAGACGAACAGCTCAAGACGAACAGCTCAAGACGAACAGCTCAAGACGAACAGCTCAAGACGAACAGCTCAAGACGAACAGCTCAAGACGAACAGCTCAAGACGAACAGCTCAAGACGAACAGCTCAAGACGAACAGCTCAAGACGAACAGCTCAAGACGAACAGCTCAAGACGAACAGCTCAAGACGAACAGCTCAAGACGAACAGCTCAAGACGAACAGCAATGCACGCAGGCACCCAGGGTGGGTGACACCGTTTAGAAGCACTCGCCTACACGTATCTGCACGCCATAAAAATCCCTGGATAATGGGCAAAACGCACCCTATCCTGTCGGCATGCGGGGTGGTCTCGAGCGATGGAAGCGAGGTGTCGAATCCCGAGGGGTGCGACAGGCGATCGCCTACGCGCTCGAGGGCACCTGCGACGCCCACCTCCAGCACTCCCCCGCCGTCGACGCGCTCGAAGCGTACAGTGCCGCATCCGATTCGTCCGTCTCACGATTCATCGTGGCGAACGGCGTCATCACCTCCGACGAGCTCGCCGCCGGCGGCCTTCGAGTCTGGCTCACCGGACATGACCCGATCACCGGGGAAGAGCGCGGCCATCAGCGGCTGAGCCCCGACGCCGACCTGCTGCTCGACGGAACGCTCAACCACCCGAAGTCCTACAGCATCGCCGCGCTGCTGCATCCCGAACTCGCCGCCGAGTTCGAGGCAATGCAGGACCGGCTACGTGAACGCATCCTGCTCACGTGGCAGACAGAGCTCAACGCGCGGCGCGGGCACGGAGGGCTCATCCGAGAGGAGATCAGTCGCATCGAGGTCGTCGAGCTGCAGCATCGGCGCTCCCGCGCGCTTGACCCGCACATCCACCGTCACCTCTGGCTGAACATCAAGGTTCTCGGCGCGGACGGCAAGTGGTCGAACCTCGACTCGCGCGTTGCGATGAAACTTCACACCGTCGTCAACGCCGAAGGCGAGCTCGCCGCCCACACCGATCCCGCGTGGATCGACGCGCTCGCCCGGCACGGATACACGATCGACGACACCGGCGAGATCGCCGAACTCGCCAGCGCCGTCCGACCCTTCTCGCGTCGGTCGGCGCAAATCGAAGGCAACCGCACGCGCCTGATCGCGGAGTGGTCGGCGGCGCACGGAGGATCTGCTCCGAGCGTGGAGGTGCTGCAGCAGATCGATCGGCGCGCGTGGGCGGTGTCGCGTCCGAACAAGCCGGCCGATCTCGATGAGGCGTTATGGGAGGCGCGCGTCCGCGACGAGATCGCAGCGATCGATCCGAGTCTGACCAACCCGCGCGCGCCCAATCCAGTCACCGCAACAGACCCGCAAGCCCTCGACCTGGACCTGCTCGCTGCACAGGCGATCGTCGACGCGGACGAACGGTCGACATCATGCGGCGGGAGGTTCAGCAGCTTCGACATCCGCGCGGGCGCAATGCGTGCGCTCTCGCGCACGGGCGTCGTTGCAGAGCGCGATCGGCTCGATGGCGTGATCGCCGAGATCACCAAGCGCGCCACGGGTGCCGTCTACCGGCTCGTTGCGGAGGCGCCGGCGCACGTCAAGGCGTTCATGGCGACCGAGACCGTGCGGGCCAAGGTGCGTCTCGCCGGCCGCTTAGACGTGCTCGCCCGACCGGGCCGCTGCCTGCTGCCGGGCGAGTTGCGCCGATTCGCACCGAACGAGGACCTGTCGACACTGGATGCGTCGCAAAGCGTTGCCGCGTGCGCCGTCGCCGGCACGGACGGGCTCGTGACGGTGACCGGCCCCGCCGGCGCGGGCAAGACGACGATGCTGCGCGCTGCGTTCGCGGCGCTCACGTCGCAACGGCGTCGGATGCTCGTTGTTGCTCCCACGCGGAAGGCCGCGTCGGTGGCGTCTCGCGAGATCGGAGCCGCGGCATCCAGTATTCATGCCTTGCTTTCGGACCATGGCTACCGATGGGGCACCGACGAGGCCGGCGCGAAGGTGTGGACCAGGCTTCGAGTGGGAGAAGTCGATCCCAGGGCGGGCGCGGTTTACGGCGGACCGACTCAGTACGTGTTGCGCTCTCGCGATCGGATCGTCGTCGACGAAGCCGGCATGCTCGATCTGCAAACGGCGAACGTCCTCGTCGAACTCGCGATCGAGCAGGGTGTCGGGCTGGCGTTCGTGGGTGACACCCATCAGGCGTTGCCGGTCGGGCATGCGGGTGCGATGGGTTCTGCGATCCGGCACGCGAACGCTGCGGTCGAGCTCGACACGGTGCACCGGTTCCAAGATCCCGACTACGCGGCGCTCACACTGCGGCTCCGGGATGCGGGTGATCGCGAGCATGCGCTGGTGGTTGCGGGCGAGCTTGCCGAACACGGCACGTCGACCGGGTCGATCATCACGACGCGGCGCGCGAGCGGATGATCGACGCGTACTTCGACTCGCACGCGCGCGGCAAGCGCGCGACGTTGGTATCCGGCACGAATGCTGAGGCGGATGCGATCAACGACGCTATCCAGCAACGGCGAGTCGACCAGGGCGAGCTCGACGTGCGCCTCGCCGCGTGGGGAATCGGGCAGCAGCGCATCCTCGTCGGCGACACCGTCCAGACCCGTCGCAACGACCGGCTCACGGGAGTCGAGAATCGTGCGCAGTGGATCGTGCGCGGTATCCGCGACGAGTACCTGTCTCTTGTCTCCGTGAGCGACAGCGGCGAGGTGGCGCGTGTGTCCACCGAGTACGCGCGCGAGCACCTGCAGCTCGCTTACCCGTCCACCGTGCATGGTGTGCAGGGCGACACCGCCGATGCCTCGGTGGTCGGGCCGGATGTGGATGCCGCGGGGCTCTACGTAGGCCTCACGCGCGGTCGGCTGAGCAACGTGGCGATCGTCGTGGCGCGGACGGATGCTGCGGCCCGAGTGTGCCTTGCCGAGTCGATGCAGCGCGGGATTCCGGAGTTGACGATGCAGGATGCCGTGCGCGCGGCTCAGGCAGAAATGCGGCGCGCGGCACGGGCCAGGGACCTGGCGGCGATGGCGACCGGGCCGGTTGTTGGGGCGCCAAATGTGAAGCGTGGGATCGGGATGTAGCGACCCTCCGTGGGGCGGGCGATGATCGGGCGACTGTTGAGGTGGCGTCTACCGGGCGCGTCCGGCTTTGAAGAAAAAGTTCCCGGTTGGTTCGCCAGGATCGCGCGGACGCTCTCTATGACCGACCCGTCTCCGGGCGGACAGTCAGTGGTTCGCGCGCGGTCGGAATGAGCCGTGAATCGCCCGCGGTTGCGGCCCCCCGCCGACTATCCATCGGCAAGCGCGGGCACAATAGCCGAGCAGCCGCAACCGTCATCCAAATGTCCCGGGCGCGCGACCCAGTCAAGAGTGCGACGCCCAGCTACGACGCATATAGATCAATCGTTACTCTGGGCAGGCCCTCAGACTGCATGAACGCGGAATGCAGTTGCTGAACTCGAGTGATAAAAGGCGGCAGGAGTCGCACCACCCTATGCTCGGCGATCGCTTCCCATTCCTCGATCCGCGCGTCGCTGAATACAAACTTGTAAGGATGCTCGTCTTTGAGCGTGTGGATGATGATCGAGTTCGAGCGGTCTTTCGAGTTCATCTGCTTCAGCGAACCCTCATTCTTGGGCCACGCCTGCCTTTTACCCCGGAGCAGGTGTAGCCGAACGGGCTCTCGCGAGGTCGTTCCATCTCCGTTTGGTATCGCCCGTCCGACCGTGTGGCATGCGGGTGACACATTAATCCACAGCTCGTCTTCGTTGTCACCGGGCAACATAAAGACGTCCCCGGGTAGCACCATGCGGTCGGAAAGTCTATCCCCGGGAACGCTCGTCCGTCCAAGTGAGACCTGACGGAGGGCTCGCCCAGTCGGCGACTCCGAGGGTGTGGAAATCGACTCCACGTCGAAGACGACAGGGTTCAATCGATTCAGGAGGTTTGTGCTGATCACGGTTGCGAGTTCGTACGCTGGGTCGACCTCGTCGATGTCTGCTGCCTGCCAGACGTATGCTGGCCAATCTGGCTCTAGGCAAGTCAGGTCGAAGAAGAGACGGTTCTTGGCCTCGTCGTGTTCTTGTTCCCAGGCTTTAAGCGCAGAGAGCGCAGGGCTCTTGGCAACCCACTCTGCCAAGTGTTCGACCAGATGGTCCATGACGACCTCCTTCGAGAACACAGCGAGCCGGCCGTCCAAGAAGCCCCCACTCTGTTGGAAGCGTGGTTCCTCCTCAACCTGCCTTCGAATGTCGTCGACATCCTCATCGCTCACGATGAACACAGGGCAGTAGATTTTGCCCATCAAGTCGTCCAGGAAGTCGAAGAGAGCCTGACGATTGAACCCGCTCAGGGTTGCACCACCGTGCAAACCCATGGATCCAGGAGCTAGGTCCGAGTCGACCCCGGGCGTGAGATCCCAGTCGACAATGACGAACGCTAGGGATGTCCAGTGCTGAAATCGCTCTTTGTAGCTATCTGGAATCCCAACGTCGGTAGTAACTGGGCGACCGGTGGCGGCGATTTCCAACAGCAACTTGTGGGCCCGGCTGCTCGTGTCATGAATCTCGTCATCAATGAATACGACGGGCCCCGAAAGCAAGCTCACTTCTCATCCAATCCATTGAATTTGACCATGAAAGTTGCGCCCGCAAGGTCTCGCTCATCTCCCGAGTGGCCAAGCTCCACACTGAATCCGCTGCGGAGACCGTTCTGTCGGGCGATGTAGAGGCCAAGTCCTTTGCCTGCTTCGCCTTTGCCGGAATAGAATGGTTCGAAGATGAATGGCTCGTCTTGGTCCGCCACCCCGGGTCCATTGTCGGTGATGACTAAAGTCGAGTCGTCTGGCACGAAGGCCCGAATTCGCTTGGAGGCGGCTCCGCTCGTCATCAACCAGTACGTCGCGTTGTCGACCAGATTAATCAGACACTGCAGCACAGCGGCTTCGGTCGAGACCGCCTTCAGTTCGAATGGCTCCGCTAGTTCGAACTCGATACCCTCGTGCCGGTGCAGTCCGCTGTACATCGATCTGATTCGGCGCGTAAGCATTGCGATGTCAAGCTCTCTGGACTTCTGCCGGGTCGACACGAACAGGCCCTGTACGTCTTTGAAGCGGCTATTGACGAAGTCCAACCGCGTTATCAGCGTCGATGTGATCGAGTAGACAGGCTCCCGGGAGAGGTCCAGCAGGTTGAGCTCGCCAAGAATCTGCTTCGCCAGCCGCAGGGACTCGGCGCCCGCTGCGATCAGATCGTGAGACGCAGTCTCCACGGACATGCCAACACCTGCGAGCTGCTCAGTGCGCGCGATTTGCATTGAAGAAAGTTCGCGCTCTGAACCGATAGCCGTTTCGAGTGCATCCAGATACTCGACTGCCTTTGCAGGCAGCGCAAACTCGGTCCGCAGCGCGTGGATGTGACGGTCAAACCGTTCCGCTCTCAGAACCTTTTCTCGGACGCGGCGGTTCGCTGCGGCGTACTGTTCGTATGGCTTCGAGCGCAGCCAAGAAAGGATCGTCTGAATCAGGACCACAAAATCCCGAGTCGCCCGTCCGACGTCGAGGAGGCCTTCCCGACTCGTCTTGTCGCGTAGCAGAGGATTGTCGGCCTGTGTTATGGTCACGTAGCCGACTGTCTGGTCATTACTGAACATGGAGCGTGCCGATTCGGTCCCTCGAATCGCATCAACCTCAAGCCAGTCATCCCTGGGGTCACCGTACGGGTACACGCGAATGTCGTCTCGATAGAGGTAGATCCGGTGTTCCCGCAGCATTGCTTTCTCGTCGCGATCGAGCCAGTGCGCAGCTGGCGCATTCGATCCGAAATCGAAAACGTGAAACTCGAATCCGAAAGGACCGCACTGCGGTGCAACCCAGTTTGACTGATCGTCCTGGAAATGTGTGCGGAAGCGACGAAGCCCTCTAATCTCGGAATCTTCCAAGCTCAGTTCCACTAGACGCCCGTCAAGTTCGAAACGGAACTGGCCCTTCTCGTCGTCGAACCGCCCGTTGCTCACGCGGAGGACCGCTCGTTCCAGGATCGCTTGGAACTCTTCAGTCCGCTCCGTGCCAAGGTTTAGGTCCTCGCCATCGCGGAGGAACCTAACTTCGAAGTCTGGGCGCCGGATTGAGTCAGCGGCCCAGAGTTGAGGCTGCATTCGATCCAAGTCGGCGAATGCCTCCATGACGAGCTGAGCTGACCACTCGGCGCGTAGCCCACGAACTTCGAGCTGGGTACCGTGCGTAGAGGAGGAAGGGGATTTGGCCGTAAATAGGACGGGCGGCCCGGTCTCAAGCGAGACACTGAGGTCCTCCAAATAGTAGTCGATGCGTTGCGACTCAGACTCACTTCCCTCGTCGATGCTCGAGATGTCCACCAGCAAAGTTGTTTCGCTATTCTCGCCTGCGGGGCGCGTGACCAGCGACACCTGGTTGCCGAGCTTGAACGTAGCGAATCGCCCGATTCCTTTTTCTCCTTGAAGAACGCGCCCTCGCGGGGTTACTGGATTCTTGGCCTTCTCAATCGACTTGCTCGGAGTCGCGGGGTTCATCCAAGCTGTCCGAACGACGTGTTCAGTCATCCCGGAGCCGTTGTCCAAAATCACGATCGCTGAGTCTGCGAGCACCTCGTAGTCTTGCCCGAAGCCCGTGAAGTCAACCGTGACGAGCGTTGCATCTGCGTCGTACGAGTTCTTTACGAGTTCGACCAGCGCAACTCGCTCGTTCTTGATGAGCTGTTCGCCGAGCATCGTCAAAAGGCGCGCGTGCGCCCTGAACTGAAGCGTCTCTGCCACAGTCACCGTCCCATCGTCAGAACAACCTCGGTCCGCATACGCTTCGCCATGCTCGAAGCCTTATCGCTGGTGTTTATCGCCATGTAGCGCTGGCTCGGAGGTATCTCGCGCTCCTTTTGGCTCTGATAGTGGAAGCCCGCATGTTCCATTGCCCGGCGGGCAATCAAGTCGTTCTGAATGTAGTTTCCGCGGAGCGTCGAGTTACCAACAACGAGCACCGCGGTTGCACCCGGCTTCAATGTGCGGCGCAACTGCAACGCAAATCCGACGCAGTCGAGGGCAAAGCGTTCTAGCATCGGAATCCGCAGCGCATCCGGATTAGCTGCTGACCGCTTGATCACGTCCACCATCTCCATAACCACTGCAGGAGCATCGTCAGAGCGCCCTCGTTCTGCCCCGATGCTGTCAGCCCGCCTAGTCCGCAGCTCCGCGATACGGTACCCGAACCACACAAGCGCCAGACGATGCCCCCGGAGGTAGTCGAGCGCATTCAGATAGGGTGGCGAGGTGACGGCGATGTCCGCGGAAGCGTCATCTACGGACGACAGGACACGCGCGTCGCCGAGCGCCACCTGGGCAACCCCGCGGATCTGTCTGCGCACCAGGGTGCGCGTCAGTTCCGTGACCGATTGTGCAAAGCCGGCGATCACGTCGTAATCCGAGGTCTCTTTCACCCGGTGAGGCCTGCTGTGGGACGTGTCAGCCGCGAGGGAGGCCTTCGGGCTCTTTGTAACGATGATGCGGCTAAGGGCCACGCGCAACGCCAGCCGTTCGACGTCGTCTTCGATTTGCGAGATTGCATGGGTGAGAGCTATCAGTTGTCGCTTCTGAATCTGGCCAAACCAGAAGTCCACAAAGCGGTTAGTCTCGGCGTCGTCGCCCCATGCTGGTACGCCTTCGGAGCGGCGCGCCTGCTGGACAACTTTATGAGCGGCCGCTTCTAGTGCGCTTGCGTTGATCGGCGAGACTGCCAACGTCGACATCATGACGGCCAGTGGGTCAATATCCTCACCGACCGCATTGTGGCCCCGCGCCACTGCCACACCGAGGACGGTGCCTGACCCACACATCGGATCGATAATCGTCAGCTGAGTGTCCCCGACTTCTGGAATCGCGTCTAGCGCGACCTCGGGTGCCATCCGCGCCGGAAAGGGGTGAAGAGTTCGCGTGGCCACAGTGCCCCTTCGCTGGGCGTCAACATACGTTTCCACATTCTGTCAGACCCTCTCCCGAACCGGAGCGCGCCCAGGCGCGGGGAGGTAAAGATTGGCCAAATCAATTCTCAACTCAGCACCCGCGGTAGCTGCTCCACGTCGCACCCGGTTCTTCAGGCCCTCGATCGGGCGCCGACCGAACTTCGCGGGCAGTGCACATGCGGGTAGGCACGCAGAACCCACAGACGGGTGCGGTCATCGATGGCGGTGATTCGTCTCGTGCGTTGTTCGCGCGGCCTGTTCGCGCGGCTGGATGAGCTTCACGTCGACCTGCGGTTGGTGGCCGGGCGATGCTTTCGTACCGCTTCCACCCGGTCGTGTGCGCTTGCACTGCTGAGAGTCCAGGCGGGCGGCTGAGACCGACCTTATTGAGGATGCGTCAGATCCCGACGGGTTTTGCGCCGTTCGCCGATTCGATCACGCGTCGATACCAAACACGCGCAGCAACGGGACGCGGGGGATCATCCGGCGCGGGCCGAGCTGGACCGTGGGGATGGTCCCGCTCTCGATGCCGAGCTTGATCGTGCGGTAGTCGACGCCGACGAGCTTCGCGGCATCCTTCATTGTTAGTGCCAGACAATCTTGAGACCGGTTCATGGTCATACCTTCCTGTGAGCCAGGGAATAGTCGGCTTCATGGCAGACGTCGAGGCGTATGACTTCAGCGACGAACGCATCGACCTCGGCAGCGGGGTGACGCTTCCAAGGTCGTGGCGCGCGCGGGTGTCGGGTGAGCAGGACGTTCCCGGCACGATCACCGTCCGCGTGGAGTGGGATGACACGCTCGGACGCACCGCCGTCGTCTTCGCGGCCCTTGAGCGCGAAGCAGAGGGCGTCGACATCACCAGTCAGGTGCTCCGCGAGGTGCGGACGCACTGGATCATGACGAGGTCAGCTCTCGATGTCGTCACCGTCGACGTCGGCACCGAGGACGGCGACAAGCTCGATCGCGTACCGGTGCGCGAGTTTCTCAGTCGCGTGCGGGCGCACGAGGAGCGCGAGTCCATGGAATCCCTGCACGCCGCGATCTCCGTCTATCGCGTCGCGACAGCAATCAGCTATCCGCCGCTGAAGCTCGTCGCCGATACTCTTCAGGTCAGCCAGAGCACCGCGACCCGCCTCATGAGTCGCGCGCGCGACTCGGGTCTGGCTCCAGAAGTCCGCATTCAGGAACCCCGGCGGGCGCCGGCGGTAGACCCCTACAACCCGGGCAAGCCATCTGACCCTGCGGCGCCGTACCAGGGGCGTGCTCAGCCCGGAGGCCCGTCGATCGGACGCTGAGCAGCCTGCCGGTGCTACCGCTTGACGGCCCCACTTTGGAGCGACCACAGGGAATTGGCCATCAGAGCATTATGCTCACTAGTCCCGGCTTCTGGCGGCACCTGATCAGCAATGTGCTCATTTGACTCTCGTTGCACCCGGGGCTCGATTTCGCCGCCGCTGAGCTCGCCGCGCAGACGCGCTTCACGCCTGATTTCCCGGGCATACTTGCCCGCGTTTTGCCCGCAAACCGTTTGCCGCGACCTGTTTTCGGTGGTCGCTCAATGTTGCGCGGATCCGTGAAAATACGCGTGATTCCGCGGTTCTTGCCGCTCTCCGTCGAATTGAGCACTATGCTCAGTCGTGTTCGAGTCCCTCCAGGGGCAGCTCGCACCAGCCCGCGCAATTCGAACGCGAAACCTCAACCGGCGTGCCTCGCCGCGTCGACGACAGGCTTATACCGATCCGCCACAACCCCGCGCTCTCGAAGCAACTGCGCCACGGCGCGGGAAAGCGCGGCGCGCAGAAGAACACAAGAGTCCCCGACGCCGAACCGAAGGCAGACGCCTGCCGAACGCAATGGCTAGCACACAGCCAGCCGAATCACCGCGCCCCGGCGCGCTCCGACCCGCAGCCAGTACCGCTGCCTACGCCTACTCCACCTGGTTCCCACCAGCGCCCTTCGCCCGATACATCGCCAGGTCCGCCTGCCGGATGAGGTGCTCGCCCGGCATCCCGCTCTCCGGCGAAGCAATCGCCACGCCGATGCTCGCACGAAGCGCGGTCGCGTCCTCCGGGCCACCGTTGAGCGCCCCAAGTATCCGCTCGGCGAACTCGCGGACGGTCGAGGCATCCGTCACCGGACAGGCGACGACGAACTCGTCGCCTCCATATCGGGCGACGAGATCGTCCGCCCGCAGGCTCGCCCGCAGCCGCTCCGCTGCTTGGCGGAGGATCCGGTCGCCGGCGTGGTGTCCCAGCCGGTCGTTGACGTCCTTGAACTCGTCGAGGTCGATGAACAGCACGGCACATCCCGAACTGCCGACGATCTTCTCCAGCTCGCCTTCGAGCATCCGCCGGTTCGGGAGGCCGGTCACCTCGTCGTGCATCGCGGCGTGGGCGAGACGCGCCTGCAGGCGGAGCGTTGCGAGAGCCTGGGCCGCCTGGCCGGCAAGAGCCTCGGCCAGCGGGGCGGCCTCATCATCGAAGGTGCGCTCGTGATGGAACCAGCTGACGAATGCTCCGAAGTCCATTTCCTCGTGATGCAAGGGCGCGGCGATGAGCGCCTCGACCCCGGCGGTCTCCATCGCGGAGCCGAGGCCTAGCGCCAGCCGATCTGCCGCAGCCGGACCGACGGCTGTCACAACGCGCCGGGGCTCGCTCACGCGACCGATGAGCACTTCCGGGTCGAAGCGGCCGCTGAAAGGATCTCGACCGGCCGCGACGACGGAGCTGCCGTCGGCATCGTGGAAGTACACGGTCGACTCTTCCGCGCCGTACGCGCGCGCTGTCGCGTCGGCGAGAAGTTCGGCAAGGCGTTGCTCGGTCGTCGCGGTGGCGAACGCCACCGATGAGTCCATGATGAGCTCGAGTCGTGCACGGGTGCGGTCGGCGAGCGCGTACCGTCGCCGCAGGCTGCTGAGCGCACGCCACCGCTCGGATGCCTCCGACAGGACCAGGACGTCAGCTTCGCCGGCGCAATGGCGGCTCATCATGACGGCTCGCTCCGGCGCATCCCGCGAGAGCATCACCCACGGGCCGGCTGCGTCGGTTTTGGAGAGGAGGTCCTCACGAGCGTGCACGACGAACTCGTCGATCGAGCGGCCGACCACGTTCTCCGGCGTCGTCCCCGCCCACTCGGCGAACCAGGCATTCGCATCAGCGATGATGCCCTGCCTGGCGTGCACCAGCCCTACCGGCAGCGCATCCGCTTCACTCACCACATCGCCCCCGTCACGCGTCTGAATTCCGAGCGTCGAGGCGGGCCGAGCGGCCCTGCTTTTCCACACGTATCGATTCACGAGTTTATCAGGGTGTTATTGCAGTTCTATTCGATCTCTAAGGGAGATTCACAGGATGCCGCGACCGGCCCGATTCTCATCGCAACGGCACACCAGCCCCGACCCGCCCGAGCGCCGCCACAGCCCTACCCACGTCCGCACCCGAATTCAAGCCCGTGCCGCCCGGCATCCCGCCGCTCCTAATCTGAGCCCATGTCGCGCCCCTCTGAGCGATCCGCAATGTCCCGGCCCGCTGAGCCGACGCCGATCGCCGACTATGCGATGGTGGGCGATCTGCACGCCGCGGCGCTCATTTCGACATGGGGGAGCATCGACTGGCTGTGCCTTCCGCGCTTCGATTCGCCGGCGTTCTTCGCCGCGCTCCTCGACAGCGGGGATGCCGGGAGGTGGGCGCTCTCGCCGAGCGACGACGCCGGCGAGGTCGTCGACGTGAGCCGCTCGTACCTGCCCGGCACCTTCGTGCTGCTGACACGGTGGCAGACGGCCGAGGGCGAGGCGGAGGTCTGGGACTTCATGCCGCTCGGCGATCAACGTCCGAACCTGGTGCGGCGCATCCGCGGCGTGCGCGGGACGGTCCGCTTCCGCGAGGAGTTCGCGATCCGCTTCGACTACGGCGCGGCCATTCCGTGGCTCCGGCAGACGAGGTACAGCGACGAACCCGCGCTGCTCGCGACGGCGGGCCCCTCGACCGTCATCCGTCGCGGGCCCCAACTGCGTCCGGTCGGCCACACCCATGTGGGCGAATACGACGTAGGCCCCGGCGAGGTGATCGACCTCGTCCTCACCGGCTACCCCTCTCATCGCCAGCCTCCGCCGCCGATCGACGTCGACGATGCACTGCAGCTGACCATCGACTGGTGGCGGGACTGGTCAGCGCGCAGCGAACCGCCGAGCCCCTATGACGACACGGTCCAGAGATCGCTGCTCGTCCTCAGAGCGCTGACCGACGAAGACACCGGGGGCATCTCGGCGGCCGCCACGACGAGCCTCCCCGAGACCGACGGTGGGAGCCGCAACTGGGACTACCGCTACGTCTGGCTTCGGGATGCCGCTCTGACGATCAGCGTTCTGCTCACTCACGGCTACCGGGCCGAGGCTGAAGAATGGCGTGGCTGGCTGCTGCGCGCCATCGCCGGCGATCCCAGCGATGTGCAGATCATGTACGGGATCGGCGGCGAACGACGCCTCCACGAGTACGAGATCCCCGAGCTCTCGGGGTACGGCGGGGCACAGCCGGTGCGCATCGGGAACGCCGCGTACGAGCAGCGGCAATGGGACATCTTCGGCGAGGTGATGGTCGCCCTGCACGGGGCCCGCGCTGCGGGACTCGCCGAGACCGAGGCCTCCTGGCCCCTCCAGCAGGCGCTGCTGGCGTTTCTCGCCGACAACTGGCAGAACCCCGACCGCGGCATCTGGGAGATCCGGGGCGAGGAGCAGTACTTCACCCACTCCCGGGCGATGGTGTGGGCGGCCTTCGACCGCGGGGTGCGCGCCGTGCGGGAGTTCGGCCTTCCGGGTGAGGCCGAGAAATGGGCCGCGCTCGCCGACGAGGTGCGCAAGGAGATCTTCGACCGCGGCTTCGACGCGGAGCGCAAGACCTTCGTGCAGCACTACGACTCGCCCGAGGTCGATGCGGCGCTGCTGCAGCTGCCGCAGATCGGCTTCGTCGAGGCGGACGACCCGCGGATGCTGGGCACCGTCGCGGCGATCGAGGCCGACCTCATGCGCGACGGCCTGCTGCTGCGGTACCGCACGACGAGCGGCGTGGACGGACTCGAGGGGGAGGAGCATCCGTTCCTCGCGTGCTCGTTCTGGCTCGTCGAGCAGTATGCCGCCTCCGGCCGGGTCCGCCATGCCCGGGCGCTCATGGACCGGCTGACCTCGTTCGTCAACGACGTCGGGCTGCTCAGCGAGCAGTACGACCCGATCGAAGAGCGGCAGATGGGCAACACCCCGCAGGCGTTGTCGCATCTCGCCCTCGTCCGCGCGGCCGATGCCATCGCCGCGGCTGAGAAGGGTCTCTCCGCCGAGCTGCCGAACGTGCGCGGCGAGTCCGAAGGCAGTCAGGTGGGACAGGATGCCGAAGCCGAGCCGACACCGCCCTCGGAGCCGAGCGATCTCGGTCACACGCCGACACAGAGCAGGGCCGAAGCGAACATCGAGATCCCGAATCCGCAATCGGGAGATGCCTAAGACCGATATACCGGCGCGGAGCCTGGCGGCGTGCGTCGCTCGTCGTAGCCTCGAAGCGCGGGGAGATGCTCGTGAGAGCCCAGCGCGGAAGGAACTGCTGTGGGAACCATCTATTACGGAGGGTCGGCCACTCCCATCCACATCGAAGACCGCGCGCTCGCCCACCTCAAGGTCGTGATCGCAACCAAGCTTCGACGGGGTGAGAGCTTCACGGTCACGTGGCAGCATCCCGACGAGGGCCCGCGGGGCCGGAGCACGATCTGGCTGCAGCCCTCGATTCCACTCCGCTTCGTGTTCGACGATCCGGAGCCTCCCGAGCTCAGCCGGGCGTGGATCGAAGACCTCGCCAATTCGGCGAACTCGTCGGGGGGCATCACGCTCGTCGCCGAGCACATCGACGCCGGGGCGGACGCTCCGGACGACGTGGCGCCGCAGACGGTGAGCCTGCAGCGCGACTGACCCCGGGTCGGGATGCCGCGGGAAGCGCGTCGGCCCGCGCGCGGCGATCGGTCCGTCCCGGCGCGTGCCCGAGGCATCCACACCGGGCTTCTGGGCGAGAGGCCACCCGATGGGCATAATGAGCGATGACGGGCAACCATCCCTTACGCGGAGGAGCGGAGGATGCCTTTCCACAGCATGGCGACCCTGCAGGAATGGGTCGAGGAGTTCGAGCGGCTCGGGTTCCCGACGAAGAGCTCGATCCGAGTCATGGTCCAGGACGGCGCGGACGGCGCGGACACGGGGCTCGTGGCCATGCGTCTTCCGGACTCGCCCACCGAGATCTACATCGAGCCGCCTGAGTCCCACGAGAGCGAGTGGAAGATCACTTTCGAGCCGCGGGAGGACACCGTCACTCTTGGGGCGAGCTCGGTGCAGACGCTGGCGAGGGAGCTCGCGACCCTCTCGGCGCTCTGCTCGTTCCTGCAGAACAAGTCCGACGGCTTCCCCCGGCCGGGGGACGGAAGGCCCGACACCGCCGTGCTGGCGGACTGAGCTCCCCGATCAGGCTCGACGCAGGGTCGCGGCCGCGGGGCAGTCGAAGGGATCGCGCGCCGCGAGTCCGACGCGGTTCAGGTACGCGATGACGATGCCGTACGAGCGCCACAGCGTCGTCTCGGTGTACGGCACGTCGAGCGTGCGGCACTGCTCGCGGACGAGCTTGCGCGCCTGCGCGAGATGCGGTCGCGGCATGTTCGGGAAGAGGTGGTGCTCGATCTGGTAGTTGAGCCCGCCCATGAGCCAGGTCGCCCACCATCCGCCGCTGACGTTGCGGGACGTGCGCACCTGCTTGGTGAAGAAGTCGAGCTTGGCGTCCTTGTCGATCACCGGCATGCCCTTGTGGTTGGGCGCGAAGGAGGCTCCCATATAGACCCCGAAGACCGCGAGCTGCACGCCGAGGAAGGCGAAGGCCATTCCGAGGGGGAGGAAGAGGAACACCGGCGTCAGGACGATGGCGAACCGGGCGACGAGCAGCGCGATCTCGGTCCACCGGCCCTTGACGGCCTCGCGGCCGACCAGGTGGCGCACGGCGAGGATGTGCAGGTTCAGGCCCTCGAGCGTGAGGAGGGGGAAGAAGAGCCACCCCTGTCGACGCGTGATGGCTCGCCGCAGGCCACGGGCGGAAGAGGCATCCTCATCCAGGAATGAAACGGTGTCGACCTCGATGTCGGGATCCTTGCCGACCCGGTTGGGGTTGGCGTGGTGGCGGGTGTGCTTGCTCGTCCACCAGGAGTAGCTGAGTCCGACGATGCCGGTTCCGAGGATGCGGGCGAGGCGGTCGTTGGCCGGCCCCGAAGCCAGGATCTGGCGGTGGGCCGCTTCGTGCGAGAGGAAGGCCACCTGGGTGAACAGGATGCCGAGGGCCGCCGCGATGAGCAGCTGGTACCAGGTGTCTCCGAGCAGGACGAATCCGGCGATGGCCCCGCCGAAGCCGAGTGCCACGGCGGCACCGACGCCGCTGTAGAACCACGGAGTGCGGCGGAGGAATCCGCCTTCACGCACAGCCTGCGACACCTCGGTGTAGGCGCGGGCGATGGGCGGGAACTCCTTCGTGCCCGCGTACGTCTGGCGAACAGGTCCGAGTCGGGAGTCGAGGACGGTGGAGGAGATGATGTCACCCGGTTTCGATGAGGACCGCTATGGCCGTGAAAGCCAGAGGCAGTTGCCCATCGCTTCCCTCAGGCTACGTCGGGGCGTATGGCCCCGAATGCATACAGGCACACTCGGAGCGAACAGTCAGCCGGCGGACAGCATGAACGCGCGTTCGCGCAAGCGCCGCCCCCACGACGAAGCGCCCGCCCCGACGATGCGGGACGGGCGCTGCGCAAGAACGCGAGATCGAGTCTCAGAGGGGGCGGATGTTCGCCGCCTGCATGCCCTTGGGGCCGCGCTCGGCGTCGAACTCGACCTTCTGGTCCTCACGGAGTTCCTTGAAGCCGTCACCGGCGATCGCGCTGAAGTGCGCGAAGAGATCGGCCGAGCCGTCGTCGGGTGCGATGAACCCGTAGCCCTTCTCGGAGTTGAACCATTTCACGGTGCCAGTGGCCATCGTGTCTTTCCTTCTACTGTTGGGCCGCCAGAGCGGCCGGGGGTGCCGCTTCGATGAATGTGAAGCGGACGTTGTTGGGGGCACCTGCCCGGTGGGCGAGGGCGCCGCGTCGAAAGACGGATGCCGCGACCGCAGCTCGCGTCGTGATGAAGACGCGCAGGGTCCCGAGTGGGAGCACTCAAGCGTAGCATCGCGCCGCGGCCCGGCGGACCGCCGGTGTCAAGACCTGGTGGACCGAGCACTCGCGCGGTTGGCTGGCACTCGAACCACTCGGAGAAGGGAACCGGAACCATGGCAGACAACGTGGCTCGCGCCGACATCGACGTCGAGGCATCCCCCGAGAAGGTGTGGGACATCATCACGACGCATGCCTCGGACGTGAACTTCGGTGCGGCCGTCGAATCCGACTGGACGCCCGGATCGCCCATCGTCTGGCGCGGCGAGTGGAACGGCAAGTCCTTCGAGGACCGGGGCGAGATCATCGAGGTCGAGCGTCCCAGGCGGCTCGTGCTGACGCATTACAGCCCCATGTCGGGCGCCGAGGACACGCCCGAGAACCGCCATCGCCTCACCTACGAGCTCAGCGAACGGGACAGTGGGACGCATATCGAGTTCACCCAGGACGGGAACGCCTCGGAGTCGGCGCGCGCCGAGTCGGAGAAGAACTGGCGCCAGCACCTCGCAGCCGTGAAAGAGCAGGCGGAATCCTGACCCCTCGCCGTCCGCCTCAGGGCGTGTCGGCCGAGTCAGGGCGTATCGGCGTAGACGAAGACCTGGCCGTCGGCCTGGACGAACTGCAGAGCCGTGCCGACGGGATACTCGGCGATGAGCTCATCGGGGAAGGAGTCGGTCACGGCCAGCGCCGCGGTCGGGGAGTATCCACCCGCGCCGCAGCCCACCGTCGTGATCGCCGACGGCCCGGCGGACCGCACGACGAACAGGCACGGAACGTCGTCGCCGCGGCCCCACGGCTGGGGCACGATCGCGACGGTCAGCCCGAAGAAGTCCTCATAGATCTCGGCCCCCTCCTGGCGCTCGCCGAGGAAGTCGGGCCACTCCGCGTCTGACGAGGCCGCGAGCGTCGCGACGCTGCCCGGGCGCAGCTGCATGACGCCGTACGCGACTGCCGCGCCGACGAGCAGCGCGAGCGCCAGGGCGATACCCCGCACCAGAAGCTGCCGGTGGGGTCGCTCCTCGGCATCCGCCTCTTGGTCGGGAACCGTGTCGTCCGGGTCGTCATGCTCGTCGTTCGGCGTGCCGCCGGCGCCAGCCTCGCGTGGGTACACGACCTCGGTGGGCGGGGCGATCCGGGTCGGCTCGGGGGCTTCTTCGACCCGGGCCGCGAACTGCTCGCCCACGGAGGTGGGGACGGATGCCTCGGCCTCCAGTTGCCGCAGCCGCGCCAGCGCCATGGGGTCGCCGTCGATGTCGGCGTCGGGGCCGTACGCGCGCTCGCGCAGCGCTCGCAGTTCGTCCCCCATCGGATCCTGCATGCCTCCGATTTTCTCATCGCCCGCGGGCGGCCGGGCGCTCCGTCCATCGCGAAGAGCGTCGGACTCGCGGGCGGCCCCAGGCGCGACTCAGGGGCCGACGCGCGGCGGCTTCGTCACGGCGTACCGCCCGCTCAGCTGAGCAGCGGGCGGCTCGGGTTCAGTGTGCGGCGTCGTATGCCTCGAGAACGGATGCCGGGACCCGGCCGCGCTCCGAGACCTGGTAGCCGTTCGACTTGGCCCACTCCCGCACCGGGCCGAAGTCCTGCTGGCCTGAGCGGCGACGCTTGCGGCCTCCGCCGCCTCCGCCCGACTGCGACGCGCTCGAAGAGCGACCGCCGGAGCGGCTGACGGAGCGGGCGGCTTCGACGTATCGGGCGAGGGCATTGCGGAGTTCAGCCGCATTCTCGTCGGTGAGGTCGATCTCGTAGGCGTTGCCGTCGAGCGAGAACAGGACGGTCTCGCCCTCTCCGACTTCGAGGACGGTTCCGTCCAGATCATCGACGAGTTGATGAACGATTCTTCGGGCCATGAATCGGACATTACTCCGCAATTGTCACAATGCGATGAGAGTTTTCACAGGCGAGCAATTCGCCGCGCATCACCTTTCGAGCGGCAAAGGCAATTCCGCGCCGAAATCGTCAAGGAAGAAGTCCCGCCCGGCGTGCTTTGAGCACGGCGGCATGGCGGGTGGAGGCATCCAGCTTGGCCATTGCCGCCTGAAGATACGACTTGACGGTCGCCTCTTTCAACGCGAGTGACTCGGCGATCTCGGAATTCGTCGCACCGAGCGCCGCGCACGCGAGCACGTCGATCTCGCGCGGCGAGAGGCGCACATCGGACGGCGCGACATCTCCGCTTCGCGAGAGCGAGGCGAGTCGCTGCTCGACCCGTGCGAGCCGCTCCCGCAGCGCCGCGTCGGTGACGGATGCCGCGATGCCCCGCAGTTCGGCATAGGTCTCGCGCAGCTCGTCCTGCACGGCGGGGGCCAGGACGGACGCCTCGGCCGCCGGCCGGGCCGCCGACAGGCGCCGCTCTACCTCGTCGCGCACGCGCAACTCGCCGGCGACCTCGTCGGCGACGCGCAGCGCCGGAGCGGCGACGGCGTCGCCGATGGGCGCTGACGCCCACGAGCCGCAGTACAGGACGCCGCGCGTGCGCTCGGCGACGACGATGGGCACGGCGAACAGGGTCGCGATGCCCTCGCCGAGCACGGGGCCGTCGTAGTCGTGCGTGATGCCCCGCGCCGAGCGGTAGTCGAGGGCGACACGTGGGCGTCGCTCGAGCAGCGCCTTGCCGCCCAGCCCGCGTCCGGACCGGACGACGAGTCCGTCGAGGCTGCGCGTGCGGGCGCCGAAGACCGAGGTGACGTGGATGGAGTCGTCGCGGGCCAGGCCGCCGAAGGCCACGGGAAACCGCGTGCGGCGGACGAGATCACCGACCGCGCGGGCGATGAGCTGCGTGTCGGATTCGGTGCCCGCGAGTGCGACCACGCACTACCTGCTTCCGGATGGGGACGGCGGCGATGCCGGGAAATCAGCGACGACGTTACCATCGGCCGGTCCCCACCCTCCGCTCGGTGACAGCGCCGCGCCGCGTTAGGGGGAAATGCGCCCCTCTGCATAACGGCCTGCCCGCCCGAAGGGACGTTGCGGCCCCGGTCGCTCGGGTGTGCGACCGGGGCCGACGCGCGCGGGCGGCCTACTCGCCCGCAGCTCTTAGGTGACGCATCGCCGGGAACGAGTCAGGGCTACGAGACGACGGCGGCCGGCGCGAGTACCCCGAGCGTCTCTCGCTCGAGGTCGAGCAGATACCGCTTCATCTCGGGACGGCCGCCGTACTCGCCGAGCGACCCGTCCGAGCGCACGACCCGGTGGACGGGCACGACGATCGAGAACGGCGTCGTGGCGCAGGCCGTGCCGACCGCTCGCGCGGCGCCCGGACTCCCGGCCGTGATCGCGACCTCGCCATACCCGGCGGTCTCGCCATAGGGGATGTCGCGCACCGCCTCCAGCGCCGCGCGGCGGAAGCCGTTGACGAGGCGCCAGTCGAGCTCGATGTCGAAGCTCTTGCGCTCGCCCTCGAAGTACTCGTCGAGTTGGCGGTCGATGTCGCCTCCCGCGGTGTCATCGGGAGCGGGGAGGGCGTGGAGCGTCGTGGCGACGCGGGCGAGCTCGGCATCGAGCGGGCCTTCGAACGGATGCAGCGTCACGATGCCGTCGGGACTCGCGACGATGAGGATCTCTCCGACGGGGGAGGGGTGCACGCGGAACGTGAAGTCGGTCATGGGACCATCCTCGCGCCGGGGCTCGACAGACGCTCCTGGCGAGGAGCGGGCGGGGGAGAGGCATCCCGAATCGCCGCCTGGGGAGGAACGGCTGATCACTCGGCGTGTCGCCCAATACCGCGAAACTCGGACCGGGATGTGCGAGGCGCACAGGTGCGGCGCATACCCTGGCTCGTGTGTGGCGAGCAGACAGAAGCGCCGTTGTCGGCGCGGAGGACCCCGTGCCCGCGGCACACGTGACCCCCGGCGACCTGGGACTATCGGAGCCGGGAGTGACCGTCGTGCACATCGCCGAACCGGAACGCGATCGCCTGCGCCGCGAGATCACGGTGCTGGGCGGGCGTTCGACGCTCCTGCACTACATCGACTCGCCCGAGGCGGGGATCGAGATCACAGGGGCGCACCCCGGGAGCCTTCCGCAGTTCATCACGGGGCGCTCGACGCTCCTGTCCAACCTCTTCCGCGACGAGGTGGCTCTGCGCACCGCTCGCATCGCCGCCGAGCGGATCACGGCGAAGAACGTCGAGCTGCGGACGGCTCGCGGACTGGATGCCGTACGCCTCGGCGTGGGCCTCGCCATGTGGCGCATCGGCGGGATGTCGTGCACGGCGCCCGTGCTGCTGCGCCCGCTCGCCATCCGGCGGCACCACTCCGACTTCGAGCTGAAGCTGCACGGCTCGTTCACGGTCAACCCCGAGCTGGTCCGCGCGCTGCGCACGCACTTCGGGATCGAGATCGACGGCCGGGCGCTCGCCGCCCTCGCCTACGACGGCGGCGTCTTCAAGCCGCAGCCCGTCATCGACCACCTCCGCGCACTGACGGCCTCGATCGACACGTTCGTCGTCAAGCCGCGCCTCGTCGTCTCGAGCTTCGCCGATGTCGGCGCCCCGATGGCCCGGGACGCCGCCGACCTCGACCACCCGTTCCTCAACGCGCTCGCGGGGCACACCGACGACCGCGAGACGGTGACGATCCGCCGCGACCCGCCGCGGGTGTCGAGCCCCGATGAACGCGCCCCGGCATCCGACACCCTGCTGCTCGACGCCGATGCGGAGCAGGAGGCCGTCCTCGCCCGCATCTCGGCCGGTCACTCGCTCGCCGTCCACACCCTGCCGGGAACGGGCGGCACGCAGACCGTCATCAACGCCGTCGGGCAGCTCGTCAAGGACGGCAAGCGCGTCCTCATCGTGAGCGCCCGCCGCTCGACGCTCGAGGGCGTCCGCCACCGGCTCGCCGGCATCGGGCTGGGCGGCCTCGCCGTCTCGCCGCGTGACCTGCAGCGCGACCTCATCCGCGCGATCGGCCGCAACGAGAAGGCCGAGCAGCCCAAGGTCTCCGACATCGACGACGCGCTTGTGCGACTGCGCGGCGTCCTGCGCGACTACCGCGGCGCCGTCACGCGCACGCATCCCTCGCTCGGCGTCTCGATGCTCGACATCCTGCGCTCGCTCGCGACGCTCACCACGCAGCATCCGGTGCCCGAGACGACCGCCCGCTTCGACGGCGCGACACTCGAGCGCCTCGCGAAGGGACGGATGGATGCCGCGGCGAAGCTCGCCACCGCCGCCCGCCTCGGCGAGTTCCGGGTCGGACCGGGGGAGTCGCCCTGGTACGGCGTGACCTTCGCCACGACGGAGCAGGCGCGCGCCGCGCACGGACTGGCTGCGACGCTGCACCGCCGGAACGTACCGACGCTGCTGGAACGCGGCTACGAGCTCATCGCGCAGACCCGCATGCGGCCGTTCCGCACGATCACCGAGCTCGGCATGTACCTCCGCGTGCTGCAGGGCATCCGCGACTCCCTCGACAAGTTCAGCCCGACCGTGTTCGAACGGCCGCTCGGCGAGCTCATCCAGGCGCACGGGCCCCGTCGGGACTCGCCGGAGCTGAGCGGCACGCGCCGCCGGCACCTCAAGCGGCTCTCGCGCGAGTACGTGCGGCCGGGCGTGCACATCCCCGACATGTACGAGGCGCTCCTCCGCGTGCAGCAGCAGCGCACCGAGTGGCAGAGGTTCGTCGACGTCGGCGTCGTTCCGGAGGTGCCCCTCGGCCTCGCCGACGTCCACGTCGCGTGGCAGCGCGTCGATGCGGAGCTCGCGGAGCTCGACGGCATCCTGCGCCGCGAGGGCGCGGACCGTATGGCAACCCTGCCCGTCGCGGAGCTCGTCCGCACCCTCGGCGGCCTCGCGGCGGAGTCCGAGGTGTTCGACAACCTCGTCGAGCGCGCCAAGATCCGCGCCGAGCTGGCTGCGCTCGGCCTCGAGCCGCTGCTCATCGAGCTCTCGGTGCGTCACGTCCGCGAGGACCGCGTCGGCACCGAGCTCGAGTTCGCGTGGTGGCAGTCGGCGCTCGAGCACCTGCTGCGCTCCGACCGGGCGCTCCTCGGTGCGAACACGGCGGTCGTCGATCGCCTCGAGCGCGACTTCCGGCTCGTCGACGAGGCGCATGCCGCGGCATCCGGTCCTCTCCTGGCGGCGCAGCTCGCGACGCAGTGGCGCATCGGAATCGTCGATCACGCCGACGAGGCGGCGGCGCTCAAGCAGGCGCTTCGAGACGGGGTGACGGATGCCTCGCACCTCGGCGCCGTCGCACCGACGCTGCTGCGCACCCTCGCGCCCGTGTGGCTCGCGTCGCCGTACGACGTGCCCGCGATCCCGGACGATCCCGACTTCGACGTCGTCATCATCGCCGACTCCGGGGCCATCTGCCTCGCCGAGGCGGCGCCGGCGCTGCGGCGCGCCCGCCAGGTCGTCGTGTTCGGCGATCCGGTGACCCAGAAGCCGACGCCGTTCCGCGTCGCGACCGGAACGCCGACGGCCGACGACGAGCCCGACGAGCCGTTCGACTCGACGAGCGTCTTCGAGCGCCTCGCCGAGCTGCTCCCCGTCGAGACGCTCACCCGCAGCTACCGCGCGGGCGGCGAGGACCTCGCCCAGCTGGTCAACGACGCCTTCTACGGCGGCGAGCTCGTGTCGCTGCCGTGGGCCGGCTCGTACCTCGGCCGGGGCAGCCTGAGCGTCGACTACGTCTCGGGCGGCCACGGCGCGCCCGATCCCGTGACGGGGGCGGTGGAGAGCCCCGACGCCGAGGTGAACCGCGTCGTGACGCTCGTCGTCGAGCATGCCGTGAACCGCGGCAGCGAGTCCCTCATGGTCGTGACCGCCAGCGCGCGCCATGCGGAGCGCGTGCGCGCCGCCGTCGCCGACGCGTTCGCGGGACGGTCGGACGTCGCCGACTTCGTCTCGCGCGACACGGCCGAGCCCTTCGCCGTGCTGACGCTCGAGGAGTCGGTGGCCGAGAGCCGCGACCGCGTGATCTTCTCGCTCGGCTTCGGCCTCACCCGCCACGGCCGCGTGCTCAGCGACTTCGGCGACCTCTCGCAGCCCGATGGCGACCGGCTTCTGACGGTCGGGATGACGCGTGCCCGGCGCTCGATGGTCATCGTGTCGTCGATCCGGCCCTCGGCCTTCGACGACGGGCGCCTGGAGTACGGCGCGGCGACGCTCATGAGCATCCTCGGCGGCATCGCCGCGCGCTCCCGGGAGGCCCGGCTGGAGGATCTCGCCGATCCGCTCACGCGGTCGCTCGCCCACGAGCTCCGCGCGCTCGGGCTCTCTGTCGACGTGCACTACCGCGGGCTGCTGCCGCTCGTCGCTCAGTACGACGGCAAGGCCGTGGTGGCCGAGAGCGACCCAGAGACGATCGGCGAGTCGCTGCGCGAATCGCTCCGCCTGCGCCCGCAGATCCTCCGCCGGCTCGGCTGGCACTACGTGCGCGTGCACGCCTTCGACCTCTACAGCGATCCCGCCGGCGTCGCGGCGCGGATCGCCGCTCTCCTGGGTGTGCCGCCTGAAGGGCCGACGAACGCCACCGATACCCAGCCCCTCGATGTCATCGAGTGACCGTCAGCGCATCGATCGGGTTCCGGGCTCGCGCAGAGCGAAGCTGACGCCCGCGCCGGGCACGGCGGGAGAGCCCGTCGAGCCCGACGCATCGGAAGACGCGGGGGATGAGGCATCCGTCCGCCCCGGCCAGGGGCCGAACGATGAGCGCATGAAGCGGGACGTCCCGCCGCACTGGTGACTCAGGGGCGCGAGGCGGGGCTCTGCCTCTCGAGCAGGTCGCGGATCTGGACCAGGAGCTCCTGCTCGGTCGGCAGCTGCGGCTCGTCGGGGGCCTTCTCGACGCCCGCCTTCGCTGCGGCCCGCTGCTTCATGTGGTTCATCGGGTAGACGAAGACGAAGTACACGACGACGGCGACGGCGAGGAACTGGATGATCGCGCCGATGATGAGGCCCCAGCCGAAGGTCGTCTCGCCGCCGGAAAGGGTGGGGACGGTGGTCGAGATGTCGTTGATGCTGTCGGCCTGGAAGATCAGGGCGATGAGCGGATTGATCAGTCCCTCGACGATCGCGTTGACGATCGAGGTGAACGCCGCACCGATGACCACGGCGACGGCCAGGTCGATGACGTTCCCGCGGAGGATGAATTCCTTGAAGCCCTTGATCATGAGTTGCGCCCTCACTGTCGCCGGCTTCCGCCGGAGGTCAGCCCGCTGCGGCGGGCGAGGCCTTCGCCTCGGACTTCGATCCTGTCGAAGATGAGGAGGAGTCGCCACCTGAGGAGCCGCCCGACGAGCCGCTCGACGAGGACGCCGACGATCCCGACTCCTTCGGGGTCGTGCGCGAGTCGGTGCGGTAGAAGCCCGAGCCATTGAAGGTGACGCCGATCGAGCCGTACTCCTTGCGGAGCGGTCCTCCGCACTCCGGGCACTCGTTGAGCGCGGGCTCGGCGAAGGACTGGACCGCGTCGAAGCGGTGTCCGCACTGCTTGCAGGCGTAGGCGTAGGTGGGCATGGAGCTCTCTCGGGTCAGCGCCGCGCGGGCGACAGGACGAGGGTCTGGGTGGGGGTGACGATGCCGGTGACGGGCTGGTCGTGCAGGTCGCGCGGCACTTCGTCGAGGACTTCGGAGTCGTAGACCACGGCATAGACGGGAGGGCAGCGCTCCATCGAGCCGATCGTCTTGTCGAAGAAGCCGCGGCCCCAGCCGAGTCGCATGCCGGTGCGGTCTACGGCCGCCGCCGGGATGACGAGCAGGTCGACGTCGTTGACCGCGATCGGTCCGAGCAGTTCGCCGACCGGCTCGGGGAGCCCGAACATGCCCTCCGTGATGTCGAAGTCGGGGGCGGCGACCGCCCAGTCCAGCAGGCCGTCGGTGCGCGTGATGGGAAGGAGCACACGGATGCCGCGCCGCACCGCGCCCTCGACGAACTCACGCGTGCCGGGCTCGGTCGTCGTCGACAGGAAGCACGAGAGCGAGCGCACGCCCAGGCGGGTGACCAGAGCGTCGAGCTGCTCGGTGATACCGCGGGCCGCGGCATCCCGCTGCGACTCGGTCAGCAGCTGACGACGCTCACGCAGCTCGGCCCGGAGGGCCCGCTTGGCATCGGCGATCGCGTCGGACATGCTGTCGATTCTAGGCGGGCACAGTGCACAGGGATTCCGCAAGGTCCCGCGGCCGAAATCGCCCGCTCGATAGGATCGGGGGATGCCTCATAAGCCCTTCAAGGCGGTCATTCCGGCCGCCGGACTCGGTACGCGCTTCCTTCCCGCGACGAAGGCCATGCCGAAGGAGATGCTGCCGGTCGTCGACAAGCCCGCGATCCAGTACGTGGTCGAAGAGGCGACGCAGGCCGGCATCAATGACATCCTCATCATCATCGGCCGCAACAAGAACGCGCTCTCGAACCACTTCGACTCGGTGCCCGAGCTCGAGACGAACCTGGAGCGGAAGGGCGACACGGACCGGCTCGCGAAGGTGCAGGAGTCGAGCGATCTCGCCGACATCCACTTCGTCCGCCAGGGTGAGCCCAAGGGTCTCGGCCACGCGGTCCTGCGCGCCCGCTCGCACGTCGGCGACAACGCCTTCGCCGTGCTGCTCGGCGACGACCTCATCGACGAGCGCGATCCGCTGCTCACGACGATGCTCGAGGAGCACGAGCGCACCGGCGCCGCCGTCATCGCGCTGATGGAGGTCGACCCCGCGCACATCCACATGTACGGCGCGGCGGCGGTCGAAGAGACCGGCCACGAAGGAACCGTCAAGGTCACGGGCCTCGTCGAGAAGCCGAAGGCGGAGGATGCCCCGTCCAACCTCGCCATCATCGGCCGGTACGTCCTGCCTGCGTCCGTGTTCGAGATCCTCGAGCGCACGGCGCCCGGCAAGGGGGGCGAGATCCAGCTGACCGACGCTCTGCAGGAGCTGGCCGCTGATCCGGACGGTCCCGGCGTGTACGGAGTCGTTTTCCGGGGTCGCCGCTATGACACCGGCGATAGGCTGGACTACATCAAGGCCATCGTGCAGCTCGCCGCCGATCGTGAAGACCTCGGCCCCGACCTGCGACCCTGGCTCAAGGAGTTCGCGGCGACACTGTGACGCCGCCAGGGTGAGGGGGGTCCGTGGAAGTGACCGCTCCCCGTCGGCACGGGTCGGTGTCGATCCGGCTGATCCGCCAGCGCGACGCTCGCGCTCTGCAGAACGAGCTGCTGACGAACCGCTCATGGCTTCGGCCGTGGGAGGCGACGAGCCCCGATGGCCCGGTGTCGTTCGACATGCGCCTCGGCATCCGTCGTCTGCTGCAGCAGTACCGCGACGGCGCCGGCGTGCCGTTCGTCATGGAGTACGACGGCGAGATCGCCGGACAGCTCAACGTGTGGGGCGTCGCCCGCGGCTCGCTCGCCTCGGCGACGATCGGGTACTGGGTGAGCGAACGGTTCGCCGGCCGCAACATCACCCCGACGTCCGTCGCCATGGCGACCGACATCTGCTTCAGCGAACTGCGGCTGCACCGCATGGAGATCTGCATCCGGCCAGAGAACCGCGCGAGCCTGCGGGTCGTCGAGAAGCTCGGCTTCCGGTACGAGGGGCTGCGGCGCCGCTACATCCACATCGACGGTGACTGGCGCGACCACTACGCCTTCGCCCTCGTGCGGGAAGAGGTGCCCGAGGGAGTCCTCGAGCGCTGGGTGCAGGGCCGCGCGCCGCAGGATGCCGCGACCATTCCGCCCTCCGACCGTCTGCACGCCTGATCCGGGACCGGGCCGACACGCCCGGCGCATCATACGGCTCCTGACGACACGCCGGTATATCACCGGTCTCCGACATCGCCTCGCTTACCGTGGGACGCATGGGTGGGCAGGTGCTGGGCGGAGGGGTCATCGTCCTCGTCGCCGCGCTCCTGTGGCTCGTGTACCTGCTGCCCTCGTGGGCCAGCCGTCGTCAGTACGACGCGGCCGAGCGCAACGCCGTCCGTCTCAACCAGGCTCTGCGGGTTCTCGCCGAGACGAGCGAGACGCCCGAAGAGGTGCACCTCGAGCTCAATGCGCGGACCGCGCTCGCCCAGCAGAAGCTGGCGCGCCGGGCTCTCGCCGAGCAGGAGGATCTCGCCAAGCGCACGCAGGCGGAGCTCGAGCAGGCGCGCCTGGAAGAGGCCCGCGCCGCGCTCGCGGTCGCTCGTGACCTCCCCGCGGCGCGTCGTGCGCGCGCCCGTCGCCGCGCACGTCTCCTGACGACGATCCTCGCGCTCGCCGCGCTCGGGCTCGTGTCGTGGGGTGTGTGGGAGCTCGTCACGGTCGGGGTCTGGTCCTCGATCGCATGGGGCGCCGGGGTACTGGCCGTGTGCGTCATGCTGCTGCGACGGATGGCGCGAGTCGGCCGCCGCGCCGCGATGGCCGAGACGGTGACGGATGCCGCGACCCGCGCCGCACTTCCGGTGCAGGATGTCGCGCTCGCCGCCGAGGAGCGTGCGTGGGAGCCTCGGGAGCTGCCGCGCCCCCTCACCGCGTCGGCGGGGTCGCGCGCCGCCGCCGTGCTGGACGTCGTGGACGCCCGCGAGGCGCTCCGCGAAGCCGCCCGGGAAGAGGCGATGCGGGTGCGCGCCGAGGCGCAGCGCCCGCCTTCGATCGACCGGGCACGCCGGGCTCGCGAAGAGGCCGCGGCGAGCGGGTTCGCCCCCAGCGGGCAGGTCGACGACGCCGAGATCGAGGCGCACGTCCGGCGCCTGCTCGAGCGGCGCGCCTCGGGTCAATAGCGGCCGTCGCGCGCTAGCCCGGCACGTTTGGGCTGCCGCCCCAGAGCGGGCGGGCGAGCGATGCCGGCAGGATCGGGTGTCAGCGACCTGCAGACGAGGCGTCGAACAGCACGAGTCCCGCACCGACGACGAGCTCGCGCAGAGGGGTCCGCACGAGCAGGTCCATGACATTCTCGGCGTCGACGAGGACGATGTCGGCGCGTTCGCCCTCCCGGATGCCGTGGTGGGGCAGACCCGCGAAGGACCCCGCCGCGGCCGTCACGATGTCGACGACGCGTGCCAGGTCCTCGTCGCGCACGAGGCTCGATGACCGGGCATACTGCCACGCGATGCCGAGCGTGTCGCCCGTGCCGTACGGGCTCCAGAGGTCGCGGATGCCGTCGGTGCCGAAGGCGAAGTGCACGCCGGCGTCGTCGAGCTCGTGGAGCGGGAGCTGGGGGAGCCGCAGCGGCGCGACGGTCGTCAAGGTGACGTCGAGGGCGGCCATCCGCTGCAGCAGATCGCGCCGGCGCACGGGGTCGACCTGGGCGATCGCGAAGCCGTGCGCGATGTTGACGCGCCCCGTGAGCCCCAGGGCTTCGGTCCGGTCGAGGATGAGGTCGAACTGGAAGGCGCCGAGCTCGGCGGGATCGTGCAGGTGGATGTCGATGCCCACGCCGTGCTCGGCCGCGATCGCGAACAGGGCGTCGAGCTGCCCGACCGGGTCCCGGTCGATGCCCGCGGGATCGAGCCCGCCGACATGCTCGGCGAGCCCCTCCCGGGCGGCCTGGGCGAGGAGTTCGAGGACCCCGGGCCGGCGGAGGACGCCGTCCTGCGGGAACGCGACGAGCTCCGCCCGCATGCCGTCGCCGTACTCGGCGAGCGCCTCGCGCACGACCTCGAGCCCGCGGAGGCCGAGACCCAGGTCGACGTCGACGTGGGTGCGGATCGCGGTGGTGCCGTGACGCACGAACTCGGCGAGCACGCTGCGGGTGATCGACACGCTCGGGATGCCGAGCTCGTCGCGGCGCGCACGCTCGTGCCGGATGCGACCATCCGTGCCGCCTTCGCCGCCGTACGACTGCCACGGGAGGCCCCACCAGGACTTGTCGACGTGCGCGTGGGCGTTCACGATGCCGGGGATCGCGAGCAGTCCGCGGCCGTCGACCTCGCCGTCCCGACGTGATTCTCCCGACGCCGGGGCGACGCGCGCGATGCGTCCATCGCCGCGGAACGCGAGGTCGTGGCGACCCCCGTCGGGGAGTCGGATGTCGCGGATTCCGGTCAGTCGCGAGGGCGTGATGCTCATCGCTCCATCCTCTCGCGTCGATTCGGACGCCTCCGCCGAGCGTGATAATGTAACGGAGGTTCTCGGGCCTGTGGCGCAGTTGGTAGCGCGCTTCGTTCGCAATGAAGAGGTCAGGGGTTCGAATCCCCTCAGGTCCACCAACGCACGAAGACCCCCGCTTGTCGGGGGTCTTCTGCTTTTCCGCCCGCGCCGAGCGGGTGGCACTCCGGGCTGCCGGTACCCTGGCCGAATGACCGACGCCGTTCCGCCCGAAGAGCCGCCCACTGCGACGGTGGTGTCGCGGATCGTCTCGTACAGCGTGGCGGTGCTCGGCGGCATCCTCATCATCGTCGCGAGCTACACCGGATCGAACGGCGACTGGTCCGCGCCCGTGTCGTTCCGCGGTCTCATCTCTGTGCCGATGTGGGTTCCCTTCGCGCTGGGCATCGCCGTGCTCGCCCTCGGCGTCATGAGTCTCATCGGTCCGGTGCGGGTGCTCGCGCGCCGCGCTCGCGAGAAGCGGGAACCCGGCCGGCCGGACTAGCTCGACCAGGTCATCGCCCGGATCCTCACCCGTTTCGGGTTGCGCACCCGGGTCCCGGCGCGCCCGCGCAATAGGCTCCGGCCATGAAGCGATGGTTCGTGATCATCATCCTCGCCGTGTCACAGTTCGTGATGGTGCTCGACAGCACGGTCATGAACGTCTCGATCTCGCAGGTCGCCAGCGACCTCGACACGACGATCACCGGCATGCAGGCCGCGATCACGTTCTACACGCTGACGATGGCGGCGTTCATGCTCACCGGCGGCAAGCTCGGTGACAAGTGGGGACGCAGCCGCGCCTTCAAGATCGGCTCGGTGATCTACGGTCTTGGCTCGCTGCTGACGGCCCTCAGCCCGAACCTTCCGATGCTGCTGTTCGGCTGGTCGCTCGTCGAGGGCCTGGGCGCCGTGCTCGTCATCCCGGCCATCGCCGCGCTCGCCGCCGTCAACTACTCGGGGAAGGCGCGCGTGGCGGCCTTCTCGATCCTCGGCGCGGTGACGGGTCTCGCGGCCGCGGCCGGGCCGCTCATCGGAGGCCTCGTCACGACCTACGCCTCGTGGCGCTACGTCTTCGTCGCCGAGACGATCGTCATGATCGTCGTGCTGATCTTCTCCGGGCGGATCAAGGACGTGCCGGCCAACCCCGGCGTGAAGATCGACATCCTCAGCGTGATCCTCTCGGCTAGCGGCATGGCCCTCCTCGTCTTCGGCGTCCTCCAGTCGAAGACGTGGGGCTGGTTCGTCCCGCTCAATCCGCCCGTCATCAACGGCGTCGAGATCGCACCGCTCGGCATCTCGCCGGTCACCTACCTGATCCTCATCGGCATCGTCGTGCTGTGGTGGTTCGTGCAGCGTCAGCGCAAGCTCGTCGAGAAGGGACGGATGCCGCTCCTGAAGGTTTCGCTCTTCCGCATCGCCGCCCTCCGCAGCGGCCTGTCCGGCTTCCTCGTGCAGTACTTCGCGATCGCGGCGCTGTTCTTCGTCATCCCGGTGTACCTCCAGACGATGCAGGGCTACGACGCGCTGGAGACCGGCCTCAAGATCCTCCCCCTGTCGGCCGGACTGATCCTCTTCTCGGTGCTCGGGTCGTGGCTCACTTCGCGTCGCTCGGCACGGCGGATCGCGCAGCTCGGACAGGTGACGATGGCGATCGGCCTGCTCTTCGTCCTGGTGTCCATTCAGCCGCAGCTGGCGGGCTGGCCGTTCGCCGTCGGCATGTTCATCGTGGGAGCAGGTTTCGGCCTTCTCGCCTCGCAGCTCGGAAACGTCAACATGTCCGCCGTCGAGAAGGACGACACATCCGAGGTCGGCGGCCTCCAGGGGACCTTCCAGAACCTCGGCTCGTCGTTCGGCACGGCGATCGTCGGTTCGATGTTCATCCTGCTGCTCGCCTCCAGCTTCGGGGCGGCGGTCGCCACCAACGAGGCAGTCGACGCCGACACGCAGCAGCAGGTGAGCGTGTACCTCGAGAAGGGAGTGCCGATCATCTCTCAGGACCAGGCGGAGCAGCTCATCGTCGATGCGGGCGGCTCCGAGGAGGTCGCAAAGGCGATCGCCCAGGACTACGCCGACTCCCAGGTCGGAGCGCTCAAACAGGCGATCTTCATCGTCTTCGCGCTCATGGTGCTCTCGCTCCTGCTGTCGCGGAACCTGCCCGCCGAGATCGTCGCCAAGTCCGAAGCCGTCGAGGAGGACGTCGTCACCTGACGAACGCTTTTCTAACGACGGATGCCTCGGCCGGCGTGGCCGAGGCATCCGTCCTGAAAGGCTCAGAAGTCGTGCTGCGCGTCAGGCGTTCGACAGCTCGCGGGCGCGCAGGTCCTTGCGGAGGATCTTGCCGGACGTCGACTTGGGGATCGCCTCGATGAACTCGACGCGCCGGACCTTCTTGTGCGGCGCGACGTTTTCGGCGACGAAGGACATGACCTCGTCCTCGGTGAGTCCCGAGTCCGGAGCGGCCACGACGAACGCCTTCGGGATCTCCTGCTTGTCGTCGTCGTGCACGCCGATGACCGCGGCATCCATGACCTTCGGGTGCGAGAGCAGCAGAGCCTCGAGCTCAGCCGGCGCGATCTGGTAGCCCTTGTACTTGATGAGCTCCTTGACGCGGTCGACGATCGAGAAGTAGCCACCCTCGTGGTACACCGCGATGTCGCCGGTGTGGAGGAACCCATCGGCGTCGACGGTCTCGGCGGTCGCTTGCGGGTTGTTGAGGTAGCCGAGCATGACGTTCGGTCCCTTGACCCAGAGCTCGCCGGGGCGGGTCGTCCCGCCGTCCTCGATCTCGGTGATCTCCTCGCCCGTCTCGGTGTCGATGAGCTTGCACTCCTCGTTGGGCAGCATCGCGCCCACCGAGCTCACCGGGATGTCGTGGCGGTCGTGCGGCATCGCGTGCGAGACGGGGCTGAGCTCGCTCATGCCGTAGCCCTGCATCATGCGCGCGTGGATGCGCGCGCCCGCGAGCTCGGCCGTCTCGCCGTCGAGTGGCGCGGCGCCGGAGAAGACGGTGTGGACGCTCGAGATGTCGAACTGGTCGACGACGGGGTGCTTCGCCAGTGCGACGGCGATCGGCGGAGCGATGTAGAGGTAGGTGCAGGAGTACTTCTGGATGTTCGTGAGGAACTCGACGAGGTCGAACCGCGGCATCGTGACGAGACTCGCGCGCTGACGAAGCGCGAGGTTGAGCAGCACCGTCATCCCGTAGATGTGGAAGAACGGCAGCACGGCCAGCACACGGTCGGTGCCCCGCAGGTCGATGTTCGTGCGGCACTGCTGCACGTTCGCGACGAGGTTGCGGTGGCTCAGCATGACGCCCTTCGGGACGCCCGTCGTGCCCGACGAATAGGGGAGCACGGCGACATGCGTCGCGGGGTCGAACGACACCTCGGGCGCAGCCTGCTGCTCCGTGAGCAGCTCGCGCAGGTTCGGATGGCCGTGGGCGCCGTCGAGGACGATCACGCGCTCGTGCGGGATGCCGACGGCCTCGGCCGCCGTGGACGCCTGGGGGAGCAGCGGTGACACTGTGACGAGCCAGGTGGCCCCGGCATCCTTCAGCTGCTTCTCGATCTCGCCCGCGGTGTAGAGGGAGTTGATCGTCGTGACCGTGGAACCCGCCCGCAGGATGCCGTGGAAGACCGTCGCGAACGCCGGCACGTTCGGGCAGAGGAGGCCTACGACCGTGTGTGTGCCCGCGCCCCGCGCGGCGAGTGCGCCGGCGAAGGCGTTCACCTGTGCACGAAGTGCGCCGTATGTCGTCTCCGCGCCGGTGGCGGGGTCGATGAGCGCGACGCGGGTCGACTCCTCGTCGGTGAGCGAGCCGAAGAGGTAGTCGTAGACGCTGACGTCCGGGATGTCGACATCTGGGTACGGGCTGCGGAACACGAGGCTTCTCCCTTGATTCATCGTGTGATGTGCCGGCGACGGTGCGGGCACGATCATCCTCGCACAGCCCGCTCGGGCGCATGCGACTGAGTGCCGGGTCATCTGGCACTCAGTCGCATGCGATGCCGTTCTCAGGCGAGGGCGTGCTCGCCGTGGCGCGCGCCGGCCGCGAGGCGCTCGGCGGCGAGCCCCTCGGCAGCCTCGAGAGGCGTCACGCCGCGGTTCTCGGCCTCGTCGAAGATCCGGCGCACGGTGTCGCCGATCGCGGCGACGCGGTCCATGATCTCGGAGCGGGTGCCGAGCTTCTTCGCCTCGAGGTCGAGGTAGATGACGCCGCCGGCGTTGACGACGAAGTCGGGGGCGTACAGGATGCCCCGGCGGGCGAGGTGGTCGGCGCCCTCGTGCGAGGCGAGAGGGTTGTTCGCGGGGCCGCAGACGGCCTTCGCGTCGAGGCAGTCGATGACGTCGTCGGTGAGCACGCCGCCGATGCCGGCGGGCACGAAGACGTCGGCGGGCACGAGGTGCTCGGTGCCGGGCTCGGCCCACCTCGCGCCCAGTTCGAGGGCGAGGTCGCGCTTCGCGGGGTTGACGTCGGTCACCGTCAGGCGGGCTCCCTCGGCGGCGAGCCGGACCGCGAGGCGGCTGCCGACCTGGCCGAGACCGGCGATGGTGATCGCGCGGCCGTCGACGTCGGCCGCTCCAGTCACGCGCTCGAGGGTGGCGCGCAGCGACTCGTAGACGCCGAGGCTCGTCGGGCCGGCGGGCTCGCCCGAGCCGCCGACGGCGTCGGGGAGGCCCACGACGTGCTCGGTGCGCTCGCTGACCGTGAGCATGTCCTCGGTCGTCGATCCGACGTCCTCCGCCGTGCGGTACAGGCCGTGCAGGGACTCGACGGCGTCGCCCAGGTCGAGGAACGCCGCGCGACGGCGCTCGGCGTCGAGCGTCATGCCGGGCTCCAGGCGGATGACCGACTTGCCGCCGCCCGCGTCGAGGCCCGCGGCGGCGTTCTTGAGCGTCATGGCGGCCGAGAGGCGGAGGGCGTCGCCCAGGGCGTCCTTCCAGTGGTCGTACGTCCACAGGCGGGCGCCGCCCAGCGCGGAGCCGAGCACGGAGGAGTGGAGCGCGACGGCGATGAACAGTCCGCTGCGCCGTCCGGTGATCACCTCCACGCGTTCGTGCGTGAAGTCGGGCAGGGGCAGGGTGTGCGACATCGCGTTCCTCTTTCGGCTGGCCTTGTGGGCTGTGCTCAGCGGGTGCCGCAGCGTCGCGGCATCCGTCTTCCATTGCACCACCCTCTGGCGGAGTGTTCAACTCCTGCGCCGGGTGTTGTGCAATCTGCTGAGAAGAATGCTTCGGCGAGTCGTCTCGTGCACACCGCGTAACGCGGGTGTCGCGCAGCCGCCGCGGCGTTACTGTCGGAGCATGGCGGAGAAGTACACGCACGGCCATCACGAGAGCGTCCTTCGCTCGCACGAACGGCGGACGGTGGCCAACTCGGCCGCCTACCTCGTACCGCACCTGCGGCCCGGGCTTCGGGTGCTCGACGTCGGTGCGGGACCGGGCACCATCACGATCGATCTCGCCGAGCGGGTCGCGCCGGGCGCGGTCGTGGGGATGGATGCCGCCGCCGACGTCGTCGACAAGGCCGCGGCGCTCGCCGCCGAACGGGGCGTCGGCAACGTCTCCTTCGAGGTGGGCGACGCCTACGCCCTGGCCGCGGATGACGGCGCCTACGACATCGTCCACGCACATCAGGTGCTGCAGCACCTCGCCCGCCCGGTCGACGCATTGCGCGAGTTCCGCCGAGTGCTGGCGCCCGACGGCGTCGTCGCGGTTCGGGACGTCGACTACGAGGGTGTCATCTGGTACCCGCTTCTCCCCGGACTCGCCGAATGGCACGAGATCTACCTCCAGGTGCACCGCATCGTCTCGGGCGAGCCGGCGGCGGGCCGGCGCCTGAAGGCGTGGGCGCGCGAGGCGGGCTTCGCGCAGGTCGAGTCGTCGGCGTCGCTGTGGCTCTTCGAGTCGCCCGAGGCGCGCGAGTGGTGGGGCGGATCGTGGGCCGACCGCGCTCTGCACTCGTCGTTCGCCGAGCACGCCGTTACGCACGGCATCACCGACCGCGCGGGTCTGGAGCGCATCGCCGCGGCGTGGCGCGAGTGGGCCGCGGCGGACGACGGCTGGTTCTTCATGCCCCACGGGGAGGTTCTCGCGCGGGGCTGACCCGCGCAATGCGAAGCGACGGGGAAGCAGACGAAAGCCGGCCGAACTTGTCGGCTGTGCTTCTGAGCGCCATGGGGTAAGTTGGCACCCCACACGCGGTCTGAGCCGGGGGGCGCCGGAACGGATCGAAGGCAAGTCACTGGGGCCCGAATCGAGGACGGGGACGATGTCGAGCCTCCAGAACGTGTCCAGAATGCGAGCCCTGCTCGCCCTTATCGGTGCGCTGCTGCTGATCGTCACGGTGGGCTGGGGTGCCAGTCCGCGCGCGAGCGCCGCGGACGCCCCCGACTGCGCATCCTTCGATGCGGACCTCTACCAGGTCGTGAAACCGACCACCGAGGCGAGCCTCGTGACCCTGTCCACGGTGGAGACCGGGCTCGCCGCCCAGCTGTACGGCTTCACGGGCGACGAGGGCGTGCTCGCGAAAGTGGCCGACAGTGCGGGCACCGGGCTCACGCCCGTCTGGCGTCTTTACCGCGCGGGCGACTTCGTGTGGGCGGCCGAAGGAGCGGACCTCGACGCGATCGTCGCGGCGAGCTATGCGAAGCAGTTCGTCGCGTTCTACGCATCGACGACGGATGCCGGATGCCTCGAGCCGATCTCTCAGCTCGCGCACAACGGCAAGCACCGGCTTGCGGCGCCGGCCGACCGCGACGCGCTGGTCGCGGCGGGCTGGACCGTCGACCGGGTGGCGTTCTACGCGGCGGTCGGCACCGCTGCTCCCGATGACGGCGACACCCGCTTCAGCATCGCCGTCGTCCCCGACACGCAGAACGAGATCACTTCGAGCGACACCCGATTCGCCAACCGCGTCTCCTGGCTGGTGTCCAACCAGCAGCGGCTCGACCTCCGCTTCATGGCGCAGGTGGGCGACCTCACGAACTGGGGCTCGGTCGATCCGGCGCAGTTCACGCGCGCGAGCACGGAGCTCAAGCCCCTCGAAGAGGCGATGCCGTGGTCGGGTGCGATCGGCAACCACGACACCGCCGCGGTCTGCCCCGGCGGCTCGGCGTGTCCCGGCGCGAATGCCAACCTGGCGGTGCGCGACACGACCGCATACAACGCCGCCTTCCCGGTGTCACGCTTCCCGGACCTGCAGGGGACCTTCGAGGCGGGCAAGATCGACAACGCCTACCAGGTGTTCCGCGCGGGCGGTGCCGACTGGCTCGTCCTCAACCTCGAGCTGTGGCCGCGCGTCGACGTCGTGACGTGGGCGCGGTCGGTCGTGTCGTCGCATCCCGACGCGAACGTCATCGTCTTGACGCATGCCTACCTCGAGGGCGACGGATCGATCAGCGGCAGCAACGGAGGCTACGGCGCGACCTCGCCCCAGTACCTCTACGACAACCTCATCAAGGTGTATCCGAACGTCAAGATCGTGCTGTCGGGCCACGTCGGCGCGTCCGCTGTCCGCACGGACGTCGGAACGAACGGGAACAAGATCCTGAGCCTTCTGACCTGCTACCACAGCGTCACGAACCCCGTGCGGATCCTCGAGATCGACACGGCGGCCGGCACAGCGACCTCCACCGTCTACGCGCCGTACACGGACACGAGCTTCCCGCTGGATGCGACCTCGACGAGCGGATTGTCCTTCGTGAAGTGACAGGCGGGGCATAGTCCCATCCCGCACAGAGATGCCGGCGGCTCTAGGCTGAGCCGGTGACCGCGCACCTGCCCGCCCGAAGCCGCCTCGTCCACGACTCGCTCCGCGCCGCCGGGATCACGGGCGACATCGTCGTGCTTCCGGATGCCGCGTCCACGGCGCCGCTCGCGGCGGCGGCCCTCGGCGTCGAGGTAGGCGCGATCGCCAACAGCCTCGTGTTCTGGTCGGACGGCGAGCCCCTGCTCGTCATGACGAGCGGCGCGCACCGCGTCGACACGCACGCCCTCGCCGAGCGGCTCGGCCGCGAGAAGATCCAGCGCGCGACGCCCGAGCAGGTGCGCGAGGCGACGGGCCAGGCGATCGGCGGCGTCGCACCCACGGGGCATCCGTCGCCGCTCACGACGATCGTGGACGAAGAGCTCGCGAACTATCCGGAGATCTGGGCCGCCGGCGGCACGCCGCACACCGTCTTCCCGATGACCTACGAGGAGCTCTTGAGGCTCACCGGCGGGACGGTCGCGAAGGTCGACTGACCCGACCGGGCTGGAGCAGGCGCCGAGACCGCACGAATCACCGTCGGCGACGCCCGCGACCGGCGATTCGTGCGATCTCGACGACGCCGCCTACACGGAACGGACGATCTCGAGGCACGCGATCGCCGCTGCCGCCGACCACGCCTGAGGGCGGCATGCCGCCGGGTAGGGAGCGGGGAGCGGAGTGTCGGAGCGCGCGTCGCCCGCGTACAGCTCGGGCATCCGGAAGTCGAACGACTCGGCCGCCGCGAGGAGACCGTCGACGATCGCGAGCGCCTCGTCGCGGCATCCGGCTCGCGCCATCCCGCGCGCGACGATCGCGGCGTCGTGCGGCCACACGCTCCCGCCGTGGTAGCTCAACGGCCAGTAGCCCGCGGCATCCGTCGACATGGTCCTCAGCCCGAAGCCGGACGACATCGACGCGCCCGTCAGGAGGCGCGCGATCGAGCGCTCCTGATCGGGATCCAGGATGCCGGTGCCCAGGAGGTGCCCGATGTTCGAGGTGAGCGTGTCGACGGGCCGGCCGTCGCGGTCGAGGGCGATCGCGGGGTACGTGCCCTCGGGGGTCGTGACCCAGAAGCGTTCGGCGAACCGCGTCCGGAGACCCTGCGCCCACACGCGGAGGGGCTCGGCGCCCGCTTCGCCGAGCGAGTCGAGCAGGTCGGCTCCCGCCATCGCGGCCTCGTACGCGTAGCCCTGCACTTCGCACAGCGCGATCGGTCCCTCGGCGAGCGTTCCGTCGCGCCACTGGATGGAGTCCCCGGAGTCCTTCCACCCCTGATTCGACAGGCCGTGACCCGTCTCGTCGACGTAATCGAGGAAGCCGTCGTCGCCGGCGCTCGTGACGATCCAATCGAGCGCCGCGCGCAGGTGGGGAATGAGCGCGCGAACCTCGGCCTTCGGCATCCCGGCGCGCGATGCCTCCGCGAGGAGTGCCACCCACAGCGGCGTCGCGTCGACCGTGCCGTAGTACACCGGCGGCAGCACGATGCCCTCACCCGGCATCACGAACTGCCCCGCACGCAGCTCGTGCAGGATCTTCCCCGGCTGCTCCGCTGTCGCCGGGTCGGTGGCCGTGCCCTGCAGGCGCGCGAGAACGCGGAGAGTGGATGCCGCGATCCCGGCGTCGTGGGGGAGCAGCAGGCGTGCGGCCCACAGCGAGTCGCGGCCGAAGAGCGTGAAGAACCAGGGCGCGCCCGCGGCGAGGAACTCGTCCTCCGGGTGATGGGGAAGAGCCAGCCGGAGGGCGTCGAGGTCGGACAGCGCCCGCTCGGACCAGCGCCGGAGGCGGGGATCGACGTGGATTTCCGTGGGGACGGCGGCCGAGGCATCCGTCCCCGTCCAGCGCGGCTCGGGACTGCCTGCGCGCACGACGAGCGCGGGGTCGTCGAGGGTCGCCGTCCACTCGGCCGACCACTCGCCGTGCTCCGGGCACGTGACGTCCCACTCGAGCGTCACGGCGTCGCCGACGTCGATGCGTGCATCGGGCGCGGACAGTGTCATCGTCGCGCCGTCTCCGGTGACGCGAGCACCCGCCTCGTGACGCTCGGCGCGCCAGTCGCGTGAGTGCGGCTCGCCCGCCTTGACGTCCTGCAGGGGCGTGAGATCGGGCGCGAGCCGCAGCCGCAGGGTCGTGGAGACGGATGCCTCGAGATGCGAGCGTACGGTGAGGCGCTCGCGCACCGCCCCCGCCGATACGGTCCGCGTGCGCAGCAGTCGCACCTTGGGGTCGGGCCAGCGGTCGTCGATGCCACGGAGGAGCGCGCCGAACTCGACCGTCGAGGCCGACACCTCCGCGACCGAGATCGGCTCGGGGGAGCTCGCCGCCCCGTCGACGGTGTAGGTCAGTTCCGCCTCCCGGATGAACCGCGTGTCGCCGTGGTAGACGCCGTCGATCGGCTGCGCGCCCAGGTCGCCGGTGCGGCTGGACCACACCTGCGTCGGCGCGCGCAGCGCCACGATCGCATCCGACAGGAAGGGCTGGAGTCCGGAGCTCACTCCTTCACTGCCCCTTCGCTCGTGTTCATGATCCGTCGCTGGAAGATGAAGAACATGAGGGCGACGGGGATCGTCATGATGAGCGCCGCAGCGAGCTTGAGGGGATACTGCGTGCCCTGGCTCAGCTGCCCGGACGCGAGGGATGCGACGCCCTTCGTCAGAGTCGTGAGAGCGGGGACTGCGTCGCGACGATGAAGTGCGCGAGCTCGTTCCACGATCCCTGGAAGGACAGGATGACGATCGTCACGAGCGCGGGGCGCGCCATCGGCAGCACGACCGACCAGAAGATGCGGAACGTGCCGGCGCCATCCACACGCGCCTGCTCCTCGACCGAGACCGGGATGGACTCGAAGAAGTTCTTCATGATGAACACGCCGGCCGCGTCGACGAGGAGCGGCAGGATCATGCCCGCATACGAGTCGTAGATGCCCAGCTGATTGATGACGAGGAACTTCGGGATCAGCAGCACCACGGTCGGAACCGCCATCACGGCGATGACACCGGCGAAGACGACGCCTCGACCGCGGAACTGCAGGCGCGCGAGCGCGTAGCCGGCGAGCGACACGAAGAAGACGCGGCCGAGCGTGACGCACACCGTGACGATCGCCGAGTTCGCGAACCAGACCGGGAAGTCGCTGTTGAGGAACAGCTTCTCGTAGGCGGCCGTCGTGAAGGTCTGCGGAATGAGTGCGACGGGGTTGATCGCGGCCTCGGCATCGGGCTTGAAGGACGTCGCGATCTGCACGAGGAACGGATAGATGTAGATGAGCGCGAGGACGACGAGCAGGGCGTAGAGCGCGATCTGCCAGAAGATCCGGGCGCCGTTGCCGGTGCGGCGCACCGGCTGGACGCGCCGGGGCTCGCCTCCCGCGGCAGCTGCCGCGGACGTGTCGGGGACGGCCGTCGTGGTCATCGTGATCCCTCCTTCGGGGCGGGCGCATCCTCGGGCGCGTCCGGCGGGGACGGCACCTGATTCGCGGCGACGGTCGCCGGGCTCGCCGTCGCGGGGCGGGTGGGCAGCTCGTACTGACGTGCGCGCCGTCGGGACACGGGTCGCTCGCGGAGCACCCACCGCTGGAACAGTGTGAAGAACACGATGATGGCGAACAGGATGAACGCGATCGCGGCGCCCTGGCCCCAGTGCTGGTCGAGGAAGGCGGCGTCGTACGAGAGGTACGCGGGGGTCAGTGTCGTCTTGCCGGGCTGGCCCTTCGAACCCGTGTAGATCTGGTCGAACACCTGCCAGCAGCCGATGAGGCCGAGCGTCAGCACGGTGAACAGGACGGGCCGGAGCTGAGGGAGTGTCACGCGCCAGAATCGCTGCCAGGCGTTCGCGCCGTCGACCATCGCCGCCTCCTGCACGTCCGGGCTGATGTTCTGCAGCGCGGCGAGGAACAGCAGCATGAACGTGCCGCTCGTCGTGAAGATCGCCATCGAGATGTAGACGAGCATCGCGACGGAGGGGCCGGCGAGCCAGTTCCACCACGAGACGCCGAGGAAGCCGTTCTCGGTGAGCACGGGCGGTCCGTCGGTCACACCGACGGCGCCAAGGGCGTTGTGGACGATGCCGGTCGGGTCGGCGGTCCAGTTGGGGCCGTTGATGCCGATGAAGCCGAGCAGCTCGTTGATGACGCCGTTCGCCGAGAAGAGGAACAGCCAGAGGATAGTGATGGCGACCGATGCCGTCACCGACGGGAAGTAGAAGGCCGTGCGGAAGATGCCGCGCCCGCGCAGCAGGGCGCCGTTGACGAGCACGGCGAGGAAGAGCGACAGTGCCGTCTGAATCGGCACGACGAGCAGCACGTACCACGCGTTGTTGCGCAGCGCTGTGCCGAAGTCGCGTGTGGCCAGGCCGTCGCCGGTCGTGATGGACGCGTAGTTCTCGAGACCGACGAAGCTCACGTTCGACGAGAAGGGGCTGCCCCGGCCCGACCAGTCGGAGAAGCTCACCCACAACGCCATGAGCACGGGGAAGAGCAGGAAGACGCCCAGGATGATGATGACGGGGAGGGTGAAGACCCAGCCCGCGACCGCCTCGCCGCGCCGGATCCCCTTGGGGTTTCCGGCACGGCGAGGGGCCGTTGCGGTCGCGGTCATGGTGGGTCAGCCGACGATGGCTTCGAGGTTCGACTGCACCGTCTGGAGGATCTGAGCCGGGTCGCCGGTCTTCAGCCCCTGCAGCTGCGAGTTGAAGTCGGTGATGACGTCAGCGGTCCCCTCGTTGGTCGGCACGCCCTGGGCGTAGTCGGCGCCGGCGAGGAACGCCTCGAGCTTCGGGTTGTCGCTCTTCCACTGGTCGGCGGCGGACTGCACCGACGGCATGGGACCGAATGCCTTCGAGAAGGCGAGCTGCTGGTCGGCGCTCGTCAGGTACTCGACGAGGTCGAGGGCGGCCTTCTGGTTGGGGCTGTCGGCGGCCATGCCCCAGCAGTTCGTGAACTGCAGGGTTCCCTGGCCGCCGGGGCCCTCCGGGAGCTCGGTGACGACGTAGTCGACGTCGGGGAAGTCGTTCGACATGGCGCCCGTGATCCAGTTGCCCTCGATCGTCATGGCTGACAGCTGCTTGCCGAAGGCCTCGCCGCCCCATCCGGCCCCGAGGTCGGGAGCGAAGGCGAAGTTACCGGAGGCGATGTTGTCCTTGACGTAGGTGAGGGCCTCGACGTTCTCCGGGCTGTCGGCCACGGCCTTGCCGTCCTTGATGAGCCCGCCGCCCGCGGCCGCCATGAAGGCGCCGACGCGCTGATACTCCTGGCCCATGCCGAGGCCGACGACGCCGTTCTGGGTGAGCTTCTGCGAGACGGCGGTGAGGTCGTCCCACGTCTTCGGGATGTCGGCATCGGTCAGGCCCGCGGCATCCCACAGTCCCTTGTTGATGACGAGAGCGAGGGTCGAGAAGTCCTTCGGCGCGCAGTAGAAGTCGCCGTCGTAGGTGAAGTTCTCGACGAGCGACGGATAGAAGTCGTCCTTGTTCTTGAGCTCGTCGCCGTACGCCTTGAGCGAGCCGTTGCTCGCATAGCCCGCGAGGGCCTCGGTGGCCAGGTAGAAGAGGTCGGGCGGGTCGCCCGCCGCGAAGCCCTGCGAGAGCTGCTGGGGGAGGTCGTTGGCCGTGTTGACCTCGGCCTTGACGCCCGACTCCTTCGACCATGCCGCAACGGCGTCCTTGACGGCCTTCGTCTCGGCGTCGCCGCTCGAGCCGATCAGGATCGAGAGCGAGTCGTCGGAGCTCGTGAGAGCGCCGTCCGATGCGCTTCCCCCGCCTCCGTTGTCCTGGAAGCCCTGTCCGCAACCGGCGAGGGCGAGGGCCGCCGTCGCTGCGAAGGCGCCGATCGCGAGGCTCCGCGCTGCTGTGTTTCGCTTCATGAGATCTCCTTCGATACAGTGCCCATCAGAAATTTGATCGTTCAAACCTGTGGTGCGGTGCCAAAGTATTCACGAGGTGCGTCGGGTGTCAAGGGGGAGGCGCCCGTCGGGAGAGGTGATATCCGTGGCAGGACGACAGCCCACCGTCGAAGACGTCGCGCGCGTCGCGGGGGTCTCACGGCAGACGGTGTCGAACGTTCTCAACACGCCCCACATCGTCCGTGCGGCGACGCGGGACCGCGTGGAAGCGGCGATCGCGGAACTCGGATACGCGCCGTCGATGGCGGCGCGACGACTGCGCACTCGGCGGAGCCACACCATCGGCATCCATCTCGATCCGTATGCCGGGGGAATCTCTGGGATCGTCCTCGACCGGTTCATCCACGCCCTCACCGACCGTGCGACACCGCGCGGCCTGCGGATCCTGGTGTACGCGGCGAGCAGCGCCGGCGAGGAGATCGACCGGATCCGTCAGCTCCGCGAAGGCGGCGAGATCGATCGGGTCGTCCTGACCGGCACGTACGAGGGAGACCCGCGCACCGAGTGGCTCGCTGAGAACGACATGCCGTTCGTCGCCTTCGGCCGCCCCTGGGGCGAGCCCGGCGCGGGAGCGCTGATGGGCGACCCGTCGCGGCCCTGGGTCGACGTCGACGGCGCAGCCGGCACGCGGGCCGCCACGCTGCACGCCCTCGCCGAGGGCGATCGGGTCGCGTTCCTCGGCTGGCCCCCGGGCTCCGGCACGGGCGACGACCGCGAGCGCGGATGGCGCGAGGCGACGGGGTGGATCGAGGCGACGCCGCCCGACCTGCGGTGGACGTCGGTCGACACCGTGGTCAAAGCGCGGGCCGTCGCCGAGCGGGCTCTCGCCGAGACGGAGGTCGATGCCGTCGTGTGCGCGAGCGACACCCTCGCGCTCGGCGCGCACCTGGCTGCCTCGCACGGCGGGCGGCCGGACCTGGTCGTCGTCGGGTTCGACAACACCCCGGTGGCGGAGGCCCTGGGCATCTCGAGCGTCGAGCAGCGGCCCGAGCAGGTCGCCGAGGCCGTGCTCGACCTGCTCGTGGACGATCCGGCGAGCGACGGCGGAACGTGGCACCGGCTCATCGAGCCCGAGCTCGTCGTCCGCAGCCGGGACGACCTCTAGCCGGAGGCTGCGGTGCGCTCGCGGGCGTAGAGCCGGCGCGACAGCTCCGCCGCGGCATGCTCGACGTGCGGCGCGAGGCTCGCGGCATCCCGATCCGCCTCGACCGGCCACGTCACGGCGATCGCGGCCGACGGCCAGCCGATGTGGTCGAGCACCGCGATGCCGATCGACTGGAGGCCGAGCGTGACCTCGCCGTCCTCGGTGGCCCAGCCGGTCGCGCGAACCTGCCGCAGCAGCTCGCGCAGCTCGCCGGGCGAGCGCGGTCCTCGGCCCGTGCGGTCGGAGAACGCCGAGGCATCCGGGAACAGGGCTCGCACCTGCTCGCGCCGGAGGGCGGCGAGCATCGCCCGTCCCGTCGCGGTCAGGTGTGCGGGAAGGCGGACGCCGACGTCGGTGACGAGCGCGGGGCGGCGCGGTGCGCGCTCCTCGACGATGTAGACGACGTCGCGCCCGCTCATGACCGCGAGGTGGGCGCTCTCGCCGACGCGGTCGGCGAGGTCGGCCAGCAGCGGTCGTCCCAGTCGGGCGAGCGGCGCCTGCCGCGCGTAGCCGCCGCCCAGTTCGAAGGCCGCGACGCCCAGGCCCCAGCGCCGCTCGGCGGGGACGTGCACGACGAACCCGTGTCCTTCGAGCGCGTCCAGCAGGTGATAGACGCTGGAGCGGGGAATGCCGAGCTGCAACGCGATCGTCCGCGCAGCGACGGGGCCGCGCTGGCGCCCGAGGAACGTGAGGATCCGCAGCGTTTGGTCGGCGGCGGGGACCTGCGGCCGATCGGACGTCGACCCGGGAGCGGAATGGTCTGGCATAGCAGACACAGGATGCCACGGCCCGGTGTCGCGCGCGAGCAGCCGGGTGTGGAATCGACGCATGACCACCGTCCTCCCCGCCCTCGGCGT